>JAJYUU010000146.1 GCA_021792405.1 Actinomycetes bacterium
TGCTGCTGCTGCCGCTGAGCGCAGCAGTGGTGTCCGGCGACGCGATCGCGGGCGAGGCCGCGCTCGGCACCTTGCGCGGCCTGCTCACCGTCCCGGCCGGCCGGACCAGGCTGCTCGCCGTCAAGTACGCGGCGATCGTCGTGTTCAGCCTGGCGGCATGCCTGCTTGTCGCGGTCTCCTCGCTGGTCATGGGCCTGATCCTGTTTCATGTCGGCCAGGTCACGCTGTTGTCGGGCACGACCGTCTCGCTCGGGGCTGGCGTGCTGCGGGTGCTGGCGGTCGCCATCTTCGCCGCTGCCGCGATGGCCTCACTCAGCGCGGCCGGGCTGGCCGCCTCCACGCTGACTCAGCATCCGGTGGGCGCCATCGCCGGGGTCCTGATCCTCACCGTCGCCAGCGAGATCTGCGATCAGGTGCCGCAGCTATCGGCGATTCACGCCTACCTGCCGACGCACTACTGGCTGAGCTGGTACGGGCTGTTCCGGTCGCCGACCGACTGGTCCGGCGTGGAGCACGGGCTGGTTTCGTTCGCGGTGTACGCAGTGATCTTCGGTTCGGTCGCCTGGGCGAAGCTGACCTCGGCCGACGTCAGCAGCTGACAAGCCGGGCTCCAGGGCCGGTCATCCACAGCTCAGCTCATCCACAGCTGAGCGCGGCTGTTCCGCGCTCGCGCCCGGCAGGCGATAGCGTGCACTAGTGCCCACTGAGCTGCCCGAGATCGACGTCCTGTTGAAGGCGGCGGTGTCCGGGATCGGCGGCGCGCAGCGGCCGGGACAAGTCGCGATGGCCGAAGCGGTCCTGCGGGCGATCCAGGCCCGGCGGCATCTGGCCGTGCAGGCCGGGACGGGAACGGGCAAGTCGCTGGCCTATCTCGTACCCGCGGTGCGGCACGCACTGGCCGAGCAGGGCCATACGGTCGTGATCTCGACCGCCACGATTGCGCTGCAGCGCCAGCTCATCGAGCGCGACCTGCCCCGGCTGTCGGCGGCGCTGACGGACCTGGTGGGCAGGGAGCCGGTATTCGCGATTCTCAAGGGCCGGCGGAACTACCTGTGCCTGAACAAGGTGCACGGCAGCGCGCAGGACGAGCCCGCGGACTCGCTGTTCGATGCGCGATCGGTGTCGGCGATCGGGCGGCAGGTGACCCGGCTGCACGAGTGGGCGGCGACGACCGGCAGCGGGGACAGGGACGAGCTCGTTCCCGGCGTGGACGACCGTGCCTGGCGGCAGGTGTCGGTCAACGCGCGGGAGTGCATCGGCGCGGCGAAGTGCCCATTCGGCAGCCAGTGCTTCGCCGAGCAGGCACGCGAGGCAGCCGGCGAGGCGGACCTCGTGGTGACTAACCACGCGCTGCTCGCCATCGACGCGCTCGAGAACAACATCGTGCTGCCCGAGCACGATGTCGTGGTCATCGACGAAGCGCACGACCTGGTCGACCGGGTCACCAGCGTGGCATCAGGCGAGCTGTCCGCGGCAGCCGCCGACGCGGCGGCCCGGCGGTGCGGCAGGCTGGCGGCGGAGGAGCTGACCGGCCGGCTGCGTGCCGCGGCCGAAGGCCTCGAGCTGGCGCTGGCCGACACCCCGGCCGGCCGTCTCGACGTGTTGTCCGAGCAGGTCGAGGAGGCGCTCACCGTCGTCAGGGACGCGGCCGCGGCGTGCGCGGCTGACCTGCGCAGCCAGTCCGGCGGCGACGACGACGCCGAGCGGCTGACGGCTACCAGAGTCGCGACCGTGGCGCTGGACGAGGTGGCGGAGAACGCCACCCGGATCATCGCCGCCTACGCCGAGCAGATCGCGGCCAGGCCCGAGGTCGTGTGGCTGGACCGGCCGGCCGGGGAGGAGCCCTCCCGGCCGGACACCCTGCGGGTGGCGCCGTTGCAGGTTGGCACGCTGCTCGCGGAGCGGCTGTTCAAGCCTCGCACGGTGGTACTGACGTCGGCGACGCTCACTCTCGGCGGATCATTCGAGCCACTAGCGCGGCAGTGGGGCTTGCCGCAGCCGGGCATGCCCGACCGCGCTGCGCAGGCCGCGACGTCGGCTGAGGACGGCGGCGATGCCGGTGCAGACGGGCCGGCTGACGGGCTGGACTGGACCGGGCTCGACGTCGGCTCGCCGTTCGACCACCGCCGCAGCGCGATCCTCTACATTGCGAGGCAGCTTCCGCCGCCGGGCCGCGACGGCCTGTCCGAGGCGTGCCTGACCGAGTTGCGCGAGCTGATCGAGGCTTCCGGCGGACGGACTCTCGGGCTGTTCTCCTCGATGCGGGCAGCGCGGCAGGCCGCCGACGCGCTGCGCGGCGAGATCGGCGTGCCGCTGCTGTGCCAGGGTGAGGACTCGACCGGCCTGCTGGTCAGCAAGTTCGCCGCGGACGAGGTGAGCTGCCTGTTCGGCACGCTGTCGCTCTGGCAGGGCGTCGACGTGCCAGGCCGCTCGCTCCAGCTAGTCGCGATCGACCGGATCCCGTTCCCGCGGCCGGACGACCCGCTCGCCTCGGCCCGGCAGCGGGCGGTCGCCGCGCGCGGCGGTAATGGCTTCATGGCCGTGGCGGCGTCGCAGGCGGCACTGCTGCTGGCGCAGGGCACCGGCCGGCTGTTGCGGACCGTCGACGACCGCGGGGTGATCGCCATCCTGGACCCGCGGCTGGCGACCGCCCGGTACGGCGGTTTCCTGCGGGCGTCGCTGCCGCCGTACTGGAGCACCTACGATCCGCAGGTCGTGCGCAGCGCATTGCGGCGGCTGGCGGCCGAGCCGGCCACGACCTGATCCATCTGCCATGCGGCTAGGAGCGCTGCACGGGGCGTCCGGCCAGCCCTCGTGACCCGGCCGCGAAACTCAGTGGCAGGCCGACCTGGGACCACGGGTACGCTGCCCGGGTGCAGCGCTCGGTTCTACTTGGGCCGCTGGCGGTCCGGCAGTTCCGGCTGCTCTGGCTAGCGGCCACCACGTCGGCCTTGGGCTCGGCGTTCGTGCCTGTCGCGATGGCGTTCGCGGTACTCGGCATCGGCGGCAACGCGACGTCGCTCGGCATCGTGCTACTGGCCGGCACCGTCGCCGGGCTCGCCTCCTACCAGGTTGCCGGGGTATGGGCCGACCGGCCGGCGGGCCGCGGGCCTGCCGTCGCGATCTCGCCAGCACTGCGCGTTCCCGGCATTGATCCTGGGGTTATGAGAACACTGGAACACTCAAGGACGAGTTTTGAAGTGCGCGCTATCGCGCCTGCCGTGCTCGCCGAGTTGCGCAGCGCGGACGATGCAGGCAACGCTCCGGTCGTGCGCACCGATCCTGATGGCGGCTCACCGCTGCGCTGCTGCCTGCGGCGCATCAGGCCCGGCGAGCAGGTGGCGCTGGTGTCCTACGCGCCGCTGCGCCGGTGGGCCCGCGAGACCGGCGCGCGGCCAGGCCCGTACGACGAGGTCGGGCCGGTCTTCATCCATCCGGCGGAGTGCGACGGGCCAGCCGGGACCGGGTATCCGGCGGCGTTCGCGACCAGCGCTCGGGTGCTGCGCGCCTACCACGCCGACGGCCACATCCTGGGCGGGCGGCTGGTGGCGGCGGATCCAGACGGCAATCCGGTGCCGGTCGAGTCAGCGCTGGCCGAGATGCTCGCCGACCCGGCGGTGGCACTGGTGCACGGCAGGGCCGTCGGGTTCGGGTGCTTCACCTTCGAGGCGCGCAGGGTGCGCGAGCTCAGCTAGGTCGCGGTGGCGAGAGCCGTGCTGCGCTGTCCCGGGCGGCGGCGCAGCACGGCTTTGCGTGCTGGCTACAGGACGTCATGGCCCGGCCGGGGGTCGTTCGGCAGCGGCCTGCGCACGGCCGGGATCGTGCCAAGCCGGCCGGCCTGATAGTCCTCGAAGGCCCGGACGAGTTCCGCCCTGGTGTTCATCACGAACGGACCGTAGGCCGCGACCGGCTCGCGGATCGGCTGCCCGCCGAGGACCAGCACGTCCAGCTTCTCACTCGGGCCGTCCATGATCCGCTGCGCGCCGAGCGTCAGCACGTCACCCTTGCCGAACACGGCGAGCTGACCAGTCTTCACCGGGCGCCGGCCGGCGCCAACCGTCCCCGAGCCGGCCAGCACGTAGCCGAGCGCGTTGAAGTCGGGCCGCCAGGGCAGGCGGAACTCGGCGCCCGGCTCCACGGTCACGTGCAGAAGGGTGATCGGGGTATGGGTAACGCCCGGGCCAGCGTTCCCGTCAAGCTCGCCGGCAATGACGCGCACCAGCGCGCCGCCGTCGGCGGAACTGAGCAGCGCCACCTGTCCGGCGCGGATGTCCTGGTAACGCGGCGGGGCCATCTTGAGCCGGGACGGCAGGTTCACCCAGAGCTGGAAGCCATGGAACAGGCCGCCGCTCATCACCAGGTCCTCGGGTGGCTCCTCGATGTGCAGGATGCCCCCGCCGGCGGTCATCCACTGCGTGTCGCCGTTGGTGATCAGGCCGCCGCCGCCATTGGAGTCCTGATGGCGGAAGACGCCGTCGATGATGTAGGTGACGGTCTCGAAGCCGCGGTGCGGGTGCCAGGATGTGCCCTTCGGCTCGCCCGGCGCGTAGTCGACCTCGCCCATCTGGTCCATGTGAATGAAGGGATCCAGGGCCTGCAGTTCGACGCCGGCGAAGGCACGGCGGACCGGGAAGCCCTCGCCCTCGAACGCTGACGGGGCTGTCGTGACCGAAAGGACAGGCCGATCCACTGCCGTCGCCTGGTCCGGCTCGCTGATGCGCGGGAGCACCAGGATGTCCTCGACTGTCACCGCTGGCATGTCGTCCTCCGCTTACTAGTCTGCCTGGGCTGCCGGCGCCGCCTGCGCTGCTGGCCCGCTGCGAGGAACGTTGATTGAACGCGCAACATTCCCGATGACGAACGAGAATCCTACTAAAGCCCACATATGGTGCCGTCGCGGTCAACGGAATGCCAAGTTGAGCTCACGCAACAGTGATCTGCGTCACATGATGAAACCAGCCTCGGTAGCGCAGCGTCAGACTCTCGTCACGCACCGTGACGTCCCTCCCATATGACTCCGGCTGGTCAGCTGCGACAGGCGGTCTGGCCAGCCGGCTTCCACCACAGTGACAAACCGAGCGCCTCGTGCCCTGTCCCGTTTCCGGGACAGGGCACGAGGCGTTTGCGCTGCGGTCACGTCGCGGCGGCAGCCCCCGCTCGAGGCGGGCCGGCGCCTTGCCGATGCGCCCGAACAGTCGTCGGCGGACCTGCCTTTGTGCCGACGCCTGAGCTTTGACTGGCAGACTGGTGACGGAGATAAGGAGTCAGCCAATGCCACAGCCACAAGGCGAGGAGCTTGCCCGCGTCCGTGCCCGTCGGGAGGAGCTGCGCAAGCAGTATCTGCGCCCGCTGGCCGACCGTCCGCCGTCGACCGTCAGCGGGGTGCATCACCTCGCGCTGATCTGCAAGGACGCGGAAGAGACGATCGAGTTCTACCAGGAGTTCCTTGGTTTCCCGCTAGTCGAGTTGGTGGAGAACCGCGACTATGCCGGCTCCAACCACTTCTTCTTCGACATCGGCAACCACAACCTGCTCGGCTTCTTTGACTTTCCCGGCCATGACCATCCGGCCTGGCAGGAGACCATCGGCGGCGTGCAGCATCTGGCAATCTCGGTGTCGGCCGCACAGTTCGCGGCGGCGAAGGAGAAACTCGACGCTGCCGGGATCGACTACCTCGGTCCGGACCGCGGCGCTGACAACAGCATGTACTTCCGCGACCCCAATGGTGTCGGCCTGGAACTGTACCGGGAAGATCTCGGGACGTTTGAGGGCGAGTTGCTGGTCGAGTAGCAAGAGCCGCCCGCGCCTGCCCGCACAGCGGGATCTGCGCTGCCTGTTGCCGACGAATTCAGGTCCGGAGCTCCCGGCGGATCACCAGGCGCAGCCCGGACCAGGTGTCGTCGATCGCGCATACCTTGTTGTCCACCAGCCCGGTCGGCAGCACGATATCCCGGATCGCCTGGTCGGTTACATCTGTCGGCACCCTGCTCGTCCGCTTGGGCCAGGCGATCCATAGTCCGCATGCCGGAGCCATCCGGGCGCGTAGCCTCGGCAGCTCTGCCTCCAGCTCAGCACGGCGGGTGACGAAGGCCACGATGACGTCGTAGTGCGCGTCGTCCGACAGGTCGGTATGCAGCCTGGCGACGTCGGGCAGTTCGGCGAGCGTGTCCTCGAACGCCTCGGGTGCGCCGATCAGGGCAACCTCGTCGCCTTCGCCGATGCCGAGCTTGCTCGCGAGCGGAGTTCCGGGGTGACCGGTCCCCTCAGGCATCCGTCCTCCCGCGACGGCTCAGACGGTAAGGACGGCTCAGAAGGCAAAGCCGCCGGGCTTGCCGTTGCGGTCGGCGATGAGCCCGGCCACTGTCGCGATGGCGATCTCCGCGGGAGTGCGTGAGCCGATGTTCACGCCGATCGGCCGGTGCACCCTGCTGATCTCGCTGGCCGGTACGCCGAGCTCGGTCAGCGCTGCGACATGCGGCGCTTCATGCCGCGGATTGCCCATGATGCCAACCCAGCGCGCGCCCGCTGCCAGCGCATCGCGCAGCTGGATGCCGAGCTCGGGCCGGTGATGATCGGTGACGACGACATCGGTGCGGCCGGCAACGAGGCCGTCCAGGCTGTCAGCAAGCTCGAAGTCGCCGGCCGGGGCGGCCTTCGCTCGCTCCGGGTCCGGCTCTACCAGCACTGCCCGGTATCCTGCGTCGGCGCCGTAGCGGAGCAGGTAGCTCGCGACCGGCGTGGCGAAGACCGCGGCTAGCACCTTGTCCTGCGCCGGCGCCGGGACCGTGCCGTGCGCCACCGCGCAGCTGTCGTCGTGCACATGGTGGTCATGCGAGTGTTCGCGCCGGTCGACGGAGTCGCCGTGCCCCGAGCTTGCCATGCCTACGAGCTTGCCATCCGCCACGCCGCCGGGCAACTTACCATGATCTCGCCTGACCTCAGCCCAGCAAGTCGGCGACGGCCAGCCGCAGCCGTTCCAGCCGGCTGTGCGCCGCCTGCCGGGCCGTTGCCAGCGAGCGGCCGCTCACCTGCTCGACGACTTCCAGGTAGGCGGTGATCTCCGGCTCACCGTCGGCCGGCCCGACGACGACGCGCGCTCCGGGCAGCTCGTAACTGATCATGTCGGCAGACGGCAGTTCCCAGCTGCCGCCGGTGTAATCGGTCATCCGGATGACCGGCTGGCCGGAAAGCTCGGCCGGGCCGGCTGTGCGCAGCCGGGACATCACGTCGACGGCGGCCCTGCCCGGCCAGGCTAGCCGGGCGGTCAGGTGCACGCCGTGCGCAGCCTCAAGCGCGTCATAGGCGTCCTGGAGCGACTCGCCAACGGACCTGGCTATGGCGGCCAGCCGGAGGACGGCCAGCCCGGCGCAGATGCCATCGCAGTCCGGCACCGCCCCGCCAAGCGCGTAGCTCGCTTCCTCCGAATAGCCGAACGCGAACCGCGCATCCGGTCGCAAGTCAGCGGCGCGGACGAGGCGTTCCGACCCGATCGGTGCCAGCACGTGCCGGGCTCCGGCCGCGGCCGCGATCTTCGGCAGCAGCGAGCCGCAGACGACAGTGCTGACGACAAGCTGCTGCGACATGACGACGCCTGGCTCGGCTGCCATCCTGCCAAGTACGAACGCGCCCAGCAGCGCGCCAAGCTGATCGGCGGTGAGCTGCCGGTAGCCGCCCGGCGCGGCCGCGTCCGGCACCGCGACCGCCAGTCGGCCGCCATCAGTGTCGGTTGCCAGGACAAGGTCGCAGGACGACCGCCGGGCCAGCGCAATCGCGAGATCGAGCGCGCCCGGCTCCGCTAGGTCCCCGGCCGGCCGGGACGGGACGTCCGGATCGGGTTGCAATTGCGACGCGACCACATCGGGCGCAGGGTAGCCGCCCTGCTCGAACGCACGCAGCGCCAGCGCTCCAGCCACCCCGTGCAGCGGCGTGTAGGCGAACCGGAGCCAGGCCGCGCTCGGCGGCGCCTGGCCGGCCGTCGCGCAGACCGAGTCGAGGTATGCTCGCGCTTCCTCGTCGCCGTGTGCGCTGATCAGCGGACTGCCGGATGGCGCGATCGCGATGTCGGGAAGCGGCCCGAGCATGGTCAGCGCCGCGTCGATGTCGGCATCGCCAGGCGGCGCGAGCCGCGCACCATCCCCGTCGTACACCCGATAGCGGCTGTCAGCGGCCGGGCCGAGGCCGGCGGTGATCATGACTCCGGCGGCGGCACCGAAGAAACGAACGGCGAAGGACAGGAACGGGGTTGGCTGACCGCCCGCCAGCAGGCGTACACGGATGCCTGCGCCGGCGAAAACACCGGCCGCCTGCGCGGCGAACGCTGCGCTGACGCGAGCCGCGTCGCGGCCGATCACGACACCCGCAGTGGCTGCACCGGGTGCGCGGTCCAGCAGCCAGCCTGCCACCGCCGCGCTCGTGGTCGTCACTGTCGCGCGGTTCATCCGGCGCGGCCCGGCCGCGGCAGGCCCGCGAAGGCCGTCCGGGCCGAAGCGCAGCCGCCCGGCGAACCTGCTGGCGAGCTCTGCCGCCGCAGCCGGCGAGTCGTCGGCGAGCAGCGCGGTGAGTTCGGCCTTGTCCTGCTCGCTGACGTCGGCCGCGATCCAGGTCAGTACCTGCTCGCGGAGGCCAGCCGCAAGCGTCATCAGCGCAAGCCGCGGATGATCGACGCGAGCAACTCGCCCAGTGACGCGGCGGCTCGGGCGCCCGCCGACACCACCTCGGCGTGCTCGATCGGCTGTGCCGACAGCCCGGCTGCCAGGTTAGTGACCAGCGAGATACCGAGGACTGCTGCGCCGAGGTGCTTCGCCGCGATCGCCTCCAGCACGGTGGACATGCCGACCAGCCCGGCGCCGGCCGCGGCAAGCATGCGGATCTCTGCCGGGGTCTCGTACTGAGGGCCGGGCAGCCCCGCGTACACAGCCTCGGCCAGGTCCGGCCGGTGCGCCCGTGCCGCCGCCCGCAGCGCGACCGGATACAGCGCGGTCAGGTCGGTGAACCTGGACGGGTAGCCATCGGGCGGCGGCGGGCCGGTCAGCGGGGAGACGCCGGTCAGGTTGAGCTGGTCGCTGAGCAGCACCGGCTGACCGGGCCGCAGACGGAGGTCGATGGCCCCGGCCGCGTTGGTCAGCACTACCGTCTGGCAGCCGGCCGCGATCGCGGTGCGGACGCCGTGCACGACCGTGTCGGGCGAGTGCCCTTCGTACAAGTGCGCGCGGCCGAGGAAGACAAGCGCGTCGCGCCCGCCGATGCCGACGGACCGGACGAACGGCTCGTGACCGGCAACCGTGGGCGCGGGCACGCCGCCAAAGTCGGCGAAGGTGAGCTCGGCATCCGCCGGGCCGAGTGCGCCGGCCGCGGCCGACCAGCCGGAGCCGAGCACGACCGCCACGTCATGGCGGGACTTGCCGGTCAGCTGGGCGAGTTGCGCGGCACTTGCCGCAGCGGCCGCAAACGGATCGAGGGTCATGCTGGCCTAGGGTAGCGGTCGCGCTGGTTACTCCTGCGCGAGCAGGTGCGCGGCGGGCAGGCGGCGTAGTGCCTGGGCTGGCAGGAGTGCTGCAGTGGCGGTGATCAGGACGCCGGCTGTTGCGGCGACGCCGGCGACCAGGTAGAGGGTGGCGAGTAGCTGGCCAGCGAAGAGCGAGGCGGCAGCGAGGCCGAGGGCAGCTCCGGCCGCCGATCCGGTGAGGCCGATGATGGCGCCTTCGGTGACGACCAGTCGGCTGAGCGCGGACTCGGGCCAGCCGAATGCGCGGATGGCGGCGAGTTCGGCGGCGCGTTCCCGGATGTTGAGGGAGATGACGTCGGCGACGGCTAGTACGCCGAGCGCGACGGTGGCCACGACGGCGATGTAGTCGACGCCGCGGCTAATCAGGCTCCGCGATGGAGCCATCGTCGACGACATCACGCTGACCGGCAGCTACCCGCCCGCGCCGACGCTCAGGCTGACATCGTCGGCAGCGCGGACCTGCCGGTCGTTGCCGATCCCGTAACTCTTGCAGATGTCGTGCAACTCGATCGCAGCATGGCCGCCGGCCGGATCAGTTATCTGGTTACTCCTCGGCGGGCAGGTGGGCGGCAAGCACGATGCACAGCAGATGGGCTACTGTGATCCCGTCGGCGATCAGTGGGGCGGCCTGAACATCGGGCATCTGTATCAGATACTCGACCGGCTCAGCCGGGACGGGCTGATCGAATCGGAGCGGCGGCCGCAGCAGGTCAAGCCCGACCGTGTCGTTCATCACCTGACGCCCGCCGGACGGAGCGAGCTAGACCGATGGCTCTCGGAGCCGAGCGCCCGCCAGCGCGGTTACCGGGATGACTTCTTCCTCACGCTGATGGCTGCCGCGCACGCCGGGGACCAGCAGACCCTCGACGGCGTACTGCGTCGCCAGCGGGCGCACCTGCTGCGGGAGTTGCGCAGCCTCGCCGGGGCCAGGACTCAGTCGCCGTCGGACGTCGTGTCGCTGCTCATCACCGCGGCTGAGCTTCATGTCCGGGCCGATCTCGGGGTCGTCGACGCAGCCGAGCAGGCGCTCACGACGGGCGTCGCGCATCCGGAAGCTAGCCGGGCGCGCCCGGAGCCGGCGACGAGGGCGGGAACCAGCGAGGCCGCTGCGGGCTGACTCCGGGCTAGCCCGCATCCGGCGCGCCTCCCGTCGCAGGTTTCGGTTCGGCCTGGTTTTACGGGCGCACCCGCGCCCTAGGCGATGCACACGGACGTCGCCCAGCGGCGTCAGGCCACGAACAGCGACAGCGTGTCGGCTACGCAGGCCGCCTTCTGCTGGCCCTCGACCTCAACCCGCATCCGCACGTGCGCGAGTGAGCCGAGCTGGGTCTGTTTGACGTCGGTCAGCGTCGCCTCGGCCCTGATCGACGAGCCGGTCAGCACCGGCGACGGGAAGCGGACCCGGTCCAGGCCGTAGTTGATGCCCATGGTCAGGTTCTCGATCCGGAAGATCTCCATCGAAAGGATCGGCAGCAGCGACACGGTCAGGTAACCGTGCGCGATCGTGCCGCCGAACGGGCCGCTCGCCGCGCGCTCGGGATCAACGTGAATCCACTGGTGATCGCCGGTGGCGTCGGCGAAGGCGTTCACCTGCTCCTGGGTGATCTTGTGCCACTCGCTGAAACCGAGGCTCTCGCCCTTGACCGCGACGAACTCGTCCAGGTTGGCAAAGGTGCGCACGCCAGTAACCTCCGGGTGAGTCAGGCAGATCCGCCCTCTGGCTAGCCGCGGGCGGGACTACCAGGACAATAGCGCCGGCCGCCGGTTGCCGACAGCCTGCCGCCGATGACTGACTGCGGCTCGCGGGCCGGCTGCGCACGCCTAGATACTGCCGAACAGCCGGTCGCCGGCATCGCCCAGGCCGGGCACGATATAGCCCTTGTCGTTGAGCCCGGCGTCGACGGCGCCGGTCACCACCTGAACCGGGACGCTGCCATCCCGGAACCCGGCGGCCAGCCTGGCCAGTCCTTCCGGCGCTGCTACCAGGCAGATCGCCGTGACTGTCGCGGCGTTGCGATCGAGCATCATCGTGATGACCGTCTCCATCGACCCGCCGGTGGCCAGCATCGGATCCAGGATGAACGTGTCCCGTCCGGTCAGGTCGGCCGGCAGCCGTGTCGCGTAGGTCGAGGCAATCAGCGTTTCCTCGTTCCTGACGAGCCCGGCGAATCCGATGTCCGCGCGCGGCAGCAGGCTGGCGAGACCATCCAGCATCCCGATGCCGGCCCGGAGGATCGGTACCAGCAGCGGGACCGGCCTGGCCAGCCGCACGCCGAGGGCCGGCGCCACAGGCGTGACCACCTGGACGGGCTCGACCCTTACGTTCCTCGTTGCCTCGTATCCGAGCAATGTGGTCAGCTCGTACGCAAGTCGCCTGAAGGTCGGGGTGTCGGTGCCGCGGTCACGCAGTGCAGTGAGCTTGTGCGCGACGAGCGGGTGATCGGCAACGGACGTTTGCATGCTCGGTAGTGTGCCAGCCGCGCGCTTAACCGCGGCTGCTAAGCGTGCAGCTAGCCGTGGCGCTCGGCTGCCGCTTCGGCGAGCAGTTGCCCTGCGGCTTCCAGGCAGCCAGGGCCGAAAGCATTCTCGACGGCAGCCAGCAGCGCATGCTGTGCGCTGGAGATCGCTTCCGCCGCGGCCCGGATCTGCGGGACCGTCCACTTCCGGCCGGCGACCTGGTAACTGCGCCGCAGGCTCTGCAGGGCGGTCGGCGCGCCGCTAGCTTCGGTGCCCCAGGCCTCGTGCACCAGCATGTTCCGGTCGCGGTTGGCTTCGCGGCAGGCATGCAGCGCCATCCGGATAGCATCCCGCTGGCCGGCAGGCAGGTCCGCGTGCCGGCGCGCTACCGCGTCGCAGTTCTCGATGAGCCAGTGCGTCTCCTGACTGCTAGCGACCACTGCGGCGTAGGCGCCGCCGACGAGGGTGCAGAAGGCCATCCGCAAGGCGATCTCCAGCACCGCGGCCCGCTCGACAACCTGCCCGAGCACCTCGAAGCGCTCATCCGGGGGATCGGCTCTCGGCGGCTGCGTCATAGCCGGCAGCCTAGATCCTGCCGCCGTCGGCAGCCGCAGGCCGGCCTCATTGACAGTCGCGCCCTGCACTCTAATCGAAACTGTGTTCTACTAAGAGGATGAGCGCGGTCGTTCGTCCGGAGTGGTGGTGCTATCCGTTGCGGTGCCCGGCAGGTCACCCGTGGGCGCCGGGGCGCGTCACAGTGGGCTGGATGCCATGCGACTGCCCGGGTACCCGGACCCACGGTGTGCTTGGTCACCTGTGGGTCCGGTGCCGAACCGAGGGTTGCCCGTCGATCTGGTACCGGCCGCGTCACGAGCGCGCCGTGTTAGACCTTGCCCGCAGTCGGCTGCCGTGGCTCTGGTCTCCGTTAGGCCTTCCGTCAGCCCGGCCCGTGCTCCGGCATCAACACGGTCTGCTCATCCAGCAGGTAGTCGAAGGCAAGGGGAGTGCAGTCGTGCTGCGCAAGCCAGTCCATGAACTTCACGTGCACCGGATGCGCCCGGTAGGCGTTCATCGTCGCCACGTCCGCGAACTCGGTATACAGCAAGTAGGCGTAGCCACGGTTGCGGTCACCGGTCAGGTCGGCGCCGAAACGGCACTTTGTCATCAGGCCGATCTCGCCCGGCCATGACGCCACCATGTCCCGCATCTGCGTCGCCTCCGCCGCGGACAACTCGCGCGGAAAGCTGAACAGCACGATGTGCTGCAAGGTCATCGCGGTTCTCCTTGGTGGTCAGGCAGCCGTCACGAGCCCTCGGCTTCCGCGGGCACCTTGGCCATCTCGACGTCGAACACTCCGTCTCCGGAGTACCGGAGGCCGCAGTAGTAGCCGATGAAGTAGAAGATCAGCGACATGCCGGCGAAGACCACGGTGTCCCAGGGGAACGGGATGCTTCCGGAGCCGCCGAACTGGGTGCTGCCCAGGTAGGAGAACAGCACGATGAACCCGAGGTAGGCCGGCATCCAGATGCCCCACTTGACGTCGGCCGCGGTCAGCCTGCGGTGCGGGACGTAGAAGAACAGCAGCAACAGTCCGATGGCCACCGAGGGGATGAGCACGCGCACCGAGTGCCAGCCCGCCCAGTAGATCATCACGCTGCTGACGGTGAAAGCCCATGGCGCGAGCAGTTTGTAGGCAGGGAGCCGGTAGGGCCGCGGCTCGTCCGGGTTCTTGCGCCGGAAGATCGCCAGCGCCAGCGGGCCGGGGGCGTAGGAGAGCAGGAGCGCACTCGCCACCAGCGGGAACAGCGAGGTGAACGCGGGCAGCAGCACGATGTAGATGGCCGAGACGACCAGCACCAGGATGTTGGAAACCCACGGGATGCCATCCGCGCTCAGCCTGGTGAACGCCATTGGCAGGTAGCGGTCGTGCTTGGAGAGCGTGTGGCCGACCCGGGAGCAGCCCCCGTAGTAGATGTAGCCGTCCTTGAAGGTGGCGATCAGCGTGACTACCAGGGCGATCAGGCCGATCGTGGCCAGCGCTACTCCGTCGGAGACGCTGGTCAGGGGGAACGCCAGGCTGTTCAGCCCGGCCCAGTCGCCCGCTTTCAAGTGCATGGCGCCGAAGTTGATCGCACCGTTGACCGCCAGGCTCTCCAGCGCGTAAATGACCATGGTGATGAAAAGGGTGATG
>JAJYUU010000299.1 GCA_021792405.1 Actinomycetes bacterium
TCGCGAGCTACCCCGGTCTGGTACGCGCTGAACTGCGCGCGGGCTGCGAGGTAGGCTCGCACACCTACACGCACACCAATCTCGCGACCGCGGGCTGGCGCGAGGGCTTCGAGCTCACGCTCACGCAAAACGCGCTGGCCGGCGCGGCCGACATCCACACGCGGCTGCTCCGCATGCCCTATTCGTCGGAGCCGGACGCGATCACTGCCGCGGATTGGCATGCCGCGAGGCAGGCCGTCGGTGATGGCTACTTCGTTGTATTCACCACCCTCGACACGCGGGACTGGACCAGGCCCGGCGTCGCCAAGATTGTGGCCGCCGCGATGCCCTCAGGCGGGCGCGGTGCCATCATCATGATGCACGACGGAGGCGGGAACCGCAGCCAGACAGTGGCCGCGCTGCCTCAGATAATCACGCGGCTGCGGGCCAAAGGGTACCGGTTCACCACCGTTACCCAGGCCCTGGGCCTTCCGTCCGGAGACGTCCGCGCCACGGAGCGGCAGCGGCTTGTGGGTCTCGTGCTGGTCTGGACCCAGGAAGCCGCCGACCACACCATCGGCGTACTCGCCATCTTCCTGATCGCGGCCAGCGTCCTGCTGGTGATCAGGCTGTTCGTTCTGCTCGCCTTCGCACGGGCGCACCGGCGGCGAGAGAGCCTGCGCCGGACCCAGCGCCCCCGCCCCGGCTGGCCAGGATTCCTGCCGGACGTGTCGGTGGTGATTCCCGCTTACAACGAGTCGGCCGGAATCGCGGCCACGGTCCGCTCGATGGCAGCCAGTGACTACCGGGGCAGGCTCGAGATCATCGTCGTCGACGACGGGTCTTCCGACGACACCGCGGCGATCGCGCGGAGCCTCCGCCTCCGCGGCGTCAGGGTCATCAGCCAGCGCAACACGGGCAAGCCAGGGGCGCTGAGCCGGGGCATCGCCGAGGCCCGCAGCGACATCCTGGTGCTCGTCGACGGCGACACCGTCTTCGAGCCGACCACCATCAGCCGCCTCGTCGCGGCAATCGCTCCCAGCGACGTCGGTGCGGTCAGCGGCAACACCAAGGTGGGTAACCGCCGCAGCTTCCTCGGCGGCTCGCAGCATCTCGAGTACGTGATGGGGTTCAACCTGGACCGGCGCTTGTTCGACATGCTCGGGATCATCCCGACCGTCCCTGGCGCCATCGGTGCCTTCCGGCGGGCGGCTCTGGAGGCAGTCGGCGGCATCAGCACGCAGACGCTTGCCGAGGACACCGACCTGACCATGGCACTGTGCCGGTCGCCATGGCGGGTCGTGTACTGCCCCGACGCCATCGCCTGGACGGAGGTGCCGTCAACGCTCCGCCAGCTCTGGCGACAGCGTTACCGCTGGGCGTACGGCACGATGCAGGCAATGTGGAAGCATAGAAGGGCCGTCATCGAACACGGCAAGTCAGGCCGGTTCGGCCGGTACTGCCTGACCTACCTGGCCTTGTTTCACGTCTTGCTCCCACTGATCGCGCCCGTCGTGGATGTCTTCTCCATCTACGGGCTGCTATTCCTCAACCCGCTGCAGGTAGGGCTCTTCTGGCTGTCGTTCATGCTGTTGCAGGCCATCGCGGGCGGCTACGCGCTGAGGCTTGACTCAGAGCGGCTGCGGGTCCTGTGGCTGCTTCCGCTGCAGCAGGTCGTCTACCGGCAGCTGATGTACCTGGTCACTATCCAATCAGTGATCACCGCGCTGGTCGGGAGCAGGCAGCGCTGGCAGGTCATCCGCCGGGCCGGCGTCTTCGCCGAGGTCCAGCACGAGCAGGTCGCAGGCGCGCGCCTGCGGTGACGGGCTCCGGGTGCGCGCGACCTTCCGCCACCCCCAGCGCTGGAACGCGGCCTGCGCCGCGGCGGCGCCCTGCGGGACAACCAGCGTCGCCCGTTCCTCTGGCCGAGCGGACAAGATCAGGTCGTGCAGGGAACGGCCGATGCCCTGCCGTCGCCACGATGCCAGCACCATCAGTTCGAGCAGCGCGAACGTGCGCCCTGGCGGCTCGGCGGTGACATCGTCGGCCAGTGGCGCGGTCAGGCCCCGCCACCATGAGGTCGACGGCCGCAGCGGCAGTCCGGTCGCGCAGCCGATCAGGTAGCCGCCGCTGCGGGCGACCGCGAGCACGAAGCCGGGCTGGCGGCACTGCACCCCGAACCGGCCGGCCAGCCGACCGGGATCGAGATCGCCCGCGTACGGCAGCGTCCGGTATACCTCGGCGTGCAGAGCCTCAAGCTCGGCCGCCTGCTCGCCGCCCGACAGGCTGCCGGCCGCGCCGCCCGACAGGCCACCGGCCGGGCCGCCCGACGGGCCACCGAGCAGTTGCAGCGTCAGCTCGGACGCGGGCACCTGCCGGGCTCAGGGCTCGTCGAGCGCCGCGAACAGCAGCCCGCCGATCATGGCCATGTTCTTGTGGAACTGGATGCGCTGCATCTTGCGCGCGGCCGGGTCCTCGATGGTCCAGTACGCGTGCCCGGCCAGTGTCGTCGGGATCAGGGAGCCCGCCAGGGCCAGCGCGGACAACCGCGGCGCGATGCCCAGCGCCAGCAGCGTTCCCGCCGCCACCTGGACGGCCGCGTTACCCCGCACGACGAGCTCGTCGTCTTCCGGCAGCGGCGCCCACTTGCGCATCGCGGCCAGCAGCGGGCCTGCCTGCTCGACGCGCACACCCGGCGCGCGGAAGGCGTCCAGGCCGAGCAGCACGTAGGTCGATCCGGTCAGGACGCGTGCGGCGGGACGCAGCGGCGCGAGCATGCGCCGGGTCGTGGTCATGGTGCCTCGATCCGCGGTCGGAA
>JAJYUU010000147.1 GCA_021792405.1 Actinomycetes bacterium
GATCCAGACCGCGGTGCTGGCCATCCGCCACCACATCACGGCCGCCGAGCTCGCCGCCACCTTCCACCCCTACCTGACCACGGCCGAATCCCTCAAGCTCGCCGCTCAGGCCTTCACCCGGGACGTGACCTGGCTGTCCTGCTGCGCCGCCTGAGCCTGGGCCTGGGCCGGCATGAGTCACCACGACGGGCACCGGGAAGGCTTCACCGGTGGCTGAGGAAGCCGCCCCAGAGGCACGGGCCGCGTGCTCACAAGCCAGAAGCGGGAGCCGGCTAGCCACCTCGCGGACGGATGCCAGGGCTGTGGGGCGGCCCAGGCTGGGCGGGCTGTGGCTACTGGTGCCGCTGGCCTGCTGCGGCGGGCCGCTGCTGATCGCGGCCCTGGCCGCGGCCGGGGCGCTGGCTTGGGGCGTGCTCGGCCTGGGGGCCGGGGTGCTGGCGGCGGTCACGGCCCTGGTCATCCGCCGCAGGCACCGCAGCGGCCGGGCCTGCCGCAAGCCCGGCAAGGCTGGCTGGGCCCCAGGATGCCCAGACGGCGGCTACCCGGCGGCCACCAGCGCTATAAACACCACAAACGCCACGCCGCCGCGGTGGCAGGGTGGCGGCGTGCGCCCACGCCGGCCCACCCGTATGAGCGCGGGCGGCGAGGAGCGGCCTGTCGCTCCGCACTAGCAGTACGACTTGTCATTGCTGCAAGAGGAAGAGGGAGCAAATGTTGAGCACGAAGCCTGCCCGCGCCGCCGGGCCCGGTGAAAGGCATAGACCATGACTGTTCAGGTTGACCTCATCGTGGTGGGCACGGGCGCGGCGGCCCAAAGCGTCGCCTTTCCCTGCCGGGAGGCGGGCTGGAGCGTCATGGTCGTTGACTCCGATCCGTACGGCGGCACCTGCCAGCTCCGGGGTTGTGACCCGAAGAAGGTCCTCGTCGGCGTCTCCGAACTCATTGACTGGGCCCGGCGAATGCAAGGCAAGGGCCCGTCCGCTCCGGTTCCGGCGCTGGAATGGCCGGAGATGATCCGGTTCAAGCGGACCTTCACCGATGGCGTGCCCGCGGCCATGGATCAGAGCTTCAAGGACGCGGGCATGCTCACCGTTCACGGGCGTGCCCGCTTCGTGGATGCGGCCAGCCTGCGTGCCGGAGATGAGACCTACGCCGGCAGCCACGTGGTCATCGCCGCCGGGGCCCGGCACGCGCCTCTGAGCATCCCAGGTGAGGAGCACCTGACGACCAGCACCGGCTTCCTGGAGCTAGGCGAGATGCCCCGCCGGGTCGCTTTCGTCGGCGGCGGTTACATCGCCTTCGAGTTCGCCCACGTCGCGGCACGTGTCGGCGCGCAGGTGACGGTCCTGCACCGCGGCGGACGGCCGCTGGAGGGTTTCGACCCGGACCTCGTCGCTCAGCTCGTCCAGGCCACGCGCGACCTCGGGGTCGACGTGCACGTGCGCACGGCGGTCACCGCGGTTGAGAAGCGCGGCGACGGGCTGGTCGTCCACGCCAGCACCGGCGAGGAGGAAATTGAGGTCGCCGCCGACCTTGTGGTGCACGCCGCAGGGCGCGTACCCGAGATCGACGACCTGGACCTGGAAGCCGCCGGGATCGCCCGCGCAGAGAACGGCGGCGTCGCCGTCAACGAGTACCTCCAGAGCGTGAGCAATCCGGCCGTGTATGCGGCGGGGGACGCCGCCGCCAGCGGCGGCCTTCCGCTCACGCCGGTAGCGGCAATGCAGGGCGGCATCGTGGCAGCCAACCTGCTGGGCGGCAACACGCGCACCCCGGACTACCGGGGCATCCCGACGGTGGTGTTCACCACGCCTCCGCTGGCCCGGGTGGGCCTGGACGAGGCCACAGCCCGAGCGCAAGGGCTCCGCTTCACCACCCGCCACCAGGACACCTCGGGGTGGTACTCCTCGCGGCGAACCGGGCTCGCGCACACGGGCTTCAAGACCCTCGTCGAGGACGGCACCGAGCGGATTCTGGGCGCGCATCTCCTCGGCCCTCACGCCGAGGAGATCATCAACATCTTCGGCCTGGCTATCCGGGCCGGGCTGAGCGCCCGCAACCTCAAAGACATGGTGTTTGCCTATCCTACCAGCGCCTCAGACATCGGCTACATGCTGTGAAAGATCCGCGACCTCGGCGAGCCCTGCCCATAACGGAAGGAATCAGGCATAGGTTACGGCTCCGGGCCGGTGCGGGACCGCGCTGCGTCAGCCGACACGTAATGCGCGTCGGCGACTGGGCGCACGTGCCGGACGCCCAGGAAATCCAGCGGATGCTCGTCGCGCTAAGCTGGTCCCGAACTCGAAACTGAAGCTGGCCGGCAGGGTGGCGGGCAGCAGGTGCCCGACCCGGCCGGCCAGAAGACTGGCCGAGGTCGTCCCGCTCGGCGAGCCGCAACACGATCGCCTCCGACAAGCCGCGACGCAGCGGCCAAGCACCGGAACTGGCACTTTCGCGGTGCGCGGCGAAGCGAGCACATCAGCGCAGGGCGCTTCGTCGGCAACCGTCACAGCCATCATCCGGGCCAGATCTCGCACCGCCTCATCGGTCAGGTACCTCCGCGCCAGTGGCGGGCGTGACCCGCAGGTGCGCGGCGACCCACTGCACGCGCTCTTGGCTCAGCTCAGCCGCTGACACTGTGGAGGCGCTCATGTCGTACTCATCCAGCCCCGCCAGCAGCACACCGACCCGGCCATCCAGCCAGGTACGCCTCCGGCCCGCCACGCCAGCTCCCCGCGCCCCCGCGTCAGCAGCTGCGGATCACGCGGCCAGCTAGGCGCCCCGGACAGGCGGCCTGCCGCCCGCGGCCGCACGCGGAGTCTTGCTTCCTGGCGGATCCACCGGAGGCGACCGGCGCCCAGTCCGCCCTCACTACTGACGTGCCGGCCATGCCTTCGATCCGGCTTTCCTCCGCGAGCAGGTTCCCGGCCCGGGTCATCATCTTCGAGGTACGCGCCCAGTACGGGCACTCGCCGCCGACCAGCCGTACTTCCTGTACGCGCCCGATGCGAGTGTCGGGCCTATCTGCCGGCGATGGATATGCGCTTTTGTCGTTTGCAGTCGGCGAGTCTGAGCCACCGGCGCAGCACTTGGTCGGTATCGTGCCGCATGTGCTGGACGGCGAAGCGGTCTTCGTGCCGAGCGACATTCCCAGGAACGGCATGCTCGCCCTATACGGCACCGGCCAGGGGAACGGCAGAGTCGAACTGGTCTGCGCAGGCGGTCGCTACGGCGTTCGCAAGCGAACGGTAGCGGCGACTCTGGTACCGGTGTCCGCTGCGCTATCGCAGCTGGTCGCGACGGATCCTAGCGTGGCGGGCCCAGGCGAGCCGGCCGTGCGGCGGTCGGTCGGAGTTTGGGCCGCGGCGGCAACCGCGGGCGTCGGGCTGGTCGCCAGGGGCCGGCTGTTGCCCACGGTCGGGCCAGACGGCGTGGATGCGTGGCGGGCCGGCCCTCTCGACCCCGCCGATCTGGCGTGGCTCCGCTCACTAGCCGCCTCGTTCCCGCCATCCGCGCATGCCCTGGCGGTGCCGGGCTCACGACCGATGCGGCTGCGCTCTCCGGAGTCACTGATCCGCGCGTTCTGGGATGCGATCGCGGACACCCTGGTGCGGACCGCGGCGGCGTCCAGGGCGGCTGCCTCTCCGGCATTCGCGGCGACTGCGCCGACCGACGTCAGTGACCTAGCCGAGTGGCTCGCCGACACAACCGACGGACTGGCTGCGGGAGCACGGCTTGGCCTGCGGATCGAGCCGGTATCGCGCGCGGCTGTCGTGGACGTGTCGGCCAGGGCCGCCGATGTGGCGGGCACGGATGTAGTCGGGCTGGCCGGGGATGTGGACGAGCCAGGTTGTGCGGCTGCTGACGATGCGGAAGAACTTGCGTCCGCAGCCACCGATGATGCGCTCGAATCGGCCGAGTCTGCGCCCGCGTTCCGGCTGCAGCTGCAGTTGCGCAGTACCGCCGACCCGAGCCTGATCGTCGACGCCGCGTCGCTCTGGGACCAGCCGGAGCGGGTGCTGGCCAGGTTCGGCACCCAGGCCGAGACGGACCTGCTGCTGGCCCTGCGTCGCGGGGCTGCGGTGTGGCCGCCGCTCGCTCCGGTGCTGGCCCAGGCAAGCCCTACCGCACTGGAACTCGACGATGCGGCCGTCACTGACCTGCTTGGCACGGTCGCCGGGGAACTCGCCGGAGCGGGTATCGAGGTGCTCTGGCCCTCCAGCCTGCTCGGCGACGGGCTCAGGCTGCGCGCGGCCATTTCGCCGGCGCCGCAGCAGCTCACCGATGCCGGGTTCGGCCTGTACTCGCTGCTGGAGTTCCGCTGGCAGCTCACACTGGACGGGGAGATCCTTGACCCCGACGAGGTCGCCGAGCTGGCCGAGGCGAAACGCCCGATGATCAGGCTGCGCGGGCGCTGGGTGACGCTGAGCCCTGGGCTGCTGGAGAAACTGCGCCGCCCGCCGCGTACCCGGATGCCGGTGATAGAGGCGCTCGGTGCCGTGCTGGCCGGCAGCTCCGACATCGACGGTGAGACGGTGGCGGTGGTCGCCGAAGGGGCGCTGGCCGACATGGCCGAACGAGTGCGCAGCTTGTCAGCCGCGCCCGCACCGCTGGACCCGCCGCCGGGGCTGGCCGCCGCGCTGCGGCCGTACCAGCGGCGCGGCGTGGCTTGGCTGGCCGGCATGTGCGAGGCTGGCTTCGGCGGCTGCCTGGCCGACGACATGGGCCTGGGCAAGACCGTCCAGGTGATTGCCCTGCACCTGCATCTGCACGCGATACAGTCCAAGGACCTGCCGACGCTGGTAGTGTGCCCGGCGTCCCTGCTCGGCACCTGGGAACGCGAGATCCGGCGGTTTGCCCCTAAGGTCCCGGTGCGGCGCTACCACAGCGGCGAGCGTCACCTGCGTGGCGTCGCGGCTGATGAGATCGTCCTGGTCACCTACGGCGTGGTGCTGCGCGACCGGGCCGAGCTGGCCGGCGTGGGCTGGGGCCTGATTGTGGCCGATGAGGCGCAGCATGTAAAGAACCCGATGTCGCGTACGGCGCGGGAGCTGCGCGCGCTACCCGCCCCGGCCCGGATCGCGCTGACCGGCACGCCAGTGGAGAACCGGCTGTCGGAGCTGTGGGCGATCCTGGACTGGACTACTCCCGGGCTGCTCGGGCATCTGGAGACGTTCACCCGGCGGGTGGCGGTCCCGGTCGAGCGGTACAAGGATCCTGAGATCACCGCGCGGTTCGCCGCGCTGGTCCGCCCGTTCCTGCTGCGGCGCAGGAAGACCGATCCCGGCATCGCGCCGGAGCTGCCACCGAAGACCGAGACCGACACTGTCGTGGCGCTCACCGCAGAGCAGGTCACCCTGTATGAGGCGATGGTGCGCGAGACGATGGCGGCGATCGAGGCTGCTGAGGGTATCGATCGAGCAGGGCTGGTGTTCAAGCTGCTGACCGGGCTTAAGCAGATCTGCAACCACCCCGCCCAGTACCTCAAGCAGTCCGGGCCGCTGGTCGGCCGGTCCGGCAAACTGGCAGCCTTCGACGAACTGCTCGACGTGATCCTGGCCGGCGGCGAGTCGCTCCTAGTGTTCACCCAGTACACGCAGATGGCGACGCTGCTGCAGCAGCACCTGGATGCCCGCGGCATCCGGTCACTGTTCCTGCACGGAGGCGTTCCGGTCCGCCGTCGCGACGAGATGGTCACCCGGTTCCAGGCAGGTAAGGCGCCGGTGTTCCTGCTCTCGCTGAAGGCGGGCGGAACCGGGCTGACCCTCACCCGCGCCACGCACGTGCTGCACTACGACCGGTGGTGGAACCCCGCAGTCGAGGACCAGGCGACCGATCGGGCGTATCGGATCGGCCAGGATCGCCCGGTTCAGGTACACCGGCTGATCGCTGAGGGGACGCTGGAGGACCGGATCGCGGCGCTGCTGGAGAAAAAGCGCAAGCTGGCGGACGCGGTGGTCGGGTTCGGTGAGGGCTGGATCGCTGAGCTGTCCGACGCCGAACTGAGCGAGCTGGTGACGTTGCGGGCAGCATCATGACCAGGGAAATGACTGCGCACGGGCAGGATGCTGCCGGTTCGCCGGCCAGGACGGACAGGACCTGGTGGGGCCAGGCCTGGGTGGATGCGCTGGAGCAGCGCGCCCGGCTGGACCCGAACCGGTTGCCGCGCGGAATCGAGTATGCGCGCAGCGGCGCAGTTGGCGAGCTAGCGCTGGCCCCCGGTGAGGTGCGGGCACTGGTCCAGGGCCGCCGGACCAGCCCGTACGAGGTCCGGGTGCGAGTGCGCCGGTTCGCCGACGACGAGTGGGACCGCGTCCTGGCCAGCATCTGCGCTCAGCTCGGTCGGGCGGCGGCGATGCTGGACGGCGAACTGCCGCCAGAGGTCGCGGCGGACGCCGCTGCGGTCGGCCTTGACCTGCTGCCCGGTTCCGGCGAAGTCGGGCCTCGGTGTAGCTGCCCGGACGATGCCGACCCGTGCAAGCATTCCGCGGCGGTCTGCTACCTGGTCGCCGACGCGCTAGATGCCGACCCGTTCGCGGTCCTGCTGCTGCGTGGCCGGACCCGCGGGGAGGTGCTGGCGGGCCTGCGGGCGCATCGGCGCGGCGCTAGATCGGGGAACGGGCCGGCGCCGGGTCGGCCTGGCGCCGTCAGCGAACCCCGAGCGGACCGTGGAGCCGACCACGGCGGACCCGACACTGTCGGCCACGGCATGCATGACGCGGGAGTCGACGCGAGGCAGGTGCTCGGCACGCCGCCACCGTCCGGGCCGATTCCGGTTCCTCCACTGCCACCAGCAAGGCCCGGTCACCCGGCGGCGCTGCCCGTGGATCCGCCCGCGTGGCGGGGAGGACTGCGCGCCGACCTGCAGGCGCTCGCCGCTGACGCGGCGAGCCGCGCCTGGGAGCTGGCAGTGGGCCTCAGCTCGGATGCCGGGCTCGGCCTAGACGCTGAGTCGGACCTGGCGAGGCGGGGCGCGGTGGCGCTCGGCAGCCCGGCCTTCTCGCCGCTGGCCGACCGGGCCGGGATCGGCGGCCGTGAACTCGCCCGGCAGGCGCTCGCCTGGAAGCACGGCGGCCTGCCTGGCCTGGAGGTGCTGCGCGCGAAATGGGTTCCCGGCAGCCTCGGCGACGAGGTAACCGAGATGATCAAGGTGGCGGGGGCGGCGCTGAAAGAGGCGACCGGCGCCGCGGTGACCATCAGCGCGAACCAGGTCAGCGCCGACAGGCTGCAGCTCCGCCTGGGCCGCGACCTGATGTGGTACCCGTACACCCGGTCTGACGATGGCTGGGAGCCGACCGGGCCGCCGCGGCCTGACCCGGCCGGTGCCCTCGCTGGCATGTAACGCTGGGCGGACGCAGGTGACGACGGCGAGCGCGGGCGCGCCGACGGTGAGAGGATGATTCTGTGATGTCTCAACTGTCGCATCTTGGATGTTATCTTTGATTCATGCGTACCACCATCCGGCTGGACGACGATGTGGCTGCTGCTGCTCAGCGACTCAGCCGCGAGGAGCACATCGGCCTCGGCGAAGCCGTCAACAGGCTCGTTCGCGCCGGGCTGCGACCAGGACGGCCAAGGCAGCGCGCCTTCCGGCAGCGCACCGCCGAGTTGGGGCTGCGGGTCGACGTGTCGAACGTGGCGGACGCGCTGGAGCTGCTTGATGGCGCAGAGCATCCGTAGATGATCGTCGATGCGAATGTGCTGCTGTACGCGGTGGATGCAAGCAGCCCTTTCCACTGGTCCGCCAAGGACTGGCTGGAGAGTTCTCTGAACGAGCCGGCCCGCGTCGGGCTGCCGTGGGCGTCGCTGCTGGCGTTCCAGCGCATCTCGACCCATCCGCGTGCGTCGGTCAGCCCGCTCAGTCCCAGCCAGGCCTGGTCGCTCGTCGCCGACTGGCTGGAAGCCGACGCGACCTGGGTGCCGGTTCCCGGCGAGCGGCACGCGGAGATCCTTCGTGACCTAGTTGTAGCGGGCGACCTGCGCGGCAACTTGGTGACCGATGCTCACCTTGCGGCGCTTGCGATCGAGCACGGCGTAGGGGTCTGCTCAACGGACTCTGACTTCGCGAGGTTCCCGCAGATCAACTGGGTGAACCCGCTGCATTAGCAGGCGGAGAGCTTGGACCGCTCCTGACGGGCGACTGTTCGCCGTGATGCGTGCCGCGCTGGAAGGGAACGGGCGGCCGCCGGTCGATGCCGTCGTCAGCAGCGAGCAGTACGGAGGCGAGACGGCCGCCCCTCTCGGGCCGGCGCGAGGACCGGGTGGTTCGCGGAGGCGCGCCGGCCCAGGGGCGCGGCTGCGGGCCGGCCGTGGGCCGCTGCGGTAAGGCGTGGCGATGACCGCGTGAGGTGCGGGCTTCAGTCCGGGTACTGGTGGACGTCTGCGGTATG
Source organism: Actinomycetes bacterium (assembly GCA_021792405.1). Lineage (GTDB taxonomy): Bacteria > Actinomycetota > Actinomycetes > Streptosporangiales > Streptosporangiaceae > JAJYUU01. The sequence goes on from JAJYUU010000147.1 coordinate 8,391, forward strand.
ACCCGGCGCCACGGCGAGCTTTCCGTCATCGGTGAGCAGGGGGATGCCGAGGGACTCGGCAAGCGCGATGTACATCGCGTCGTAAGCGGTGAGGTTGTGGCGCAACTCGAAGGCCCGTGCCTGCAGTGGCTGCATCGGGTGGCGGGCGATCCGCAGCCCGGCGTAGTCGGCGAGCATCTCCAGCGCCCGTTCGGCGCTAATCTGGAGTTCGGGCTTGGCTGTGATGGACAGGCCGCGCACGACACTGGAGACCTCGGCATCGATGAGGGTCGGCGCGTGCACGGTACGGGCCATGCGTTGGCGGAGGAGTTCATCGCCCGGCTTACTGGCGAGCAGCCGGATGATAATCGAGCAGTCGACGACGCAGGTCACCGTCGGCCGTCCGCCTTGAAGGAACGAAGGTCCTCGGCTGCATAGCTCACGGGTTCGCGCCCGGCGATCGCTGTCATCACGTCATCGATCGGCGGCATCGCCGCTTCGCTGGCCATCAGGTCCCTGAGGAAGGCCGACAGGGAGACGCCCCTCGCCTCGGCCCTGGCCTTGAGGGCGTTGAGAACGCTTACTGGCACATCGCGGACCTGCACAACCGTTGTATCCACGCCATCATGATAACCCTCCTTCATGCAGTCTGCATGAAGGAGGGGTGCCGACGCCCAACGCCAGTCCGCTTCCGCTCGCACGGGCTGGTGAGGACCGCATGTTCCGGGGCCGCATGTGCCCGCGCAGCCAGGGAAGTCACCGGTCATACCAGCTATGACTGGTACCATCTACGTATGGTTAAGACGACGGTGTATCTGCCGGAAAGCACTAAGCAGCGAGTAGCTGAGGCGGCTCGTCGATCTGGCCAGTCGGAAGCCGAGTTCATTCGTACTGCCATTGAGCAGCGCACCGATGCAGTCCTTCCGCGCAAGCGCGGCCGCTGGGGGACGATCCGGTTCACCGAGACGGGGCTCGCCCACAAGGTGGACGAGGTCCTCGCCGAGGGTTTCGGCGAGCTGTGATCCTCTGCGATACCAGCGGCCTGCTGGCTGCCTATGATCAGCAAGAGCCGAGCGGCCCTGCTGTGCGAGAGTTGCTCGATGCCGAGGCCGGCAGCCTGGTCGTTTCGCCTTTCGTGTTGGCCGAGCTTGACTACATGCTGCTGAGCAGGGCAGGAGTCCAGGCGGAGCTGACCTTGCTGACCGATCTCGCCGAGAACGTCTACCAGGTCGCTGCTTTCACTGCTCAGGACGCCGTCCGCGTCGCGATGCTCGTCGACCAGCATGCGGATCTCAAGCTCGGCATCTCCGATGCGCATACGATGATCCTGGCCGCTCCGGAGCGTTACGGCACCAAGCGGGTCCTGACGTTCGATCAGAGGCACTTCCGGGCCGTAAAGCCCCCGCAGGGCGGCGTCTTCATGGTCCTGCCGGCTGACTTGTAACTCTGGCCATCCCGTACTGGCGTTCTGGCTCTACCTGTCATCGGAAGGAGCGCCGGACGGTCGCGGTGCTTAGTTGGTGCTGCCTACTGGTCGGCTAGCAGGCCGCCTCACTCAGAAACCGGCTGTACGTCCAGGAGCTTCTGGACCGGGCTGGTCCATGGCCCGCCGTCCTGGTCGATGGCGGTGCAGCGGACAGGGCCATGATGTCGCGAGACCGTGGTGAAACCGTCCGCGCATCAGCGGCCGTCGCCGGGGGACCGGCCGGCGGAGCGCCGAGTGGGCCGCCAGCCCAGGTAGCCGAAGGCGGTGAGGCAGGGGACCAGGCCTGACCACTCCGGGCTGGCGTGCAGTGCCTGGCAGGCTGCTGAGGCGAGCGCGAAGGTGAGCAGCGCGCCGGCTGCGCGCAGGATGAGCGTGGCGCCGGCGCCTGGCGCCTGGGGCTGCTGCAGGCGGCGTATCCGGTAGCGCAGGTCATCGGGGTCGGCAAAGGCCGGCGCCGCCGGATTTCCCCCGGCTGTGGAGGGGGCAGCGGCTGCGGCGAGTGCGACCTTGGCGAGGGCGGACAGCAGCGGCGCGGTACCTGTCGCGGCGGCGGCCTCGTCATCGGCGGCGGCTTCCAGGTCACGGCGCAGCCGGGTCCAGGCCAGGCGGGCGGGGGGCAGCCATCGGTAGGCGCGGGCAGTGACCGCGCCGAGCAGAAGGATCCGCGGGTGGCCGAGCCGGACGTGGGCGAGCTCGTGGGCCAGCACGGCTTCCTGCTCGGCCGGGGTGAGCAGGTCCAGCAGCCCGGTGCTGACCACCGCCCGGGGTCGGCGCAGGCCGGCGCAGTGCGCGGCCAGTTGCCGGGAGGGGATGATCCAGGCGGTGCCGCCGCCGGGGAGCTGCCGCGGGGCCGCTGCGGCCAGCGCCAGGCCGCGCAGCTCGGCGCGGCGGGCGGCCCGTAGCGCGGCGGCAGCCAGGACCGCGGCGCGGGCGGCCAGCGCGGCGGCCAGCCCGTAGAGAATTAGCTGGCCGGGGCCGATCGGGCCGGCGGCGAGCACGCATACCCCGGCCACCATATGCCCGCCAGGGCCCGCCGCGGTGCCCCAGGCTACGGCGGCGCAGGCGAGCAGCAGCGGCGGCATCAGCCCGATGCCGGCCAGGGTGAGGATCGCGGCCGAGGCGGCCAGGCGCGGGGCAGCGCACGCCCGCCGCGGCCGGCCTGCCGCCAGCGCTAGCCCGGCAGCCGCAGCCAGGGCGCCGGCCGCCCAGGCCAGGTGAGTCACGGCTGGCTCTCTCGCAGCAGGGCGGCCAGCTCATCCAGCAGCCCGGGGTCCTTGGCCTCCTCGATCAGGTGGGCCAGGACGGCGCGCCGGTCGGCGGCGGCGGCCAGCAGGGTCTCGATGGCACGGGCGGTGAGCTGGGCTGGGTCCCCGGCCGGGGAGTACAGGTAGCGGCGGCCGTCGCCGGCCCGGCGCACCAGGCCCTTGTCGATCAGGTGGGTCAGCACGGTCACGACCGTGGTGTAGGCACGGCGCGGGCCCGGCAGCTGGGCGGTCAGCTCGCGGGCGCCCAGCGGCTCCCCGGCCGCCCACAGCTGGTCCAGCACCTCGGCTTCCAGGGCGCCCAGCCGGGTGCCCGCGACGTTCCGGCGTTGCATCATTGCCTAGTCTGCCAGGCCGGGCCGGTCACGTAGGCCGTCCGGCGTGGGCGAGGAGCTGGGTCATGGTGGAGGTGGGGCCGGAGTTGATGTAGGCGATGCGGCCGGCTGAGTCCAGCAGGTAGTAGATGTCCAGGTAGCCCTGCGGGTTCCAGACGCGGGTCATCGCCTGTGAGGCGGTGCCGAAGACCCAGCCGGGGCTCTGGTAGGCGGCGCCGGCGAACTGGCGGCCGAAGCTGGCGATACCGGGGCCGGGCTGGCCGAGGTCGGCGTAGTCCTCCAGTTCCACCACCGTGATCCCGCGGGCGCGCAGCCGGGCAAGGTCAGCGGGCATCGCCTGGGTGCCGGCCTGGCAACCCGGGCACCAGGTGGTCACCAGCCACACCAGGACCGGGTGGCCGCGCGCGCAGCGAGGAGATCGTCGCGGGGGTGCCGGCCGCAGTGGTGAAACTGCCCGCGGGCGCGAGGCTCCCGGCGGCGGGAAGGCGCGTTCCGGCCGGGCCTGTGGTACCGCCCGTAGTCCCCGTTCCCGGCCCTCCGGTCACCACGGCGATCACCGCGATCACGGCGACCAGCGCTGCGGCCGCGGCCCCGGCAACGGTCCAGCGGATGCGGCGGGCGCGGCGCCGACGCACTGCCGCCGCCTGCGGGGACCGGCTGGGCCGACTGCCCGCCACTGGCTTGCCGCCGACGGGCCGCTTGCCGCGCGCGGATGCCTTGCTCACTGCTCGCCTCCATGGTCATGACCGCCTGCGGCGCCGGCGGGCGCCGGCACGTCATGTGCGCCGCTTCGGGGCTGTCCCGGCTGCGCGGCGGCTCCCGCCGCCGTGTCGCATGCCGGGCAGCCGTCCTGCGCCAGGCAGGCGGCCCGGGCGAGCTTGCGCACCGACCACGCCCCGCTGGCGGCCAGCACCGCCAGCGCGCCGGCCAGCAGCCAGTCCTGCCTGGTGGCGAAGAAGTAGGTGATGGTCCCGGTGGTGCGCAGCTGGGTGGCCACCGGCAGGCCGATCAGGCTGACCAGGGTCGGCACGATCGGGCTGCAGCACAAGAAGCTGGGCAGCAGGCTCACCGCCGCGGCCAGCGTGCCGCCCAGCCCGCCGCGGCGCGGCCGGCCGGAGGATGCAGCGGTGCGGGCGATCGTCCGCATCGCGTGCACCTGCAAGGTCACGACCCACGCCAGGCCGAGGGCGAACGCGGCAGTGAACGCCGCATACCGGGGGCCGAAGTACTGCCAGTTGGCCAGCGAGATCCGCTGGGTGTAGTCGAACGGCAGGAGCACCGAGTAGCCGAGTCCCGCGCCGGCCGCCACAACCGCGAACACCATCTGGTCGGTCCGGTCGCGCGCCACCTCGCGGGTGACCGCCCGCCACGGGCGCGGCGCGGTCGTGGCGCCCTCCGCGGGCAGTGCTGGCGCAGCGCCTGGGCCGTTCATCGTGCCGGGAACCGGTCAGCGGGCCGCGTGGTGCCGGCCGGGGCGGGCGGACAGCAGGCCCGGCTCCGGCGGCGCCGGCGTGTCACCAGGATCACCGCCACTGCCGTGACCAGCGCAAGTCCCAGCCCCACCGCGCCCCAGGCCAGGGCGCCGGCCGCGGCCAGCGCCCCGATGATCAGCGGCCCGCCGCAGCAGGCGGCCGGGGCGAGCAGCAGCCACAGGCCACCCAGCCCGGAGCCTTTCCTGCCCTGGCCGTCCCGCGGCGGCGCCTGCTGCTGCTGGTAGTCCATCCTGGGCCTCCCTCGATGATCGTTTGTGCGGGGTCGTGACGGCGGGCGCGGCGGCCCGCTGCTTCATCCGGCGGCCGCCGGCAGGTGGCCGAGCAGCGCGCTCATCGTGCTCACCGGCACCGAGTTCTGGTAGACGACGTGACCGGCCGCGTCCAGGAGGAAGTACGCATCCGGCGTCCCGGACGGGTCGAACGCGGCGGTCAGCTGCTCTGATGCCAGTCCCCACGTCCAGGCCGGGTTGGCGAACGATTTTCCCGCGGCGGCCTTGCCGAAGCTGGCCAGCTGCGCGGCCTGGTTCGCGCCCTGCCCGAACGCGCCGTACATCCCGAGCACCAGGATCTGTGTCCTGGCCGCGCGGAACGCGGCCAGGTGCGCTCCCATGGCCGGGATGCTGACCGCGCAACTGGCGCACCCGCCCGCGACGAACCACACCACCACCGGCCGTCCCCGCAGCGCGGCCAGGGTCGCGTGCCTGCCGTCCAACATGGTGAAGGAGCCTTCTCGTGCGGCGGCCGCGGCGGACGGCGTCGCGGACGCCGCGCCGGCCGCCGCTGCCATGTGCGCCGGGCCGCCGCGCCGGGCCGCCCACACCCCGGCCGCCACGACTGCCAGCACAATCAGGGCGATCACGCCGATTCTGGCGGCGCGCGCGGGCCCGCGCGGCGATGCTGGCACTGGCGATGTGTGCACGCGAGAACCTCCGTTGCTGGCTGCTGTCGGCTCGGGGCTCATCTTACTACGGAACTATAGATGATTCCGATATGATCGTAGAACAAGACTGGGGTGCCGTCGGCAGCGGCCCCTGGGCGCCAGAGGAGGAATGGCACCGGCCTGCGAGCGGCACAGCCGACAGCCGGAGGCCGCCCTCAGCGCTTTCGGCGGCCCGCCTCAGCGCAGCCAGGAAATGACAATTCAGGATCAAGTCAGGCCGCGCAACCGGCCGCCCCTGCGGGCGGGGT
>JAJYUU010000300.1 GCA_021792405.1 Actinomycetes bacterium
GTCGACGCCGTCCGATGCTGGGCGTACAGCAAAGCGGGCGAAGCCCCGCAGATCACCGTGTCAGTCGCATGACCCAAACGCTCGAGCAGCTCGCCAGCCAGGTCGAAGAACTCACCGAAGAGGTGCAGCGGCTGCGCCGGCGGCGGCTCCCCGCCACCTACGCGCCGCAGGAGACGTGGTATATCAGCGAGGGGCCGCCCGCTGAACCCGGCAGGGAAGAGGGGCAGACCATCAGCCAGACGACCGACGTCACCCTTCCCTGCGGCGCCCTGAGCTGTGAAGCCGGGAACCTCTACTGGCAGCCAACTGGAGGCGCCAAGGTGCTGCTCGCCTCGACCGCCGGCACGACCGGCCTGGCGCCGCCGCAGGGCAGCATCGCCGCGGAAAAGCTCAAAGGCTGGCTGCGGTTGCACCCAAAATGGGGAGCAACGCAATACCAAGACACAGAAGAATCGTTCCACTGCCTCCCCGAATGGGAACTGGAAAACGGCGAAAAAAAGGGTGCAAAAGGAGGCGAAGGGACGAACATCCTCGCCCCCCTCAACGAAGAAAAAGAGACGTCGACCGGCCTGTACGTCATGCGCATCGAAGTCAACCTGAATCACACGGGCGGCGGATATTGGCTCTTCGGCGGCGTGTACGGCAAGGGGCTATTTACGCTGCTGCATAATGGCGCGGCCGTGACTTCTGTCGAAGTGGAGGCATCCGAAGCGGACCCCGAGCCGATCCTCGCGCTCGCTGCGACGCTCCTGCTGACGGCCGGGGACAGCCTCGAACTCCGCTTCAAGCCGACCGTTGCAGAATGCCCGGGCGTGTCGGTCACCGGCAGCGAACCGACGAACATCCAGACCCTCGAAGCGATCGCCGCAACCCGACTCTGATGCCCTACAGGATCCTGAAACGTAGAGGCGCGCGCCCGTGGAAGATCGTCAAGCAGCTCCCCGGCGGCGGCACACGCACCGTCGGCAGCAGCCGCACCAAGCGTGAGGCGCAACGGTCCGCCAAAGCACGGATGGCAGCCGATCACGGCTGGAACAAAGGAACGAACAGGAGACGATGAAATGGCACGACCCAAGGGGCACCGTGAGAACTGCAAATGCGTGATCTGCTCTAAGATCCGCAGAGGTAAAGGCAAACGGCGCAAAGCGAGGAGCTGAGTGATGACCGACACGATCCTGGCAGCAGGCGCATCCGGCGAATCTGTGGAGCGACTCCGGGCGCTCGCGGCCGCCGCCGGGGTGGGAGTGCGCCAGCCGCCCACTCCCCTGGCCCTCGCCGAGATCGAGATGTACGGGGGCGAGGACACCACCGCCGTGCTCGCGAGCGGCGCAGTGCTCACGGGCACCCTGGTCACCGCGGTGACGTGGAGCAAGCTGCGGGCGCGCGCCGAAGAGCGCACCGGGCTCATGGCGCCCGTCACCGACGGCGTGGCGCAGCCGCCCTCTGGAGCGGCCCCCGGGGCGGCGCCGCAGGCCCCGGCTCCCCCTCAGCAGCCGCCGCCGGCCGTCACGCAGGAGCAGACGCCCGCGCAGGATGCGCCGGCCGAGCAGACGACGGCTGTCTCCCAGCAGCCGCCGGCCGTCTCCAGGTTCGCGCCTGGCGTCCAACCGGGCGCCCCGTCGTGAGACCGCTGATCCCGGCACGGTGGGCTGCGCCAGCCGCCACCGTGCTGGGTGTCGCCCTCTACGGCCTCGAGACGTGGGTCACCATGCCAGGCTGGGGCCGTTACATCGTCGGCGCGGTTGTGGTGCTCGCCAGCGCGCTCGGGATCGAGGCGCCGATCACGGCCGGGCGCGCAGCCCAGAGCGAGGCCGAAACATGGCCCAAGTGACACGGGAGGTGCAGCTCCGTCACGATGTCGCCGCGGCGCAGCGTGTCAGCGGGATGCTCGCCGGGCTGATCGTCCGCTGGCGCCGGCAGTTGGCAGCCGTCCACCACGCCGCTCACCCCGGCGAGTGGACGATGTACGACGCCGTCGACGTGCGGGAGATCCCGCCCAACGCCCAGGCGGTCGCCGGCTACATCGACGGCCGGTGGGCGAACTTCGAGGAGCTCACCCTCCGCTACCCGCACGCGCACCGTCTCTCGATCGCGGTCGACCCGCTCGACGACGCGGACTGCCTGGATGTGGAGAGCGGCGACGCGACCGTCGGGCAGGCCGTCCCGTGGCTGCTCCGACAGCTGAACCAGGACGCGCACAGGCCATGCGTGTACGGCAGCCGGTCGACGATGAGCCAGATCGTCCCGCGCCTGCGGGCCGCCGGCATCCGCCGCAGCGAGATCCGCCTGTGGGTCGCCGACCCGACAGGGCACCCTCACATCCCCGCCGGGTTCGACGCCTGCCAGTGGTGGTGGGGCGCCCTCGGCCGCGACCTCGACCAGTCAGCGTGCCTGCCGACCTTCTTCACGACCCCCCTCGCGAAAAGATGAGCCCCGGCTCACGCCGAGGCTCAGGATCCCACGATCCACTGCAGGTCCAACAAGGAGAAAGACCAGCAAGTGCACTCTAGCATGTCATCTGGCAGCACGTGGGTGGAGTCGACGGCCGCCGGCCACGGCGCCACCCAGCGGCAGCTGCGCCGCGCCCGGGCGCGCGCCGGCTGGATAACCCGCCGCGCCCGCGGGCACGCCCCCAGGCGGCGCCTCACGCCGGTTCCCTCACGCGCCCGGCTAGCCGACCGCTACATCCGGCAGCGGGAGGAGGAGCTCGGGCCGCGCGGACAGTGGAGCGCCGCGCGGCGGCGCAACGTCAGC
>JAJYUU010000148.1 GCA_021792405.1 Actinomycetes bacterium
CGCTCCCGCCGAACCCGGCGCGACCACCGGGCCGTTGTCATGCCCGCACGCCAGGCCGGACAGCTTCAAGATCGTCTGCCCGATTGTGGATAACGGCTGACGCTTTACTCGTTGATTCGGGTCTGACGCGGCGACCGCCACGGTCCGGGCGGCGCCGGGGTCACGGCCGGCCAGTGCCACCAGCGGGACCGAGCGATTCCTGATGTAGGCGTTCCCCGCGGCAGTGATCTGGCTCGCCCGCCAGCCCTGACGTGCGTCGTTCCTGCTTGCCAGCCGCTCCAGTTGCCCGGCCTGCCCCGGGAACTGAGATCTTGCGCGGTACCAGGGCTGGAGGAAGACGCGGTCGCCGGTGAAGATGTAAGCACGCTCGCTGCTCTGGATCTCGAAAATCAGGCGCTCCAGGCGGTTCGCGGCGACCAGCACCTCCAGCGCATGGTTGGCCCGGGATTCGGAGCTGAGCAGGTCTTCGATCGCCAGCGCGAGGAGGCCGAATGCCGTGGCGATGACCGTGGACAGCAGCACGCTGACGGCGACGGTCCGCCTGACAAGGCTGCCGCCTTCGCTATGGTCACGCCTGCGCGTTGTCCCCGGCCCCCGATCCCGGTGCCCCTGATCAATGAGGACTGCCCGGTACCCTGAATTTACAGGATACCTATGGCATCGGGGTGGCGACGAGACATAGTGGGTGAAACACCCAGCCGGATTGTCCTGGCCGACGATGACACGCTGCTGCGTGAGGGGATCGCGAGCCTGCTGCGGGAATCGGGCTTCGACGTCGTCGGCCAGGCGCACGACGCTGCCGGGCTGCTTGACCTGGTCCGCGAACTCCGCCCGGACCTGGCCATCATCGATGTCCGCATGCCGCCTGGCTACCTCACCGAGGGTCTGGACGCGGCCCGCGAGATCCGGGGGCAATTTCCCGGCACCGGCATCCTGGTCCTGTCGGCGCACGCCGAGGTCGAGGAAGCGATGGAGTTGCTGGCCACCGGCCAGCGCGTCGGTTATCTGCTCAAGAGCCGGGTGACCGACGTGGATGAGTTCACCGAGACAGTCGGCCGGATCGCGGCCGGCGGATCGGTCGTGGACCCGGCCCTGGTTCGCGAGCTCATCTCCGCCCGCCGCCGCGACGATTTCCTCGGGCAGCTCACCGCACGCGAACGCGACGTGCTCGCGCTCATGGCCGAGGGCCGCTCGAACGCGGGTATCGCGCACCGGCTGTGGGTCACCGAGGGCACTGTGGAGAAGCACGTGCGCAGCATCCTTGCCCGGATGCAACTGCCGGAGACCGAGGAGAACCACCGGCGAGTGCTCGCCGTCCTCGCCTATCTCGAGTCGCGCTGAGACGGTGTGGCGGCGGAACTGACGCGGGCGAGGATGCCGCGGATAGCGGTGCCCGATAGGCACTCTTTGGGCAGGAACGAGACGGCCGGGCTCTCCGCGATCATGTCCGCGAGCGCGTCTCCGGCGCTCGCCGAGACGAGGATCACCTGTGGCCGCCCGGTTCCCGACTGGACGGCGAGCAGGCGTGCGACGTCGAAGCCCGTCTCCGTGCCCAGGTTGATGTCGACCAGGGCCACGTCCGGCTGGAGGCGGCGGCAGCTGCGGCTGGCCTGCGCCCCGGTCGAAACGGCGCCGACCACGGTAATGCCGTCGGCTTCGAGCAGCTCGCGCGCAGCGCGCAGAAACTGCTCATCGTCGTCGACAATGAGGCACCGCACAGCCATGCTCCCATCGTGTCCGATCCGGCCTGACGTCGTCATTGCAGCTAGCTGGAATGACGGCCGGCCAGCCAGCATCCAGCCAGGATGGGCACTAGCAGCGCAGACGCGACGGCGCGAGCGCGCAAGCATGGTGAGTGCACAGGCGCACTGCCGCCCGGCTAGCGGGCACAGCGAAGACCGCGCCTGCGAGAGAAGTGAACCAAGATGGACATTTCGATTCAGACGCCAGGCGAGCTGTTCCCGGCCGAGGTCGTGCACCTGCTCGGCACCGCCCGGCGCGTGATCGACCAGCACGTCAACGATCACGGTACCTGCGCCGAATGCTCGTCGAACTGGCCCTGCCAGCCCGCCCGGCTGGCCGAGTCCGCGCTGGCGACGCTGTAGGCGGATCAGCCCCCCTGCGGACAGGGCCGGCGCTGGCCCCGGAGCCTGCCCCCGGTCCCGGCTGCGCCTGGCGCCGGCCCTGTCATCGCCCCCGGATCCGGCAATAAGTGCCGGCCGTCGGTTGTTTTCCTGAGGAGACTGTCATGGGACTGCAAGCAACCGCCACCTACGCCGACTGTGACCTCAGCGCACAGCTGAGCACGGCGCCGGTCGGCGGGCGCCAGACCCGCCAGACCCGGCAGGTGCGGCTGGCGGCGCTGCCATCGGCGGTGCCCTGGGCGCGCCGCGTGCTGCGGCACATGATCGGGGAGTGGCAACTGGAGAGCATCGCGGACACCGCGGCGCTGCTGGTGTCCGAACTGGTCACCAACGCCGTTGACGCCTCGGCAGCCAGTGCCAGCCGAGGTCACGGGAAGCTGCCGGTGATCGGGCTCACTATCCGGCTCACGGCTGCCAGCCTCGTGCTCGAGGTGTCCGACACCAGCCCGCTGCGGCCTGTCCGGCAGGAGGCCGATAGCGCCGCCGATCACGGACGGGGACTGGTGCTGGTCGACGCCCTGGCTGACGCATGGGGCGACCGGGCAGCGGACGACGGCAAGGTCGTGTGGTGCGAGGTGGCCATTCCGGCCCGGCCGGCCGCACTGGGTTCGGTGCAATGAAGCGGGCCGTCGTAGACTGAGCAAGTAGCCCGGCCGCCTCAGGCGGCGAAAATACGGACGGCTGCAGTTCGGTCGCCCCGCACCGACCCGCGGCGGACATCGTTGGTCCGCCGGCCCGGACCTGGAGGGGTCGTCATGACTGTCCTGCACGCTGCCTCGGGTCACGCCACCGATCAGGCCGAGCCGCTGACGGTTGACGGTGCCTACGAGCGATCGAGGCGCGCGGCTCTTACCGAGTCGCACGTGGGCCCGGTGGGGCTGGAGATCGAGTCGCATCTCGTGGACCTGGACTCGATATCCGAGCCGGTGCCCTGGGACCGGGTCGGCGCGATGCTGAAGGTCCTCGGCTGTGCCGGCGCGCACAGCAAGGTCTCCCTGGAACCAGGCGGCCAACTGGAGTTGTCCAGTCCGCCGGCCCCGACCATCGAATCAGTCCTTGCCCTGCTACGCCATGACATGTCCAGGACCCGGCTGGCCCTGGCCGAGCTGCGCCTCGGCCTGGCGCATTCCGGCGCTGACCCGCTCCGGTCACCGCTGCGAGTTAACCCGCGGCCCCGCTATGAGGCCATGGAGCAGCACTTCGCTGCCACCGGGCGGGCGGCGGCGGGCGCTGTGATGATGAACTCCACCGCTGCGATGCAGGTCAACCTGCAAGCCGGGCCGCGACGTGAGTGGCCGCAGCGAGTCGCCCGCGCCTACCGGCTCGGACCGACGCTGGTGGCTATCTCGGCGAGCTCTCCGTGGCTGCGCGGGCGCGACACCGGCTGGAAGTCGGCGCGTCAGCGAGCCTGGGCCGGGCTCGACCCGCGATCGTGCGGGCCGGTGCCCGGCTGCGTCGCGGCGGCCGCCGCAGCCGATCATGCTTTGGACCCCGCCTCGGCCTGGGCCCGCTACGCGATGGCAGCTCCTGTGGTTTTCGTCGGTTCCGGCACGGACAGCGCGAATGCCGTGCGTGTCCCGGTACCGTTCGAGCGCTGGGCCAGCGGCGCCGTCCGGCTGGACGGCCGGCTCCCGACGGCAGCTGACCTGGATCTCCACCTGACCACGCTGTTCCCGCCGGTTCGCCTGCGCGGCTACCTCGAGTTGCGATATCTCGACATGACCGCGCCGCGCTGGTGGCCAGCCATCGCCGCGATCGTCGCGACGCTGATGGACGATCCGGTCGCAGCCGACCGGATGACCGAGGCGACCGAGGGGACCGCCCCGCTGTGGACGGTCGCGGCCCGCGAGGGGCTGCGCAACCCCATGCTGGCGGAGTCCGCTCGCCGCTGCGTGCGGATCGCGGCCGAGCGCGTGCCGGCCGGGCTCCGGTCAGCCGTCGCGGACCTTGCCGAGCTCGTCGACTCCGGCTGGTGTCCTGGCGACCTGCTGGCCAGGCGCATCGCGGAGGTCGGACCGCTCGCCGCATTCGAGGAGCTGGCTCATGCATGAGAACGTGGTTCGGGACCTCGAGCGCGCCCGCGCGCGCACGCTCGAGCTGACCGACCTGGACGAGCCCGAGTTGCTCGCTCAGCACGACCCGCTGATGAGCCCGCTTGTCTGGGACCTTGCTCACATCGGCCAGCAGGAAGAGCTCTGGTTGCTGCGCAGCGGTGACCCTGCCCGGCCAGGCATGCTGGCCCCGGAGGTCGACTCGCTGTACGACGCGTTCAGGCACAAGCGGGCCGACCGCCCGGCACTGCCGCTGCTGCCGCCGGTCGAGGCCAGGGCGTACAACTATGAAGTGCGCGGCCGGGTGCTCGACCTGCTGGCTCGCACGCCCGAAGCGGACCTGTTCACCGCGGGCATGGTTGTCCAGCATGAAGAACAGCACGACGAGACCATGTACGCGACGCTGCAGCTGCGCCAGGGACCGCCCGTCCTGCTCGCGCGGCAGCCGCTGCCGGCCGGCCGGCCGGTCGACGGCGAGCGCGTATTCGTCCCCGGCGGCCCGTTCGTGCTGGGCGCCGATGCGGCCACCGAGCCGTTCTCGCTCGACAATGAGCGCCCGGCGCACCGGGTCGACGTCGCGCCCTTCTGGATCGGCCGGGTACCGGTGAGCAACCGGCAGTGGAGCGACTTCATCGCCGACGGCGGCTACCACCGGCCCGGCCTGTGGTCGGCGAGCGGCTGGTCGTACCGGAGACAGGCGGGCCTTCAGCGGCCGAAGTTCTGGACCGCCGAGGGCACCCGCCGTCGCTTCGGGATCGAGGAGGACGTCCCGCCCGGCGAGCCGGTGCAGCATGTCTGCTACTTCGAGGCCGAGGCGTTCGCCGCGTGGTCGGGCGGGCGCCTGCCGACCGAGATCGAGTGGGAGAAGGCCTGCGCATGGGACCCCGACCGGCAGGCACGGCGCTGCTGGCCATGGGGATCCGCGCCGCCCTCGGCCGGCCTGGCCAACCTTGGCGGTCAGGGGCTGCGCCCGGCTCCGGTGGGGGCCTATCCGGCGAGCGCGTCGGCTTACGGCGCCGAGCAGATGATCGGCGACGTCTGGGAATGGACCTCGTCGGATTTCGCGCCGTGGCCGGGGTTCACGCCGATGATCTACCGCCGTTACAGCGAGCCGTTCTTCGGTGGTGACTTCAAGGTGCTGCGCGGCGGGTCGTGGGCGGTCGCCCCGTCCACCATCCGGCCGTCGTTCCGCAACTGGGATTACCCGATAAGGCGGCAGATCTTCACCGGTGTCCGCCTTGCCTTCGACGCCTGAATGTGCCGTCAACCTCGCCTGGAGGCATGAGTGATGCCCGTTGACAACCGCGTCCAGACTGACCCGGCCCGTTACCTCGATACGCTGCGCGCGGACGTGCGGGCCGGCCTTTCCGCGACGCCGAAGACTCTGCCGCCCAAGTATTTTTACGACGCCCGCGGCAGTCAGTTGTTCGACGAAATCACCCGCTTGCCGGAGTATTACCCGACCCGGGCGGAGACGTCGATCCTGGAACGGCACGCCAGGCAGATCGCCGCGCTGTCCCGGTGCGAGTCGCTGGTGGAACTCGGCAGCGGCACCTCGGCCAAGACCAGGCTGTTGCTGCGCGCGTTGCGGGACGGCGGGACCCTTCGCGAGTTCGTCCCGTTCGATCTCGATCCGACCGTGCTGTCCGCGGCCAGTGGCAAGCTGGCCGCGGAATATCCCGGTCTGCGGGTAGCTCCCGTGGTCGGCGATTTCGAACGCGATCTGGCCGCGGTTCCGCGCGGCGGACGGCGCATGATCGTTTTCCTCGGATCGACCATCGGGAACCTCGAGCCGCCAGCGCGGGCGGCCTTCCTCAGCCAGGTCGCCGCGGCCCTGCACCCCGGCGACACCTTCCTGCTCGGGACAGACCTGGTCAAGGACGTCGGCCGCCTGCTGCGCGCCTATGACGACGCGGCGGGTGTCACGGCCGATTTCAACCGCAATATCCTCCGGGTCGTCAACCGGGACCTGAATGCCGACTTCGCCGTCGAGGAGTTCCGGCACATAGCGGTCTGGGACCCGGCGCGCGAATGGATCGAGATGCGGCTGCGGGCGCCGCGCGAGCAGCGGGTGACGATCAGCGACCTCGGCATGACGGTCTGGTTCGCGGCCGGGGAGGAACTCCGGACCGAGATCTCGGCTAAGTTCAGGCGGCCAGTCATCGAGGCCGAACTCGCTGCCGCGGGGCTCAAGGCGGCGGGATTCTGGACCGACCCGGCCGGCGACTTCGGGCTGACGCTGGCGCAGTCGCCAGCGTGACGATGACCGTGTCCGGTGAACTCGCGCTGATCCGTTGACGAATCAGATGAACGTTTGTTTAACTCTGGCATGGGCCCAGCCTCGGCAACGGCGCCCCTCTACGCGCACTTCGAGTCCAAGGCAGAACTGCTGGTGGAGGCACTGCGGACGCATGGCCGGCGGTTGCTGGCCGATCTCTTCGCGGCCGGCCCGGATCGCTGTGCCGCGTCGTGACCGCGCTGGCCCCGGCCGGCTGCAGAGCGGGAACGCCGGATTACCTCACGCCGGAAATGGGGAACAGCGGTGAAGATTCAGATCGACTCAGAAGTCTGCCAGGGGCACGGCCGGTGCTACGACCTCGCGCCCAGCCTGTTCGGCGACGACGACGAGGGTTACGGCAAGGTCCTCCGGGCCGGCGTGGTGCCGCCAGGCGAGGAGCAGAACGCTCGCCTGGCCGTGGCGAACTGTCCGGAACGCGCCATCGAGCTCATCGAGGAGACCTGACATGGCCGTCGACGAGCGCTTCGCCAGGGACTTCCGCGAGGCCAGGGGCGACGAGCCGGAAGGCACCCGCAACGAGATCGTCACGGGCCCCGTCGCCGACTGGGCGACGGACTTCTCGCACACCGAGCCCGAGTGGGCCGCCGACCCTTACCCGATCCAGGACGACCTGCGGCAGCGCTGCCCGATCGCGCACACTCCCCGGTTCGGCGGCGGCTGGCTGCCGACCCGCTACGCTGACGTCGCGGCCATCGCGTACGACACCGAGCGCTTCTCGTCACGGTCGATCATCATGAGCAACTTCCGGCCGCCGCGCGACGTCGCGCCGATCGGCGGCTCACCGCCGATTTCCTCCGATCCGCCGTTCCATCACGACGCGCGCAAGCTGCTGCTGCCCGCCTTCACCAAGAAGGCCGTCGCGCGGCAAGAACCGGCCACTCGTGCGCTGTGCCACTCGCTGATCGACGCGTTCGACGGGCAGGGCGTCGTGGACGCGGCTCGCGATTACGCGCAGCACATCCCGATGCGCGTCATCGCCGGCATGCTCGGCTTCCCGCCCGCCGACGGACCGCAGTTCCGCCAGTTCGTCGAGAACACCCTCGAAGGCATCAACTTGCCGCCGGACGAGCGCATCACCCGAATGTCGGCGTTGTTCGACTACCTGCTCGCGCAGATCCACGACCACATCGACAACCCGCGCGAGGACCTCACGACCTTCCTGATCAACGCTGAGCTGTACGGCCGCAAGCTCGAGCCGTCGCACGTGGCGGGCACCATGGCGCTGCTGCTGATCGCGGGAATCGATACGACCTGGAGCGCGATCGGGGCGTCGCTGTGGCACCTGGCCCGGGTGCCAGCCGACCGCGAGCGGCTCGCCGCCGAACCGGCCCTGTTGCCGACCGCGCTGGAGGAATTCCTGCGCGCCTACGCTCCCGTCACCATGGCACGGCTGGTGAAGCAGGACATGCAGTGGCATGGCGCGGACATGAAGGCCGACGACTGGATCCTGCTGTCGTTCCCGGCGGCGAACAGGGATCCGGCTCAGTTCGAGCGGGCAGCCGAGGTCGTCATCGACCGGCAGGTCAACCGGCACGCCGCGTTCGGCCTCGGCATACACCGGTGCGTGGGATCCCACCTGGCGCGGATGGAGCTCCGGGTCGCGCTGGACGTCTGGCTGTCCCGGATCCCGGCCTTCACGCTGGCAGACCCGTCGATGGTGACCTGGTCCACCGGCCAGATCCGCGGCCCCAGGACGCTGCCGTTGCGCCTTGGCTGACGGGTGATCGGGTAACCGGCCGACTGCGTCGCCGGGCGACTACTCTGCACTGGTGTCTGCTGCGCAGCTTTTCGCCGACAGGTACGGAGCGCAGCCCGAGGGCGTGTGGCGCGCTCCGGGCCGGGTCAACCTGATCGGCGAGCACACCGACTACAACGACGGCTTCGCGCTGCCCTTCGCGATCGCCGCGGGTGTCTGCGTGGCTGCTTCGGCCCGCGGGGACGGGATACTGGCGCTGACTTCACGCCAGCAAGGCGCGGCCGTGATAGAAGTGCCGCTCGGCGAGCTCACGCCGGGCCAGCCCGGCGGCTGGGCCGCGTATCCGGCGGGGGTGGCCTGGGCACTACTGACCGCTGGTCACCATGTCGGCGGCGCAAGCCTGGCGATCGATGCCGATCTGGCGGCGGGCGCCGGGCTGGCCTCGTCGGCGGCGCTGGAGTGCGCGACCGGACTGGCGCTTGCCGACCTCTACCAGCTCGCGGTACCGAGGACTGAGCTGGCCGCCATCGGCCGCCGGGCGGAGAACGACTTCGCCGGAGCTCCGACCGGCCTGATGGATCAGCTCGCCGTCTTGCTCTGCCAGGCAGGGCACGCTCTGCTGCTCGACTGCAGGTCCGGGGCCGGGGTCGCAGTCCCGCTGGACGCCGCCGCGGCCGGGCTCGCGCTGCTGATCATCGACACTCGCGCGCGGCACGAGCTGACCGGCGGCGGGTACGCGAGTCGCCGCCGGGCCTGCGAGGACGCGGCCAGGGCGCTGTGCGTGCGGGCGCTGCGCGACGTGGCCGGCGCCAGCGCGCTCGACCGGCTGAGCGAGGATGTGCTGCGCCGCCGCGCCCGCCACGTCGTGTCCGAGAACGAGCGCGTCCGTCAGGCCGCTGAGCTGCTGCGGACCGGCCGCCTGGATCGGATCGGCGCGCTGCTGACCGCGTCGCATTCGTCGCTGCGCGATGACTTCGAGGTGTCCTGGCCCGAGGCCGACGCCGCTGTCGAGGCTGCGCTGGAGGCCGGGGCGCTCGGTGCCCGGATGACCGGAGCTGGCTTCGG
The DNA here is from genome assembly GCA_021792405.1 of Actinomycetes bacterium. GTDB lineage: Bacteria > Actinomycetota > Actinomycetes > Streptosporangiales > Streptosporangiaceae > JAJYUU01. The sequence goes on from JAJYUU010000148.1 coordinate 9,256, forward strand.
CGGGTCAGTGATCGCGCTGGTCCCGGCCGTGGCGGTGGCTGACGTGGCCGCCGCCGTGACGGACCGGTTTGCCCGCCGCGGCTGGCGGAGCCCGGGCTTCGGGTCGGCCGAGCCGTCCGCCGGAGCCGGCCGGCTGTCCTGACCGGCTACTGACCGGGCTACTGACCGGGCTACTGACCGGCAACCGGCCGGCTCCGGGCTCAGCCGAGCTCGCGCAGCCGGGCCGCCGCGGCCTCCGGCGCGACGTCGTTAGCGAACGCGCCCATGCCGGACTCCGATCCGGCCAGGTACTTCAGCTTGCTGGCCGCCCGCCGCACCGTGAACAGCTCCAGGTGCAGGGCGAAGTCGGCCCGGCCGGCCCGGACAGGTGCCTGATGCCAAGCCGAGATGTAGGGGGCAGGCTGGCCGAAGAGCCGGTCGAACCGGCGCAGCAAGTCCAGGTACACCTCGCAGAACTCGGTGCGCTCGGCGTCGTCGAGCGCGGTCAGGTCCGGTACCCGGCGCCGCGGGTACAGGTGGACCTCGTACGGCCAGCGAGCCGCGTGCGGCACCAGCGCTACCCAGTGCGGGCCGGCCAGCACGATCCGCGCGCCGTCGGCAAGTTCGGCAGCCAGCAGGTCGTCAAACAGGTTGCGCCCGGTTCGCCGCCGGTAGCTGGCGCACGACTGCAGCATCCGGGCGGTGCGCGGGGTGACGAAGGGGAAGGCATAGATCTGCCCGTGCGGGTGGGAGAGCGTCACCCCGATCTCGGCTCCCCGGTTCTCGAAGCAGTAGACCTGCGCCACGTCGGGCTGGCGGCCGAGTTCGGCGGACCGGTCCGCCCAGGCCGCCATGACCGTTGCCGCCTGAGCCGGGGTGAGGTCGGCGAACGAGGCGTCATGACGCTGGCTGAAGCAGACGACCTCGCACCGGCCCGCCGCCGGGCGCGTGCAGAGCAGGCCGTCCGGGACGCCCCGCGGCCAGCCGGTAGGCAGCCCGCCCGCGGTGCGGCTGCCGAACGCCGGGAAACGGTTCTCGAAAACCACGACCTCGTATGCCGGTGCCGGGATCTCGGTGTAGTTCCCGGCCGTCGAAGGGCACAACGGGCACTGGTCCCCGGCCGGGCGGAAGGTCCGGTCCTGGCGGTGGCTGGCGACGACCACCCACTCGTCCAGCAGCCAGTCGAAGCGGGCCTGCGGCTGGAACTGCGCGGGGGCAAGCCGCCGCCGGTCCGGGTAGCCGGCCGGCTTGCCGGGGACGGCGCCGAAATACATCAGCGCCCGGCCGTCTGCCAGCGTGACGGTCGTCTTCTGCGGACCTAATTCCGGCATGCCAACCCTGACTTCTAGGACACCTGCGCGCCGATCAGGTGACCGATGCCGAAAGTTACCAGTGCCGCGGCACCGCCGAGCAGCAGCTGGCGCAATCCGGAGCGGACGGCGGGGCGGCCGTTGAGCATCCCGATTCCCGCCCCGACGGCCAGCAGGGCGGCTGCCGCCAGGGCGATCGCGGCGACGAGCGCGGCGGTACCGCCGCCGATGAGGTAGGGCAGGAGTACCACCAGCGCGCCACCGGCGAAGGTCAGCATGCTGGAGATTGCCGCGGACAGCGGCGACCCGAGCTGACCGGGATCCAGCCCGAGTTCCTCGCGGGCGAGGGTGTCGAGCGCGACCCGCCGGTCCGCCATGATCTGATCGGCCAGTCGCATCGCGTCCTCGCGGGGCAGTCCCTTCGCCCGGTAGAGCAGGACAAGCTCGTCGTGCTCCTCTTCGGGTTTCTCCTGCAGTTCCTGCGCCTCCAGGGCGATCTCACGCTGGTACATCTCACGCTGACTGGCCATCGACACGTACTCGCCGGCCGCCATCGAGAACGATCCGGACAGCAGGCCAGCGGTGCCGGCGAGGAGGATCACCGGATGCGCGGCTCCGGATCCTGCCACGCCCATGACCAGCGCGGTATTGGACACCAGCCCGTCACTCACGCCGAATACGCCCGCCCGCAGCGCGCCGGATTTGTCGCCCCGGTGCCATGGCTCCCGCCTGGCAATCTGCTGCCGCGGGGCCGGGCGCCCGCCCTCGATCAGCTTGGCGATCGTGCGCGCGTGACCGTGCTCGTCGGCGGCCATGCCGGGCGCCGCGTCCGGATCAGCGTCGTACCGGCCGGCGTCGGCTCGCTCCGCCCGCTCGATCAGCGGCAGCACCGCGCCCGGCGACAGCCTGCTGGCCGCGGCCGCCAGCAGGCGGGTACGCAGCCCCGGCCGTCCGGCCGGCGGCACGGCCTGGCCGACGTCGCGGATCTTCTCCGCCCAGTGCGCCGCGTGCCGCCGCTCGACGGCCGCGAGCTCTTCGAAGATGGCCCGCCGCTCGCCAGTCTCGGCAGCGGCAATCCGCGAATACAGCTCCGCTGCGTCGCGCTCGCTGCCGAGCAGTTCGCGCCAGCGCTTCACGTGGTCGCTATCGTCATCGCGGACCATGTCGCCTCCCTCGATAACTATGCCCGCGGCGGTACCGGGAACAGCACGCCAGGGTTGAGCAATCCGAGCGGGTCGAACGCGGCCTTGACAGCGCGCATCAGCTCGATCTCGGCCTGGCTCCGGGACAGGCCGAGGTAGCGGGCCTTGGCCCGGCCGATGCCGTGCTCCGAGCTGATCGACCCGCCGAGGCCTGCTACCAGCGCGAGCACGGCGCTTGTCACTTCTCCGGCATCCGCCTGCAGGATGTTGACATGCAGGTTCGCCTCGGCCAGGTGACCGAAGACGACAAGCTGTGCCGCTGGCGCGGCGACGGCGACCGCCTCGGGCAGCGCGCCCACGAGTTCGGCGAGGCGGCCTGCGGGGACCGATACGTCAAGCTTGACCGGCAGGCCGGCCACGCTGATCGCCTCCGTGTGCGCCTCGCGCAGCTGCCACAGCCGGGCTCGCTCGGTGGCCGACGAGGCCACCGTGGCGTCGATCACCTGGTCGCACGCCTGGAGCGCGGCGAGCAGATCGTCGAGCGGATCCGCCTGCGCCGCGACCTCGATCAGGACATAGGCCCCGCCCGTTCCGGCAAGCGGGACCGGCACACCGAGGTGGCGGCCGACAAGCGTGAGCCCGGCGTCGAAGCACAATTCGGCCGCGCTGATCCCGGCCAGCCGTGCGCGCAGCGCCGCCAGCAATCCGACGGCGGCTGCGGTGTCGCGAACCGCGACGAAGGCGACGGCACGGCCGTCCTCTCTGGCGACCAGCCGCAGCCGTAGCCGGGTTATCACGGCCAGCGTGCCTTCCGAGCCCGCCAGCAGGTGACCGAGGTCGTATCCGGTGCTGTCTTTAGCCAGGCCGTCGAGCCGGGAGATGACGCGGCCGTCGGCGAGCGCGGCTTCCACGCCGGCGACCTGCTCGCGCATGCTGCCGTGGCGCAGCACTTTGATGCCGCCGGCATTCGTGGCGACCATGCCGCCGACGGTAGCCGAGTCGCGGGCGGCCAGGTCGACGCCGAAGTCCAGGCCCGCCGAGCGTGCGTGCGCGGCCAGGGCGGCCAGCCGCACCCCGGCGCCGGCCGTGACCTGGCGAGCGGCAGGGGATACCGCGCAGAGTTCGGTGAGCCGGGTGGTGACCAGCAGGATCGGCGGGTCCCCGGCCGGGTCCGGGCCGGGCACGCCGCCGCCGACAAGGCCGGTGTTGCCGCCCTGCACCACCACCGGCACGCCGGCCTCGGCGCAGGCGGCCAGGACGCGGGCGACCTGGCCGGTACTGGCCGGCCGCACCACAGCGCGTGCGGTTCCGGTGAACCGGCCGGTCCAGTCGGTTTCGAACGACGCGCGCAGGTCCCGGTCGATGAGCACGTGCTCCGGCCCGACAGCGGCTGCCAGCGCGGCCGCCAGGGTCACGACAAGACCCGCAACCGCACAGTCGGGTCCATGGCCCGCAGCCGGGACACGACCTCATCGGGATAGTCGATGCCGATGTCGGTCAGCGCGTACCCGAGGTCGCCGCGCGTACCGAGCAGCTGGGCTTCGACGTTCACGTGATGCGCGGCCAGCACCGAGTTAATCTCGGCCAGCACGCCGGGCACGTTCTGGTGCAGATGCGCCAGCCGGTGCGTGCCGGCCGCCGGCGGCAGCGCTACCTCAGGCAGGTTCACCGACAGGGCCGTTGACCCGACCGAGACGAAGTCGGCGAGCTTGGCGCCGACGAAACCGCCGATGTCGGACTGGGCCTCCTCGGTCGAGCCGCCGATGTGCGGGGTGAGGATCACGTTCGGCAGGCCGCGCAGAGCGGACTCGAACGGCTCGCCGGCCGAGCGCGGCTCGGCCAGGAACACATCGACGGCCGCCCCGGCCAGGTGACCCGACTGCAGGTGCCGGCGCAGCGCCTCGTGGTCGATCACGAAGCCGCGGCACAAGTTCAGGAACAAGGCACCGGGCCGCATCCGGCTGAATTCCTTCTCGCCGAACAGCGAGCTGTTGGACGGGCGGCCGTCTACGTGCAAGGTCACCACGTCGCAGATCTCAAGAAGCTCGTCCAGGCTGATGCAGCGCCGCGCGTTGCCGAGCGCCAGCCTGTCGGCGGTGTCGTAGAACACGACGCGCATGCCGAGTGCCTCGGCGACGACCGACAACTGCGCGCCGATATTGCCGTACCCGACGATCCCGAGCGTGCGGCCGCGGATCTCGTGGGCGCCTTCGGCCGACTTATCCCATTGCCCGGCGTGCATCGCCCGGTCCTTCTCGG
>JAJYUU010000301.1 GCA_021792405.1 Actinomycetes bacterium
AGTAGCGCGGCCGCGAGCAGCGCGACGGCGATCGCGGCGAGCGCGCGCGCGGCGGGCCGTGCGGTCATGCCGGGGTCCTGGCGGGCAGGTAACCGGCGGCCGGGAGATCGTAGACCTCGATCCGCGCGCCGAGGCTGCTGCCGAGGGCCTGCTTGGCTCGCAGCACCGTCCCGGCTGCTGCCGGAGTGCAGAGATAGACGGCCCTGGCATGCCGTGGCGGTAACCCGGCGACCCGCGCTTCCGCCGCCGGGCAGCCGTAATCCCCGGTGCGGGCCAGCAGCTCACGCATGATCGCGATGGTGCGGGTGACCGTTTTCGGCGTCCGCTCGGCTTCGATCGCCCAGCACTCGCCGGCCCAGTCTGGCGGCGTTCCGGACGCGGGCATGTCCGGCCAGTGCACCTCGGCGTCGGGCAGGTGGTCACGCATGGACCGCTGGCTGCCCAGCCGTGCCCGCAGGTGGCGCTCGCTGCGCCAGTGCGCGCCGCCGTCGCGGTAGCCGGGAACGGCCTGCAGCGCCAGCCGTACGGCGGTGACGGCGCGGATGTGCGCGAGCCGGCCGAGTGCGGGCGGCGCGGCGGGATACTTCAGGCCGCACGCTCGCAGTCCGCTTCGGGTCAGCCAGACCCACGGCGGGCCCTGGCTGAGCACAGCCGACTCAGCCAGGCCGCTGCTGACCCAGCGGGCGGCCAGCGCCCTGGCCTGCCGGGCTGTGCCGCCCAGTAACTCGGTGAGCTGATCGAGCTGCAGCCCGTACATCTCGGCGACGAATAACAGCCCGGCAGCGTCCCGGTCGGCTGCGCTAGTCACCCCTCCATCACAACACGGCGCGCCGGACAAGGCACGAGCAGTGCTGGTGCATATTCCGGCGGTAGGGCACAATGAGTCGCGGAAGATCGCCAGCACGCTCACCATCAGCACGGTGCCCGGGTTCCGGGCAGGCGAGGTCGTAGGGGAAGACGCATCCTCGTCTGCTGCAGGGAGGTCATCGGTGTCCGTACGTGGCGTGCTGCACGTGCATTGTGCGCCCCCGGCGCTGTGCCCGCATATCGAGTGGGCAGTGGCCGGGGTACTTGGCGTGCCTGTCAGCATGCCGTGGGTGGACCAGCCCGCTTCGCCCGGGGCGATGCGCGGCGAGCTGGAGTGGGCCGGCCAGGCCGGCGCGGCCGGGGCCATCGCTTCAGCGCTCGCCAGCTGGAACCTGGTGCGGTTTGAGATCAGCGAGGAAGCGAGCCCCGGCTGTGACGCGGTCCGCTACTGTCATACGCCGGCCCTGGGCACGTTCTGCGCGGTGATGGCCGCGAACGGGGATGTCATGATCCCGGAGAACCGGCTGCGGGCGGCGATGGCGCTGGCGGCATCCGCGGCGAACGGCCGCGCCGACGGCAAGCTCGGCAGCCTGCGCGACGTGCACGGGCCACGGCACCCTGCGCTCGGCGGGTCGCTGGAGGCAGAGCTCAGCCTGCTGCTCGGCGAGCCGTGGGACGCCGAGCTCGAGCCGTTCCGCCGGGCCGGTGACGGCGCCCCGGTTCGCTGGCTGAACGCGACCGGCTGACGCGGAACCACAGCAGTAGTACCAGTGCTGCTGAACTAGCCACCGCAGTAGCCCGACCGCTGTGGTCGAGCCGCCGGGTCGCTGGCGCCGCGTATCGTATGCACGTGCACGATCCGGTCCAGATCCCCACCGGCACGGTGACCCTGCTGTTCACTGACATCGAGGGATCGACCCGGATGTGGGAGGCCGAGCCGGAGGCCATGACGCTGGCGCTGCGGCGGCACGACGAGATCCTCCGTGCCGCTATCGAGCAGGCAGGCGGCTACGTCTTCAAGACCGTGGGAGACGCGTTCTGCGCAGCGTTTTCCACCGCGGACGCTGCGGTCGCCGCCGCCGTGGCCGCGCAGCGGGCGCTGGCCGGCCAGCAGTGGCCGACAAGGCAGCCGATCGGCGTGCGGATGGCCCTGCACACCGGCGCCTGCGACGAGCGCGACAACGACTACTTCGGCCCGGCGGTCAACCGGGTGGCGCGGCTAGAGTCGGTCGCCCACGGTGGCCAGGTGCTGCTGTCCGGCGCGACCGCGGAACTGGTGTCCGAGGCGCTGCCGGACGGCGTGAAGCTGCTCGATCTCGGTGCGCACCGGCTGCGGGATCTCGGCCGGCCGGAGCAGGTGCTCCAGCTGGCGGCGGCCTTCCTGCCCGCGGATTTCCCGCCGCTGACCTCCCTGGACAACCCGGACCTGCCGAACAACCTGCCGGGCCAGCTCAGCGCCTTCATCGGCCGCGAGCAGGAACTGGCCGCTGTCCGCTCGCTGGCTGCCGCCGCGCGGCTCGTCACGCTGACCGGATCGGGCGGCAGCGGTAAGACCAGGCTCGCCCTGCAGACCGCGGTGGAACTGCTGGACTCGGCGCTGGACGGCGTCTGGCTCGCCGAGCTGGCTGCGGTCAGCGATGGTGACCTGGTGCCCGGAGCGGTCGCCGCCGCCCTCCAACTGCCCGACCATTCCGGCCCGAGTGTGCTCGCGTCCGTGCTGGAGGTGCTCAACAGCCAGGATGTGGTCATCGTGCTGGACAACTGCGAGCACGTGGTCGATCATGCCGCCCGGTTCTGCGAGCAGGTGATCCGGTACTGCCCGCGCGTCAGGTTCCTGGCCACCTCACGCGAGCCGCTCGGGATAGAGGGCGAGCGGGTGTACCGCGTTCCCTCGATGTCGCTGCCGCCGCGGGACGCGATCAGCGCGGCCGACCT
>JAJYUU010000302.1 GCA_021792405.1 Actinomycetes bacterium
AGCAGGGCGCGACACGGAGCCGGTCAGAGTTTGTGCCCGACCCGGAATCCGCCGGGCAGGCGGACGGAGCCGTACCAGCCGCGGCCGTAGGTGTAGTACAGGTTCGGGTGCGAGCCGTGCTGGCGGTAGTGGCGCCGATGGCGGCGTGCGCCTCCGGCCAGGTGCGCGAGCACGAGCACGGCGGCGATGATGGCTATGGCTGTGATCACGGGTAGTCCTCTCTTACAGGTGGCTGGCGAACGTTGACAGCGAGCTGGCGGCCGAGCGGAGCCCGTGCAGGACGCCGACCACGACGCCGGCAGCGCCGGCCGGGTCGGTGACTAGGTAGTAGGCGGCGAAGGCGATCAGCGCCCAGCCGGCCAGTTTGGTGATCATGGCTGGTTCTCCTCGATGGCAGGTTGCGCGGCGTGCAGGTGCAGGTGGTAGTGGACTGCGGGCGCCTCGATCTGAGGCCGGCGGCTTGCCGGGATGGCCGGAGCCGGGCGGGCCAGTGCCCGGCGTGATGGGATGCGCGGGGCGCCGAGCCGCTCGGTGACCCATTGCGGGGCGTCCAGGTGCGTCCGTCCGCGCTGGCGCCTGAGCACGACGACCAGGCCGGCCAGCGCGCCGATCGTGACCACTCCGGCGGCAGCCTCGACTGCCGCGATGACCGAGGCGAGCCAGGCGGCCACCTGCCAGGCGGCGTAGCCGGTCACGGCCACGACGATGACGGCGGCGGCGGGGAGACCGCCGCGTGGTTCGACGTGCACGAGTTTCGGGTTGGTCCAGGTCGGCATGGTTCAGTCCTCCGCTCGGGAAGGTGCGGCGGCTTGCCGCTGCCGGCGCTGGCGGGCCAGTTCGCGCCGGACGCGGCGGGCGAGCTGGTGCAGGGTGCGGGAGCCGGCCCGCTGACGGCGGGCGGCGCCTTTGCACCGGGGGCAGGTGGTCACTTTGGGCGGCCTCGGCTTGCGGCCCTTGGGCTTGCCTCGGGTGATGTGGCCGTGGCCGCGGCAGCGCGGGCAGGCGCCGAACGGGTGCAGCCACAGCGACCCGAGCCACGCCGCGCCCGCGGCGACAGCGAGCAGGAACAGCGGGAAGCTCACGGCCGCTCACCTGCCCCCGGCTGCTGCCAGCCCGGCCGCGAAACCCGCGGCCCAGCCGTTGGCGTACCCGGCGCTGTACCCGTCGCGGTAGCCATCGGAGTAGCCGCGGTCGTAGCCTTTGCGCTGCCCGGCGTGGAACATGCGGCAGGGCAGCCGCGGGCACAGCTCGTCCTCGCACTGCTCGGCCAGGTGGTCGTTGCTGCCGCGGGTCGCGCCAGTGCGCGTGGTGCTGGTCCAGGCCATGTGCTGGGACTCTCCGTTCCGGGGCAGGGGATGGCCGCGGGCGCGACCGTGCAGGTCAGCGGCAGCCCGGCCGGTCGCGCGGTCGCGGCTGACAGGCAGGCGCGCTGGTCAGGGCTGGTCGCGGCGCCGCGACCATCGCGGGTCATGGCGTGGTCCTGGCGGCGGCCACGTCAGCGGCCCGGCAGCCCTTGAGCGCCTTGCCGGCCGCTTTCACGTCCACGGACGGGACGCCGAGCGCGCGGGCCTGAGCGGAGACCTCATCCGGGCTCGCGCCGTCCCACCGTCCGGGGAACCGGGACGCCAGCCGGGCGGCTGCCTCGGCCCACTGCAGGCCGGTGTCGGCGCCGAACACGGCGGCGAGGTCGGCGAGCACATCCCGCGGTGCCTCGGCCTCGCCGAGCGCCGCGCCCGAGAGCGTGCCCGCGGTCTCGCGCAGCGCCCGCGCCCTGGCGGCGACCCGCTCGGCGGCGGGCAGGTCCAGGTAGAACGACCGGACGACTTGCGGCGCCGGGCCGGCGCCGATCAGGTACCCGATCCCGGCGTCGATCTCCGGCCGGAACGTCGTAGCCCGGATCCCGTTCTTGTACGCCGACGTGCCAAGGATCATGTCGTTCTCGACCTGGCCCATCACTTTCAGGCAGAACCGGGTCGACACGTTCCCGGAGATCCCGGTCGGCAGGCTGGCCTTGTCGGGCCGCTGCGTGGCCAGCAGCAGGAACACGCCGAACGCCGGGCCGATCTTGATCACGAACTCGGCGTCCAGGCCGGCCTGCTTGCCGTACTGCGGGTGAGCGAACAGGTTCTGCAGCTCATCGATCACGCACGCCAGCGGGTGCAGCCGCAGCGACCGCCGGGCGGCGATCTGCCGGGTGACCCGCTTGTCCGGGCACAACTCCCTCGGCAGGGCCTTGAGCCGCTCGGTCCGCTGCTCGACCTCGCGGCGCAGCAGCCGCAGGGACTCGGCCGCGTACCCGACGCTCTCGTCATCGACGCCGGAGGCGAACCGGTGCGCGACCTTCTGCAAAGGATCCAGGTCACCCGAGCCTTTCAGCTCGTGCACCCACAGCTCGCACAACGGGTCCAGCGCGCACGCGCACGCCAGCACCCGCACCGCGGCGGTCTTGCCCTGCCGGGGGATCGCCCCGATCAGCCAGTTATGGTAGGCCAGCGGCACGGCGACGGTCCGGCCGCGTACGTCGGTGCCGAACGGCACCCGGCCGAACACGTCGCCCTGACCGCCCTTGAGCAGCGGCCAGGGCGCCTGCCGGGACTTGGCGACATCCTGCCTGCCGACCCACAGCTCCAGCCGTCCGGCGTGCTCGTGGGTGACCGGCTCGGGCCACACCGCGCCCAGCGGCCGGCGCAGCCCCGAAGCGAGCTGCTCCCGCCGCTCGATCACCATCTCCGCGGTCAC
>JAJYUU010000303.1 GCA_021792405.1 Actinomycetes bacterium
CGGCAAACCAGCGGCGCCGCGTCCGCATCGCCTGCACCCGCAGCCGGCCAGGCCGCACCGCTATACGCAGATCACGCTCGGTAACGGGCCGGCCACCCGATCCCGGTTAACCTCGAAGAGCCACTTTACAGTGATGATCGTATTCAGACTTTCATATTGCCAATAAAGGTTTCCATTTGACTGGTAAACCAACTTGATGTGCGCAATTTTATAGAGGCCGGGCTTAGTAAAAGTAACGGCGATGATAACGTTCCACTTCGAGGCGGAGTGCGCCGGGGCTACCACGTCTGTTACCGGGTAGAACTTGTCAACTTTCCTGCAATACTTCAGGTAGTCTCCGTGAGCCAGCGCTACCGCTCCGTGAGCAGGAACGTAGGCCAGTATGCTGTCCAGGCGCGCAGATCGTGGGAGCCCGACGATGGTGACGCTGCGCAGCTGCGCAGTATGGGCGCTGCGGTTGTACAGCCCGAACGGCACTCCCATGTCAACAACGTCAACGGTCGTAGCGCGAATCCCCTGTGAAAATTTGGTAGGCACCGTAAAGATTGCCCCAGTGCTGGGCTGCTCGGAACCCGATGAGCAGCCCAGCACTGCCACGCAGGCGAGCACCGCGCCGCACATAGCGGCCAGAATTCTTCGCGGCACCGGGCGTCTCACCAGTTATAGAAAATCCTGGGCGAATTACCAGCGGGTTTATTACTGCCCCATGCCGGCGCCACTGGCACCCCGCCGGTCCCGTCCTGCGTGTCCATCGCCTGCACAGGCGTCACGGGAACATACTGACCAGCAGCAGGCTGCAACGGCGCTGCACCGCTCGAAGCAAAGGCAGCGTCGGTAGGGAGCAGCACGGCCGCTGCGAGGATTACCGGGGACACCACCGAGCCGACCAGTCGCCAGCGGCGCGATAAGCTGCGACCTGTTCTCACGTTGCACTTCCTTAGCTGTTCGAGCGACGTGGGACATCGGCCGTTGGGGCGCACCGCCCGTCCCAACGTCTTCGTTTGTCAGACGCCAGCCGACCCCGTCCTGGCCATGCACAAAGATCATGACCTAGCGCAAGAGAACTCATGCCCTCTTGGCCACAAGTGTGCAAGAAGGGCCCTTTCCTGTCGAGGTGTAGCATCGGGTAAGTAAAGGCCGCAAGTCAAGTCGCCAGGAAGCAGGCTCCAATTAAGGACGCCGAGCGGCGGCGTAGCGGACGGCTAGCGGATGCCGCCAGCCAATGAGGCCGTCAACCGTGACCGTCGGCGGACCCAGTATCTTGGCCAGGTACTCCCCGAGCGGTGAGCTCACCGTGGCATCGGCTACCACCGCCTGCGGCTGCCAGGCGGCAAACTGGGCCAGCGCCGCCCTGGCATGCACCACCGGCCAGTGGTGCTCTAGCGGTGCTGCCCCCTGCCGCTCGTTGTGCGTCCAGTCGCCACGGGCAGCGGCGGCCGTGGCGGCGAAGGGGCTGCCGGGCGGCACCCCCTGGGCCCACAGCAGGTTCAGGTATGCGATCTTGCGGGTCGGCATCCGGCCGTCCAGGTGCGCCTTGCCGCCAGCGCCGGGCCCGAGGAAATACCCGCCGATCATCGACGACGGATCCCCGCTGGTCGCCGACCACCGCAGTGCCAGCGTCACCCCGGTGCGGGCTATCGGCAGCACCAGGACCCTGCTGCCCGGCCGCAGATGCAGCCGGGTGAACATGGCTGACCAGCCGGCGGGCAGCGGCGCGGTCCTGGACTCGCGCAACGGCCGGGGCAGCAGCGGCAGGCAGCAGGCAACCGCGACCGCCAGGACCGCCGCGGTCTGCCACCAGCGGGTCGGCCGGCGCCGGAACTCCCGGCGCTCCGCCAGCCGGACGCGAGCGTCGTCGATCCCAAGGGCCAGCAGCGCCGCCGCGAACCCGTCGGCCAGGATCGACAACCGGTCCGGCAGGATCCCGGCAAACAGCGAGACCCTCTCCAGCCACAGCCACGGCAGCCCGAATGCAAGGTGCGACGTCGCATCGACCCGCAGGTAACCGCCCAGCGAGAACAGGCAGAGCACCACCAGGGCGACCGCGACGGCGCGCCCGGCCAGCCGGTGCCAGGTTGCCACCGCGGCCACCACCAGGGCGGCGATCAGCGGCCAGCCCAGGTAGCCCAGATATTCAGCCAGCCCGCCCTGGTAGCGGGCGGCGGCTGCCGCTGAGGCGGCGGTATGGAAGAACAGGGCGCGCTGCGGCGTGACGAAGTTCGCCAGGTCGTTGGCGAAAAGGTTAGGCGAGTACGGCGAACCATGCTCGGCGAGCCGCCCGCGGAACTGCGTCTGCAACGCATGGCCGGCCAGTGCCAGCGCGACGACCGCGGCTACCAGCAGGCCGGCCAGGGTCGGCAGGACGCGCCGCGCGGCGGCGAGCGGCCGGCTCACCGCGAGCACCAGCACGACCAGGACACCGGCCAGCGCGGTCGTCAGCGCTACTTCCTCGCTGACGAACATCTGTGCCGCGATCAGCAGCCCGAGCCATGCGCCGGCCGGGACCCAGGCCGGCACCCGAGCCAGCCGACCCGCCAGCCAGCCAGGCCGGCCGACCGCCAGCCGCAGGCCCGCGTCGATGATCAGCGGCGGCAAGATGACCAGTTCCAGGTCGTAATGGCCCAGCGCGCTTTGCAGCAGGGCCGGGGAGAACCCGTACACCGCGCCGGCCAGGGCGGCGGCCGGA
>JAJYUU010000304.1 GCA_021792405.1 Actinomycetes bacterium
CCGCTCCCGCCGAACCCGGCGCGACCACCGGGCCGTTGTCATGCCCGCACGCCAGGCCGGACAGCTTCAAGATCGTCTGCCCGATTGTGGATAACGGCTGACGCTTTACTCGTTGATTCGGGTCAGATCAGCATGATCTGGATCGCTCCTGGCAGGATTCGGGTGTATCCAGACAGCAGCCGCGCGAGAACCGCCCCGTCACGCTTCGCCCGCCGCGAGCCGACGACACGGCGATTCTGATTGCGGCCCGCGACGACGCCTTCCACCGGTGGCTCGGGCCCGGTTCCGATAACCCCAGCCCTGCCGCGTGCATCGTCGTCGGCGAGCAGGTAGTTGGGTGGGTCGACTATGACCACGATCGTGACCACGACTGGCTCGGCGACGGCGAGGTGAACGTCGGCTATTTCGTGTTCGCGGAACACCGGGGCAACGGCTACGCGACCTCGGCGGTCGAACTCCTCCTCCAGCACCTTGCGCGGGACACGCAGTACACGGCGGCAACGCTGCTGATCGACCCGGAAAAAGAGGCCTCGCTCGCCGTCGCAAGGCGGTGCGGTTTCAACAGGCGGGACGACGTGCGCGGCCAGCGGTACTTCTCCCGGCTTATCAGCCGGTGACTGGCGGCACGCGTCCGACTCGGCATGCCAGCATCAGACCATGGACGAAACGACCGAAGGGCAGCTGCGACTTATCCGCAGAGTCATAGCGGTCACGCGGGCCGCCGGTATCTCCGCGTGGCTGTTCGGAGGCTGGGGCCTGGACGCGAGGATCGGCCGGATAACCCGCAAGCACGGCGACGTCGAGTTCTGGGTTCAGCGCACCCACGCCCAGCGATCGAAGGCAGTGCTCATGGCTGCCGGAGCTACGGCTCTGGCGACTCAGCCGCCTGCGGAGGCATGCGAGTTCACGTGGGACGATGTGCCGTTTAGCACCGCTTACTTCGACCGGCAGCCAGACGGATCATCCGGTCAGGTCCTCGGGCGATGGTCTGACTGGCTGTTCCCGCCCGGATCCTTCGGCGACGATCCCGGAACGCTCGATGGGATGCCGGTTCTGGCCATGAGCGTCTGCGGCATGCTCGCCATGAAAGAGCAATACCCGCACCTGCGCAACGGCGGGCCGTGGCGGCAGAAAGACATCGCCGATATCGCGGTACTCCGCGCGCTCGCCGCCGGGGATGGAATCGACAGCCACACCAGAGCGACCTGAGAGAGCCTGGACCGGGTACCGCCTCCGACCGCCTCCGAATAGACATTCTGCGCGTCTGCGTGCCCAGCCTGTACCAGCGTCGCCGGACCGAATAATCGGCGATCTGAACGGTTTGGCAGCAGCCAGGCCAACAGGGTAGTGACGCCCGTGAGAGCAAAGCCGTGCAAAGAGCGCTGCCGTTGATCATGGTTCTGTGTGCAGATAGATAGGCCGCTAACAGTCGGCTGGACGGGCGCACGTTGCGCGTGACGGCGGGGTGCTGGGCTGGCGTGGGCTGAGCGGTGTCGGCGGCCTGCGCCCGCCGCCGCTATGGCTGTTTGCGCAGGTGCTGGCTGGTGGTGTCCTGGAGGGAGTCCAGGCGTGCCCAGGTGAAGCGCTGGACCAGCGCTTCGTCGATGTCGGGCAGGCGGGAGTGGGCGAGGTGGTTGCGCAGGTCGTACAGGTTGGCCCAGGTGCGGTCGGCGCGGACGGGCTGGCCGGTAGCCTGGGTGTAGGCGAGGGCTTCGTTCCCGGCGGCGATCCACAGCCGGTGCAGCAGCCACCGGTAGCGGTCATCAGCGGTGAACCGTGCGGCGTCGCCTTCGCTGCGCAGGGCGGCGATCTGGGTCAGTAAGGCTTGGAGTTCCAGCAGGGCGTGCCGGTCGGGCCGGGCCTCTGCGCTCACAGGGGAGTGGCGGCGGCTAGGTCGGGGCTGACGTGCTCGTTGCGCAGTGCCCCGTCGGAGTAGAGGGTGATGTCGGCGCCGAGCAGGTCGCTGGCTTCGCGCTGGAACTCGAACATGTCGAACAGGTCGCGGTCGCTGGCGACGTGGCCGCGGAGCCTGCCGGGGGAAGCGAAGGCGAGATTGGTGATGCCGTACCGGACAGCGAGTTCGCCCAGCTGGGCGGCGCGGGAGCGGACCTGCTGCTCGGTGGCGGGCGGCAGGCGCGGCGGCTCGGCGAGTGGCTGGCTCACGCCACCAGTTTAACTGCCCGTGGCGGCATCCAGCAGGGCGCGGCAGCCGCGTGGTCAGGCGACCAGAGACCCGGGCTTGGAACCAGGACTTATTGCGGGCCTGGGCTCAGGTCGCCGCCTGTGCCGCCGTCGCCGGTAGCCGCAGTTCCGGGCTAGCTTGCCCGGAAGACCTTGTGCATGATTTCTGCGCCGGTGGTGATCACGGGGCGGAGTTCGCGGCGGTAGACGATTTCGGTGGTCCGGGTGGAGGCGTGGCCGACAAGCCGGGCGATTTCCTCGGTGCTGACTCCGTTGTGGCTCATGAGGCTGACGAACGAGGTTCGCAGTTCTCGGGGTGTCCAGGACTCGCCGGCTCCGGAGGCCTTGCAGACTCGCTTGAACCGGGATTCCCCTGAAACCGTGGAGACTTGCGTAAGGCTGATCTTGATGCTGCCTGGTTCTCCGTAGCTGCCATCAAACGCCGGAGCGCAGGCATGGTCAAGGTGGAGCCCCCGCGGGCACGCGCCGT
>JAJYUU010000305.1 GCA_021792405.1 Actinomycetes bacterium
CCCTGCTCCTCGACGAGATCAACACAGCGCCGCCCAGCCTGCCCGGCGACACCCGGCCCATCACCTACCAGCTCACCGCACGGCCATCAGCATCCAACAGCTGACGCACACCACTCCCGGAGATCTGAGTCCAGATCTCTTGCATGGTCCAGATCCGGTCGGCCAGCAGTCGCCATCCCGGTACCCGACTCGGTGGCGCGATCGGCCATCTCGGCCTCGTTCCAGCCCGCGCCGACACCGAAAGGCAAGCGCCCGCCGAACAGCCGGTCCAAGCTCGCGACGTCCTTGTTAGCGTGATCGGGTCGACACGCTGAGTCACAAGAACCGCCGCCGCAGCGGACAGTGCCACGAACGGGTCGGAAGTGTCGGTTGACGGCTGCTCCGGCCTGCCGTCGGCCCGCGCGGTGCTCACGGGTATGTGAGTGTGCTGTGCTAGGCACAATACAGCGGGTCGAAACCCCGCGCCTCAACGCTCGGCCCAGATCTGCAGGGACAGGCCCGCCGACCGAGCATCAGGCGAAGCCTCTCTGGGTCCACGCCCAGAAATCTGTGCAGTCCCTGCTTCCCGGCACGGCGGGTTCGGCAGCTCCAGACAACCGGAGCGCGCGCAGATCGACCTGGTCGGCGTGCCCTGGCTGATGACACGAGGAGCCGCCACCACGCCGAACGGCGGATCCATCCACCAGCCCACTCACCCAGGGTGTCTCGTATGCCCCTTGGCGTCGCTGTCGGATCGTCGAATCAGCGCTTGAGAACCTTCAGGTGCAAGCGGCAACCGCGACGCGCATGTCGGGCCACTTCGGTGCGCAGCCTGGTCGGCTGAGAAAGGGATTGGCCGACGCATCAGGGCCGCCAACCTCCGCTCTGCGTCGTGCGCGTGTCCGCCACTCAGGTGCCTGTGCGGGGCCACCGGACAGGACACGAACGGCCGCGGACGGGACCGGAACGTGGCAGTGATCGGCCGACCCTGTCCATCCACCTTCCCGCGTGTCCAGGCTGTCAATGAATTGTCGGAGACCTGGTCGGATGCTTTCCGACGCTGGTGTGGGCGGGTTTGCATGGATGCACTTAGCCGTACCGACGGCTGTGGATCACTTCAGCCGGCGGTAGGCGGGCGCAGCGGGCGTCAGCCTAGGTGCGACGCCGCGAGCGGGAGAGGATAGGGACCTGCGCTGCTCATCGTGGCCAGTTACAGCTTCCAGCCCTGCCCATTCAGGGGCCGTTCTGCCGGGCACAGGGCGCAGAAGCGATGCGCTGGTCCGCAGAGTCTCAGGGTTCCTCGATGCCGTTGTGGTCCTTGGCTCGCAGCTGATCACCGTTCTGGGCGGCTACGCAGCCGCTTTCTTCTCTGGCGGCACCGATGGTAACGGATACTGCTGTTCGCGGCCGGATCCGCGAGCTGTTCGAAGGGCTAGTGCCGGGCGAGGTCATCGACGCCTACGAGGAGCTCGTCGCTCACGACGGCTGCGCGAAGGACCAGGCCGAGGCACTAGTCGGCAGCGCAGGGCTGGTCAAGGCGCTGACCGACTCGGGCATGGCGCACATCCAGCCGCACAGCCCAGCCAATCCAGCGTGGCTGCAGCCCGCGTCGCCGGACCTCGCGTTGCAGGGTGTGCTCGCCGGTCACCAGAACCGGCTAGCACGCGGGCAGGAACTTCTCCTGGACGGGCAGCGGCGCCTCGCCGATGCTCAGGCACAGTTCGGTACCTGGATGCACGGCCCGTTGCCCGACCATCTGGTGTCGGTTGTCTCCGATCGGGCGCAGATCAGCGAACTGTCCGTGTCGCTGGCCAATACCGCGCGCAAGGACTGGATGACGCTGGAAAACCTGAATACTGAGATGCCGCTCACTGATGACTTCGCTCACTTGCCACTGCCCGCGTTCGAAGGACAGGTGCGGTACCGGTCGATCTACGATGCCGCCGCGATGGACGACCCGGTCGCGCGCCGGATCATCGGGGCCAGCGCTGCGGCAGGCGAACAGGCCCGGCTCCTTCCGCGCGTTCCCATGAAAATGAAGCTTGCCGACCAGACCACGGCCATGCTGCCGCTCACGCCATCCGGCACGGCCGGTGCCCTCGTGATCCGCGCGCCGGTAATCCTGGCCTCGCTGCGCGACTACTTCGAGATGCTGTGGGATCGGGCAACCCCGCTTAAGCCGAAGCGGCCCGGGGCGCCCGCCAGCCGGCTGACGCCAGCGCAGCAGGCAGTGCTCGATCTGATGGCCGAGGGTCTGCATGATGCCGCGATCGCGCGGCGCGCGGGGATGAGTACTACCACCGTCCGGCGGCACATCGCGGCCATCATGGCCCGGCTGGACGTTACCAGCAGGTTCGCGGCGGGCGCGGCGGCGCAGCGCCATGGATGGATCGGCTAGAACCGCCGGCAGCGGGCCTCGAGGGGTCGTCGGGATCGGGGTTTCCGCCGGCAATCGGCAGAGCGGCTTGCGCCGATCCCCAGCCTTGCACCGCTGCTGAATAGAGGCGCATCAACTTCCATGGGGCTATACGCGGCGGAATCGGTGCTGGGTTTCCCCTCGTACCGTGGAGACATCGCCTTAAGGAGGGGCGATGGCAGAAGTACGCAGGAAGTTCGATGATGACTTCAAGCAGGGCGCGGTCCGGCTGGTCCGGGAGACCGGCAAGCCGATCG
>JAJYUU010000306.1 GCA_021792405.1 Actinomycetes bacterium
CGGCATCGCCGGCTTCTTCCTGGCGCTGTCCGGGCTCAGCGACGCTGGCACCAGGTACAACAACTTCCTGCTGGTCATCGCGTACTGGATCGGTCCCTGGCTGGGCGTCTTCTTTGCCGACCAGTTCTTGCGGCGCGGCAAGCAGGTGGACGGGTTCCTGTTCGACCGCAGGCACAACCCGTGGGCGGGGTTCGGCGCGATGGCCATCGCGATGGGCGTGTCGATCTGGCTGTTCGCCAATCAGACGGACTACGTGGGCCTTCTGCCCAAGCACTACCCGGCGCTCGGTGACCTGACCTTCGAGGTCGGCTTCGTCCTGGCCGCGCTGCTCTACACCCTGTTCTTCAAGCTGCAGGGCGAGAGCAAGGTGCAGGAGCGGCTGGTGATTCCGGGAGAGACGACACTGGCCCCGGTGGAGTAGCGGACCCTGGGCGGCTGGCCGGGCGCCAGGCTATGCCGCCCAGCGTCAGCCGCGCTACTACAATCATGTAGAGCCCGGCTGGATACGGCGACCGGTCAGCGTCCGGACTCTATCCGAGTGCGGACTGCGATCGCAGTGCGGATAGAGCCCGTTTCCTGCTGCCGGACCGCGCCCGGCGGGTGCGGAGGGCGGGACAGGAGACTTATGAGCTACGTGGACGAGCGGTCAGCCGGCGCGACCAGGCGCGGGGCCGGGGAACTGGAGTCGGCCGCGCTGGCCGTGCTGCAGTCGGCGGGCTCAGCCATGACGCCCGCGCAGGTCCGCGACTTGCTCGGCGGCGACCTTGCGTACACGACCGTCGTGACGATCCTTTCCCGGCTGCACGCCAAGGGCGTGCTCACC
The DNA here is from genome assembly GCA_021792405.1 of Actinomycetes bacterium. GTDB lineage: Bacteria > Actinomycetota > Actinomycetes > Streptosporangiales > Streptosporangiaceae > JAJYUU01. The sequence goes on from JAJYUU010000306.1 coordinate 824, forward strand.
CGGCTGCGATCCGGGCGGGCGTACTCGTACGCGCCCGTCGCCGATGAGCCGGGGCTTGCGGCCCGCCGGATGCGCGGAGTCCTCGATGCCGAGGCGGACCGGGAAGTGGTGCTCGCCCGGTTTGTCTCCGTTCTCACGCCCGCGGACGAGGAAGTGCTGCGCCGGATGCTCACCGGCCAGGAGAACCCGGACGCCGGATAGGCCGCCGGCATGCGCGTGCTGATCTATCTCCCGCTGGTGCTGTCCGTGCTGGCCGCCGTCGGCGCATGGCCGCTGGCCGAGCGACTGCCGCCGCGGACCGCGACATGGCTGCTGACGGTCAGCGCGGTCGTCATGGCGGGATCAAGCTGCGCAGTGCTGGGATTGCTCGCGATGACGGCGGCCATCCGCCTTCCGGCCATAGCCGCGTTCGGCGGCATGTCGCTTCGCACCGTTACCCACCTCGACCCGGCACCGCTGCCGGTGGGCGTCATCGCGGCCGGCTTGTTCGGTGTCGCGGCCCTTGCCGTAGCGCGAGCCGCCTTGCTGCGCACCGTGGCGCTCGTAGGCGCGCGGCGGGACGCGGGCCGCCTCGCGGACGATGGGCAACTGGCGAACGATGGCCAGGTTGTCACGGTTGCCGACGACAATGCCGACGCCTACGCGGTTCCCGGCTTGCCCGGAAAGATCGTGGTGACGTCGGGAATGCTGGAAGTTCTCAGCGAGGCTGAGCGCGAGGTCCTGCTAGCCCACGAGCGAGCGCACGTGTCAGCCTCCCATTACCTGTTCACGGCGCTGGTGCGGCTGTCGGCGGCGGCTAATCCGCTGCTGCGCCCGCTGGCCACCGCTGTCGGCTACAGCGTCGAGCGCTGGGCCGATGAACGCGCCGCGATCGTCACCGGCAACAGGCCGCTGGTGGCGCGCACGATAGCAAAGGCCGCGCTGGCTTCCGCGGTCGCGCCGGGCCTGCGAGCCGGGGCGGCAGCAGTCGTCGCCCGGCTGACCGGAACGAGTAAGCCCGGCCGCCGCGGCTCGGTGCCGCGGAGGGTAACCGCCCTGCTCGCACCGCCTCCGCAGCGCCGTGTCGTGCTCCTTGCGCTGGCGATCGTGGTGCTGGCAGCCTGCGGGCTGGCGGCCGTTGACGCCGCGGGTGACCTGCACGCCATCGTGGAGTTCGCGCAGTCCGCTGCACTGTCCTGAGTTGCCTGCGGCGGCGGCCCCGAGCACAGCGTGCTCCGGGCCGCCGGTCACGTCGGGGCCGCCGGTCGCTTCTCAGGCTCGCGGCGAGTCCTGGCGGACCTGCTGGGCTTGCAGTTCCTGGGCCTCACGGCGCTGCTGGCGAAGCCTGATGACGATGAACGCGACGATCGCGGCGATCACGAGGACGGCCAGCACATAACTGGCAAGGGAAAGGTCGTGCTCGACGGTGTGCCAGGCCGAGCCGACTCCGTATCCGATGCTTGCGATCACGCTCGCGTAGATCGCGGTTCCGATCAGGCTGAGCACCCCGAACCAGATCGCGGGCATGCCCGTCAGGCCGGCTACGACCGAGGTAAATGAGCGGACCAGCGGCAGCATCCGGCCGAGCGGGATGGCCCATGCGCCGCGGCCGGCCAGGAAGCGCTCGGCCCGGTCGATATCTGACTTGTTGATCAGCAGGTACCGCCCGAATCTCTCGATGACCGGGCGCTCCGCGACGCGGCCGACACCGTACGAGACGTACGAACCGGCCAGTTCGGCGATGGTGCCGAGGATGATCACCAGCGCGAGATTGAGGTGTCCCTGAAACGCCAGGACGCCGGCGAAGCCGAATGTGATCTCGGACGGAATCGGAGC
>JAJYUU010000307.1 GCA_021792405.1 Actinomycetes bacterium
CCGGAGACCGGGCTGCGCCGCGCCGTGCCCGCGCACTTTGGTCTCGAGCGGGTCGAGGACGTGGTGACCGGCATTTACCTGGGCAAGATTCCCTACCAGGACCTGCACGGCCTGGTGCCGGTGCTGTTCGCGGTCGCCGGGGCGGGCGATCAGGTCGCCAGTGACCTGCTGACCCGGCAAGCCGAGGAGATCTTCCTGATGGTCGAGGTAGCGGCCCGTCGGCTCGGCCTGACCGACCGCACTGCCCTGGCCGGCCAGCCGCTGCCGGTCGTGCTCGGCGGCAGCCTGATGACCGCCCGTGATCCGCTGCTCACCGGCGCTATCACTGACCGGGTGCTGGCCAGGATCCCGGACGCGCAGATCCGGATCGTCAGCGTTCCGCCGGTGGCCGGGGCCGCGCTCCTCGGCCTCGACCATGTCGGTGCGCCGCCCAGTGCCGCCGCGCGGCTGCGCGATGGGCTCCGTGCTGACTTAGCACTGCGAACGGTCGCTTCGCAGTGATGCTATACACCTTATGCCCGATTCCAGGCGCACGTTTCGAGTGCTAAGCCGCATCGCCTGGCGGGCGGTCGCACGGGCGTGACACTGCCGGCAGCTGGATCTGCGCGTAGAGGGCGCGGTGGTCGGTGCCGGGCACGCTATGTGCCGAGACGCTTCGCACGGCACAGCGCGGGTCGAGCAGGATGTGATCGATGGCCAGCATGGCCAGCTTGCCGCCGGGCCGCGGGCCCCAGGTCGGGACGAGGCCGCGGCCAGCCTGGACGGCCGCGTCCACGTAGCCCTGGCGCAGCAAGGCGCGGAAGCGGGCGTGGTCGACCGTGGCGTTGAAGTCGCCGGCCATGATCACCGGGACATCGCCGGGACCTGGCAGCAGTTCCATCTCGGTGCGCCAGCGGGCTGCCCCGCTGGGCGAGTGCGATGGCCGGGGCGGGCGCAGGTGGACGCAGACTAGCTGCGCGGATTCGCCGCCGGGCAAGTCGATGCGGGCCACCGGCATCGATCGGGATAGCGGCTGGACTGCCAGCCCTTCGCGAAGCGGATAGCGAGCCCAGATGCCGCTGCCTTTCGGGCCGCTGGCGGCCGACTCGAACACCTGATACGGAAGCACGCCGCCGAGCCCGGCCTGATGCAACCGCGCTGCGGCGCCGGCCGTCAGCTCCTGCAGGAACAGCACATCTGCGCCGGAGACGACCACGAGCCGGACAATCGTCCCGGCGTCGGCCCTGCCGACCAGCATGTTCGACGTCAGCACGCGCAGTTCGGCGCCATCGGCTGCCGGCTGAGGGCGCGGGATAGCCCGCGGCGCTACCGAGGCGGCGAGCGCGGCGGCGGCCAGCGTCGCCGCACCGCGGCTGCTGCTGGCCCGCAGCAGCGGCAGGGCGGCCAGTGCTGCCGCTGTCACCTGGGGAGTGAAGGACAGGGCCGGGACCGCCCAGCCCTCCGCGGCGTGCACTCGGTCAGCGCCGGACAACCGGGCACCCGCCCAGGCTGCCAGCCCGGCAGCTACGGCCCGGTGCAAGTGTGATGACGACACCTGGACATGATCGCAGACGCTATCGTTCTTGACCGCAGATGCCATCCGCTGATTGCACTTGCCAACGCAGGATGAGACCGGGGCGCGCGTGATAAGCAGTTGTCAACTGAGCGAGGTGAGTCCAGTGGGCGGTGCGGGGTCCCCGGCCGGCGAGGACATCGTGGATGCGGTGCTGACGGCGAGCCGGACGCTGATAGCGGTGACTGAGCAGTCGCTCGGCGCGGTCGCCGAGGACACCACGATTGCCCAGTATCGCGCCCTGGTGGTGCTGGCATCACGCGGGCCGCAGCGGATGGTCGACCTGGCCACGGCGCTCGGGGTCACGCCGTCGACGGCCGGCCGGATGTGCGACAGGCTGCTCCGCAAGGGACTGATCAGGCGGGAGCGGGCCAGCATCGACCGCCGCGAGGTGCAGGTCTCGGTGACCGCCGCCGGACGGGAGGTAGTCGATCAGGCCACCGCCCGGCGGCGCGAACTGCTCGCCGAGATCCTCGGCAGGCTCCCGGCCCGGCAGCAGACGGCAGTGGCCGGGGCCTTGCAGGCATTCGCGGCCGCGGCCGGGGAAGTCCCGGACCGGCAGTGGCCGTCACAGGTCGCGGCAGGGCACGGCTGAGCGGCCGACGCTAGCTCAGCAGGTAGTCAGCAGGTAGCAGGCAATGGCCGCGGCCGCGGCAACGTTGAGCGAGTCGATGCCGCGGCTCATCGGAATCCGCACAGCCTGATCGGCGGCCGCGAGCCAGCGGCCGGACAGGCCGGTCCCCTCGCCGCCCAGCAGCAGTGCTATCTTCCCGCCCCGCGCCGCCGGCCCGGCCAGCTCGCCGATCGGGAGCGCGGCCGGATCGGGAGTCAGCCCCAGCAGCCGGAAGCCCGCCGCCCGCAGCTCGGCCAGGCCGTCGCGCCAGTCCGGCAGCCGGGCATACGGCACCGCCAGCACCGCGCCCATGGACACCCGTACTGACCGCCGGTAGAGCGGGTCAGCGCACCGAGGCGCCAGCAGCACGGCGTCGAAGCCGAGGGCGGCCACGCACCGGAAGATCGCGCCGACGTTGGCGTGATCCACGATGTCCTCCAGCACGACGATCCGGCGGGCGGACGCCACCAG
>JAJYUU010000006.1 GCA_021792405.1 Actinomycetes bacterium
ACCGCAGACCCGCGCCGTGCGGCCAGCCCGCGCACCGCAGCCGGTCAGCCCGGCGCCAGGGGCAGCGGCGCCCGCCGCCGGCGCAGCGGTCCGCCCGGCTCTGCCTACTGACGGTCGCTAGCTCTCAGTGACAGGCTGCGCCGCCGCCCACGGTGACCTGCCCCACGTCTGCCCGCCGGCCGGCTAGCAACAGGAAGGTTCACATGTCAGCCGCTGTCTTCACTCGACTGTTCGACGACGCGTCCCTGTTCCCGCCGGCCGCGCTCGAAATGCCCGAAGCTGTCGCTGGTCACCTGCGCCATCGGACTGCCTGGTACCGCGACATGTCCGGACCGTTCGTCTGCGGCGACGCCAGGATCCGCGAGCTGACTGTGGCGATGACGGCCGCCGGCGTCGCGGAGCTGGACCTTGCGCTCGTCCTGCCAGGCGGTGCCGCGGGCCTCGAAGCCGCCGTGGACGCGGTTTTCGCCGATCCGCGGCTGCGGCTGCGGGCCGTCGAACTTCCCGTCGCCGCCTCGGCCGACGCCGTGACAGCGGTAGCTGAGGCTGCTGCCGTGCTGGACCGCACGCCGCTGGCCGGAGCAACGGCGTTCATCGAGGTGCCCGCCCGCCAACTGACCGCCGACGTGGCCCGCGCCCTGGCAGATTGCCGTTACCTGGCCAAGGTCAGGACAGGCGGGACAGCGGCTGCGGCGTTCCCGGACGAGCCGACGCTGGCGGCCTGCCTTGCCGCACTCGCCGGCCAGCGACTGCCTTTCAAGTGCACGGCCGGCCTGCATCATGCGGTCCGGCACACGGCTGCCGGCACCGGCTTCGAGCACCACGGGTTCCTCAACGTACTGCTGGCGGTGGCGACCGCGCTGACCAGCGAACGTGTCGAGGAGGTAGCGGCGGAACTCGCCGACACCGCCGCGAGCCGGGTCGCCGCCAAGGTGAGCGAACTGGACACCGATGCAGCCGGAGCTGCGCGCGAGCTGTTCACCTCGTTCGGCACCTGCAGCACGGACGAGCCGATAGCGGACCTGGTTAGGCTTGGCCTGATCGGTAGCGACCCCGGCCGTTAGCGTCGGGGCACTGTGAAAGGCACAAGGAGCGACATGACGCAGGCGGCAGCATGGCTTGGTGTCCCGTCCGGCCACTTGTTCGGGCTGAGCGCGCTTCCTTACGGCTCCTATACCGCCGCGCATCACGCCGAGGAGTACCGGGTCGGCGTGGCTATCGGTGATCGGGTGCTCGACCTTACCTCGGCAACGGACAGGCTGCTGGCGGGCCGGGCGCACCTGTTCGCGTCAGGCAGCCTCGACGAGTTCCTGGCAGCCGGCGAGCGCGCCTGGGGCCAGGTGCGGGCCGAACTCACCCGCTGGCTGTCGCAGGACCAGTTCCGTCCTGCCCTGGAAGACCTGCTGATCCCGGCTGCCGAGGTGAGCCTGCGGCTGCCATTCACCGTCGCCGACTACGTCGACTTCTACGCTTCGGTCCATCACGCCACTAACATCGGGCAAATCTTCCGGCCCGGCGCAGAGCCGCTCACCCCGAACTGGAAGCACCTGCCCGTCGGCTACCACGGGCGGGCCGGCACGGTGGTGGTCTCCGGCACTGCGATCCGCCGCCCGTGCGGTCAGTCCTGCCCGCCCGGCGCCCGTCAGCCATCGTTCGGCCCTTCGACCCGGCTCGACTTCGAGGCCGAGCTCGGGTTCGTGGTCGGGGCGCAGAGTCATCTTGGCGATCCGGTGCCGGTCGAGCGGTTCGCCGAGCATGTCTTCGGGGTCTGCGTGGTCAATGACTGGTCGGCGCGGGACATCCAGGCCTTCGAGTACGTGCCGCTCGGCCCGTTCCTCGGCAAGTCCTTCGCCACCACGATCTCGCCGTGGATACTCCCGCTCGCGGCACTGGAGCACGCCCGCATCCGTCCGCCGTCGCGTGATGCCAAGCTTCTCGAGTACCTGACCGAAACGGCCGACTGGGGGCTGGACATCGCCTTCGAGGTCAGGCTGAACGGCCATCTCATCGCCAGGCCGCCGTACGCCAGCATGTTCTGGAGCCCTGCGCAGATGCTCGCCCACATGACCGTCAACGGCGCCAGCACGCGGAGCGGTGACCTGTTCGCTTCCGGCACCGTCAGCGGCCCTGAGTCCGCCGAACGCGGCTCGCTCATCGAGCTAGCGTGGAACGCAAGCAACCCCGTTCCCCTGCCTGATGGTTCGTCACGGTCGTGGCTGGAGGACGGCGACGAGCTCACGATCACCGCCGTCGCGCCCGGACCGAACGGGACTCGGATCGGGCTCGGGTCAGCGACGGGCTGCATCCTGCCGGCCGTACCTGACTCGGCCGAGAGCCGCCGTTAGCCCCTGCCCGGCTTGCGAAGAACGAGCCAGCCAGGACCGGCTCACGCAGCTCATCAAGCTGCTCGCGGAACCGGGCCAACGCGCGTTTTCCCCGGCTGCGGCCAAGTCTCGGTCACTACTCCGGGCCGACGGCATCATCAGGCAGGGACTAGATGCTTGATGCGCGATGCTATCGAGACTATGCTGATCTTATGCGCACCACCCTTGATCTCGATGATCGTGTCCTCGCCGCAGCCAGGAGCCGGGCCCGCGAGCGGGGCGTCTCGCTCGGCCGGGCCGTCTCCGAACTCGCGCTAGACGGGATCGTGGCGCGCGCGGGAACGGGCACCGTTAGCGACGGGTTTCCTATGCTTCCCCCCGTCCCCGGTCACGTGATCACCGATCAGATGGTCCAGGACGCACTGGCTGATGCCTGAGCCGCCGAGCGATCCGCGCCAAGGGCGACTGCCGTTGCCGGACGTGAACGTCCTAGTGGCCCTGACGAACCCAGCGCATCAGCATCACAGCCAGGCCCATAGCTGGCTGTCGTCTGCTGACCGGTTCGCGACCACGCCGATCACCGAGAGCGGATTGGTACGGCTTCTCCTCAACCCTGTGGTGACTGGCCAGCAGGTCAGCGGAGCCCAGGCGATCGAGATCCTAGCCCGGCTGCGCGCAGACGCGCGTGCCACGTTCCTGCCCGACGAGTCGAGCCTCGCTGCTGCGCGCGTGGATCTTGTCGGGCTGGCGGGACACCGCCAGACGACGGACTTCCATCTGCTGAACCTGGCGGCGGAGCGCCACGCCACCCTGGTCACCTTCGACCGAAGGATCGCGGAATCACTCGTCGCCGCGGATCAGCCGCTCGTGCGTGTCCTCGGCTGACTTAATTCTCTCCGGCCACGGCGGGCGCACGCCGGAGGCGAAGGCGGCGATCGCCGCGCGGAGCCAGCGCCGCATCCTGTACATCTGGGAGCAGGCGATCGGCCAGGCCGGCGGGTACTTCTACTCCCGGCTCCTGCTCGCGATCATCCACGGCGCGCTCACGTACGGGGTGCTGCTGTGGCGCGGCGTGCTGGCTGTCGTGCCGGGCACCGCCCCCGAGAAGAAGCCGCCGAACCGCCCAGGTCGGCGGTGGTCCCGCCGCGGGAGGCAGCGCTGAGGCCCGGTTGCCGGTCACAGCGCCCGTCGGCGCGCGAGCGTGGTGGCGCGCCCGGCGGAGGCGGCGGGGCGTCCAGGACGATCAGGGTGCGAGGAAAGGGCGCGAGCGCCGCGCTTATCCGATCCAGCGCCGTGCCCGGTGCCGCCCGGCGGGCCACCGCAGCGCACGACACCGCCATCAGTATGTAGCCAAGCCCATCCAGCGACCTCGTCGTCGGCTACGACATGGCGGCATGGCGGCCGAGGACTACCGGCAGCCCGAGGACCACTACGCCGATCGCCGCTTCCAGACAGGGCTGACCGAGGTCCCCTGGCGCTTCTGTCGTCGTTGCTGTCAAAGCAGCCCGGGGGCTGGCAGCGGTACAAGCTTCTTCCGTACTGCGCCGGATCAGCCGCCATGGGAGGGCGAGCCGAAGGCGCCCTGACCCGCCCGCTGGATGTATCGGCTAGCCGGCAAGATGCCCGGAAGTGACACTACGATGAGCGAATCGCCCGAAGGCGGGAGAATGTAGCTATGCCTGGGCCAGCGCAGCCGTGGGATCAGTCCGAGGACCCGAGGGAGAACACCATGGACCTCCCGCGCATCGACCTCGCCGGGCTGGCCGACTACTTCCGCGGTGCTGCGCCGCCGCCGGCACCGGCTGCCCCGGCCAAGCTCTCGGCAGAGACGACGGGGCCGCCGCCTGCGCCGGACGCTCCGGCTGCCGCCGGGCCTGCTTCCGCCGGGCGGCCTGCTGGTCCCGCTGCTGCCACGGCGGGTATAGCGGCCACGGACCCTGGGGCCGCGAGCGCGGACGCCCCGAGAACTACCGCCGGGAGCGGCGGTAACGGGGCCGCTACCGCCGCCGAGAGCACCGCAACCGCCAGGAGCACCGCCGTAGGGGTCGGCGCATACGGCCGCGTGCCCGCGCGCCCGCTTGCCGCGGGCCCGGTAACCGGCACCACCGACGGTCAGCCGATGCCAGGATCCGGCATTGCCAGCCGTGCCCCGGCTAGCCGACCGGCACCCGGCTCTCTTCCCGACCTCAGGTCCCGGCTTGCCCGGCTGCCAGCGGGCCACCCGTCGTCGCCCTTCGACGACAGCGGCCAGGCCCGCCCGTTGCCGACCCGGCTGAAGCAGCTAGAGCTTGGCCTGCCCGCGCCCGGCCGCGAGCCTGGCGACGTACCCGTCGGCTGGGACGCCGACAGCGTTGTGAGCCCGGACCGGGCTGCAGCCACCGATGCTCTCCCGGCCCCAGACGATCCTGGCGGCCTGGCCGAGACCGCCCGCCAGGCCGAGACCGACACTGCCCGCCAGGCCGAGACCAGCACTGCCCGCCAGGCCGAGGCGGAACCTACCCATGACGCCGCGAACGGAGTTTCTGACCAGACCCCGGATAGTCCTGCCCGCCTAACTCCTGCCGATCCAGATCTCCACGGCGTGAGCGCTACCGCCGAATCCGACCGCCTAGCAGCGCCACCGCACGAATCTGCCAGTGACCAGCAATCGCCCGGGGAGGCCTCGGCTGACCGGCGGTCACGTTCGCCGGGACCAGAACAGCGGGCCGGCGGCATGGACGCCGGCCGGCACCCTGCCGGGCCCGACGGCAGCGCCGAGCGCACAAACCGCTCGCCGCATCCGCGATTGCAGGATCCCTACGCGGTCGACTCAGCAGACGACGGCCGCCGCAACGGCTATCCGCTCGCCGACGCCATTTCGGGCAGGCGCGAGCCCGACCACGAGGACCGTCACGGCGGCAAGGACAATCTGCAGTTTCGCCCGTGGACGAGCGACAGCCTGGGCCGCGGTCGTCGGCTAACCGAAGCCAACGGCAATGGCCATCTCCCGTCGGCTCGACCAGAGCTTGGCCGAGCAGACCCCGGCCGCGGAGCCAGCGATCCGGCTCTGGCAGACCGCGACTCGCGGGAGTTCAACCGGCCTGGCGGCAGGCCGCCGCGTCTGTCCCGGCCGGACAGCATCCCTGCGCCAGACCGGAGCCTCCCCCCAGACCGCAGCCTCCCCCCAGACCACAGCCTCCCTCCAGACCGCACCCTGCGCCCAGATCGCAGCCAGCGCCCACCCGACCGGGCCGAGTTTGACGGCAGGCAGCCGCGGCCATGGCAGGACACCGCTCAGGACCGCACGCCGCGCTTCGGCGGCCGCCGATCAGACGCGCCCCGATCAGACGCGCCCCGATCAGACGCGCGGTCAGCTGAGCCGCGGCTTAGCGCATCGCGGGAAAGTGCGCCGCGGTCGGCTGCCGACGGATTGAGTGAGCTGGTTGAGCGGACTCTCACCGCGTGCCGAGCCGCCGAAGGACGGAACATGTTCGGCAGCTACGGAAGCAGCGGCCTGACCCCGGTCATTCACCGGCTCGCGGCGCAACTCCCGGCGGGAGGCCTGGCGCCAGGCAGCGAGGCCGACAGCCTGAAGCCAGCCGACCGGTTCACCGCGAAGCTAGCGAAGCTGATCGCCCGCAACCCTGGCCGCCAGCCCGGCGAACTCGCCGCCAGCATCAGCGACGCCGTGCGGTATGCGTTCGCCTTCGACACCGACGACTACACCGAGTGCACCTGGCTGGTCCACCGCAAGCTCAAGGCGCAGGGCTTCGAGCTGGAGGCAAGGCGTAACCGCTGGGAGAACCCGGAGTACAAGGGCATTTTCACCCGCTGGCGCGACCCCGCCCACGGCATCGGCTTCGAGGTGCAATTCCACACGGTAGCCAGCTGGGCGGCGGCTCAGCAGACTCACGACGCCTACGTGCGCATCACCGACCCGGCTACCCCCGCCGCGGAGCGAGCCCAATTGCGTGCTCGGCAGGTGCTGGCGGCCGCGGCAGCCAGGGTGCCCCCTGGCTGCATGGAGATCGCCGACTTCCGGGCAGAGCAGCGATGACCGGCGATCCGGCCTACAGCCAGCTGCAGTATTACGTCATCGTCGCAGGTCACGGCAGCCGCGCGGCGTCCGGCATGGCACGCCGCACGTACACGCAAGCGGGACCGGTCGACGAGACCTTGCGCCGGGACCTTAGCTGGCAGCCGGACTCAGCGATCGCGGAATGGGAGTACGGCGACCTCGACGCCGAGCTAGTCAAGATCAGCGAGCAAGAGGCGGAGAACCTGTTGCAGGCGTTCCGGGCCCGATGGGACCGCGCGATCTGAGCGTCGTCGTGCGACCCGCCCGCCCGGCCGACCTCAACGAGGTCGGTGAGATCTTCGGCTGGTACGCCGCCAACTCGGTGGCGACCTTCGAAGAGTCACCGCGCCCGCGATCTTACTGGTCCCGGCACGCCGACGAGTTGGCCGGCCGCGGCCTGCCGTTCCTGGTGGCTGAGACAGGTGGCGCCGTCACCGGGTATGCCTACGCGGCGCCGTGGCGGCACAAGCCCGCCTACCGGTTCACCGTCGAGGACTCGGTCTTCATCGCGCCTGGCCGGACAGGCGAAGGCATCAGCCCGCAGGACCAGCGGGTCGGTCAGTGCTAGCGCCGCTGGACTGTGATCGCTCGAAGAACTCCTTGATCAGCTCGCGCTGTCGACTGCTCACCTGGTCGAAGTGCTTGTCGAGCGCGGCCTCGCCGATGGCCTCGGCAGTGAGATACAGGTCCTTGAGCTGGTCAAGCTTCGCGACGGCTTGCGGCGACATCGGCCTCGGCGGAGCCGGCGCGGCATAATCGGCGGACGACGGCTCCACCGACCCGGTGACGCTCCCCGGCTTGTCCTGGCCAGCAGGCTGGGCTGGCTCGAAGAAGCCGCGCGGCGCCTCGACCGCAGCCGGGCGAGGCAGCGTCGCAGCGCCCGGTAGTATCACCGGCAAGGGCGCGGTCACGGTGTCGTCGTCGCTGTCAGAATCCCCGTTCGCCGAGTTCCCTACCGTGCTCTTCGCACCGGGAACGGGCTCTTCCCGCCGCTCAGCCGCCCACGCGAGCCCGGTAGCCGCAAACTGCGGCCCGGCAGCTGAGGGCCGGACCTCGCCGACTCGAGGTTCCGTCGTCAACTCTGGCCGTGGCTGCGTCAACTCTGGCCGTGGCTGCGTCAACTCTGGCCGTGGCGGCTGCGGCGGCGGTTGCGGCAACTGCAGCCGCGGCCGGTGAGGCGGCGGCACGGAGCTGCCGTCGCCGGCCCGGACGTTCCCGTCCCGAAGGCTCGGGCCCGAGCTATCCGAGGGCATGTCGTAGCCTGCGTTCGGCCCGGCCCAGCTGTCGCTGGCCGCCTCTGGCCAGCTGCCGGTGGGCGACGGCCAGCTGGGTGCGGGCGGCCGGAGGCTTTCGGCAGGAGGAGCCCGGTAACCGCCGGGTGGCCGCTGCCCGCCGTAGTAACGACCGCGCCCGCCATCCCCGGCCAGCCACTCGCCATCCGGCCACTCGTACTGTCCGAGTTCGCCGGCACCGTAACGGCCGTCATCCAGGCGGCTGTACTGCCAACGGTCATCGATACCGCCCCGGTGGCCGCGCGGTGGCAAGACCCGACCGTCGAGATATTCACCGTCGCTGGCCCGCGGCTCATATCTGCCAACGGGCGGTTGCCTGGCCTCCCGGGCGGGTCCCTCCCCGCTACGGCCGGGCAGGTCGCGATAGTGAGCACGAATGTCCGTGTCCGCGCCGTCGCCATGCCACTCGCGACGGCTCGCCGAGCCGGCAGCGCCGGACGACCCGAATAGGCCGGACGGGCCTGGTGTACCGCTTGGCGCGGACCGGCCATTCGGGCCGGACCAGCCACCGGGTTCACGATCGTCGCGGAGCCCCCGGCCATCACCGCGCCCAGCCCGGCCGCTCTCCCCATAACCATCCCGCGGCCCCCGGCCATCACCGCGCCCAGCCCGGCCACTCTCCCCATAACCATCCCGCGGCCCCCGGCCATCACCGCGCCCAGCCCGGCCACTCTCCCCATAACCATCCCGCGGCCCCCGGCCATCACCGCGCCCAGCCCAGCCACTCTCCCCATAACCATCCCGCGGCCCCCGGCCATCACCGCGCCCAGCCCAGCCGTCATTGCCGTATCGGTCACCAGAGCGCGACCAGCCCGGTGCACCAGGCCGGCCGGGCGCCGGGTCCCGCGCTTCGTCCCGGTCAGCGCGCCGCCGCCCGTCAGGTTCCGGTTGGGCGCCGTAGCCTCGCTGCCCATCCGGGTCGGTCCACCCGCCGAAGTCCCGCCGCTGGCCCGAGTCCCGCCGCTGCCCCTGGTCGCGCCGCGGGCCGGTCCATGCGTCCGGGCGAGCGGATCCGGCAGGACCGCGGCTCTGCCAATCCGCCCGTGCTGCCCTTGGATCCGGCTGTGCGCCGGACCGGCCTGCCGGCCCGCGCGATCCGCCCGCCGAAGAAGGCGGGCGCGCAGCATCCCGGTCCGCTGCGGTGAGCGTGTCCGGCCGGACTGGCCTGAATTCGGCCAGCCACTCCTCTGCCGCTAGGTCGGGGCGATCGTCAGGCTCCTGGCGATCATCCCGCTTCCAGCGCACGGCTACCTCCACCCACAACACGAAGCCTGCCAGCACCGGTTTCATGGCAGGGCAAGCTCCGGCCTACCGGCCAAGGGTTGCATGGACGCCCGGGCACCGCAACCTAAGTGTCGCCACCAGCGGACCCGTTGTGGTGCCCTGGTCTGGCAGTTTCCGTAATGAACCAGGCTGACTTTTCAGGCCGCCGATAGCTTCCAGCCAGCACGTGCGGCCGCAGCGTGGGAGCCTGGCTCGCGGGCAACTGCGCGTTCCCGCAGTTAAAGGGGTTTTCCACAGGGCCAGCTCACGGTCTTACTTGACGATGGCATCCTCAGCTACCGTTACCCCTGTCGTCACCTTTCCCAATAGTCAGCTTCGGCCGCTGGAGGCGCTATGGACCGACAAGTTAAGTACCTCTTGCCCGAGTCGCAGATGCCACAGCACTGGTACAACGTGGTCGCTGACCTGCCTTCGCCACCGCCACCGCCGCTGCATCCCGGCACCGGTCAGCCCGTCGGGCCGGACGACCTGGCACCGTTGTTCCCCGCGGCGCTGATTGCCCAGGAGGTTTCGGCAGAGCGGCACGTTGCCATTCCGGACGACGTTCTCGATGTCTATCGGCTATGGCGGCCCACGCCGCTGTTCCGTGCGCGGCGGCTGGAGCGCGACCTGGGCACACCGGCCAGGATCTATTACAAGTACGAGGGCGGCAGCCCCGCTGGATCGCACAAACCGAATACGGCAGTGCCGCAGGCTTACTACAACGCAACCGAGGGCGTGACGAAGCTGACAACCGAGACCGGCGCCGGCCAGTGGGGCAGCGCGCTGGCATTCGCCTCGGCTCTGTTCGGCCTCGAGCTTGAAGTGTGGATGGTACGCGCGTCCTACGACCAGAAGCCCTACCGCAAGATGCTGATGCAGACCTACGGCGCGACGGTGCACCCGAGCCCGTCCGAACTTACTAACGCCGGGCGCGCTGTCCTGGCGGCGCATCCGGACTCGACCGGCAGCCTCGGCATCGCCATCAGCGAAGCCGTCGAGGTCGCCGCGGGCGATCCCAGTGCCAGGTACGCGCTCGGCAGCGTACTCAACCACGTGCTCATGCACCAGACGATCATCGGCGAAGAGGCGCTCAAGCAACTCCAAGCAGCCGGGGACACCCCGGATGTGATCGTCGGCTGCACAGGTGGCGGCTCAAACTTCGGCGGGCTGGCGTTCCCGTTCCTCCGCGAGAAGCTGGCCGGCCGGATGAATCCCGTCATCCGGGCGGTGGAGCCCGCCGCCTGCCCGTCGTTTACCCGCGGGGTATATGCCTACGACTTCGGGGACACGGCCGGGTTCACCCCGCTGCTCAAGATGCACACGCTCGGGCACGAGTTCATTCCGGACCCCATTCACGCTGGCGGACTGCGCTATCACGGCATGTCACCGCTGCTGTCACACATTTACGAGCTAGGCCTGATCGAGGCGGTGGCCAAGGCTCAGTCGGAGTGCTTCGCGGCAGGCCTTCGATTCGCCAGGACCGAGGGCATCGTGCCAGCCCCGGAGCCTACGCACGCAGTAGCCGCGTGCATCGAGGAGGCACTGCGGTGCAAGGAAACAGGTGAGGAAAAAGTCATCCTTACCGCGCTGTGCGGGCATGGACTGCTGGACCTGGCCGCTTACGACGATTACCTGTCGGGCGAATTGCGAGACCTGCAACTGACCGACAAGGCGATCGAAGCCGCCCTGGCTGGGCTGCCAGCGACCGCCGTCTGACGGGCCGCGCCAGCTTGGGCGGGAATTTGCCTGACCCGGGCCGGGAGGAGGGGTCGGCCCGGGCCTTCCGGCATGCGTTCGCGGCCGTCACGGCGAACGCGCCTCGTGCTGCACTGACGTGAACGCTCGTTCACACAGCGTTCTAGTCGTACGCCCGATGCACATCATTTGTCAAGTGCCCAATGACAACCATTGGGCCGGGACAGGCGTCGATTACAGACCAGCCTGACATCGATTCATGACTCTAATCCATGACCTGGGATTCGCGACTCGGATGGCCACAACGGAATGAGCGCCGACCGTGAGCTTCCGCCGATCGGCAGCGAACTGCCGATCGGCGGGACGGCCCTGCAGCGCAAGCTTGCTGCAGCGGCAATTGACTTGTTCTCCTCGCAGGGCGTGCAGGGCACGACGGTCCGGCAGATCACCGGCGCCTGCGGCCTGACGCCCGGTGCCCTGTATAACCACTTCACGTCCAAGGATCACTTGCTGTACGTAATCGTCCGCGACATCCACCTGGCAGCCGACGAGCGGATGGCAGCCGCCATCGCCAGCGCGGGACCAGATCCGGCTGAGCAGCTTGCCGCCACCGTCCGTTTCCTGGTCGCTGACACGGCCGAGCACAAACGGCGCTCGCGGGTCGCCAACCGTGAGTTCAATCTGCTCGCAGGACCACGGCGGCAGGAGGTCCGGGCCATCAGGCAACGGATACGCGACCGGCTCACCGGGATCCTGCAGACTGGCGCGGAGCTCGGCGCGTTCGACCTCGCAGGCGGAAACGAGCTGCTGGGCGCCAATCTCGCCGCCAGCGCCATCATCACCGCATGCGTGCACATCAGCGAGTGGACGCTGGAGCACTACTCGCCAGGCATCCCGGACCTGCAGGAACGCTATGCCCTCATGGCACTGCGGATGACAGGCGCACGAACGCTAGCGCGCAAGCAGGGCGGCGAAATCCTCCGGCGTGATGTTCCCGCCCGATAGCACCACGCCGGTGCGCCCGACAGCGCCCGCTACGCCGGACAGCAACGCCGCTAGCGCGACCGCGCCGCTGGGTTCCACGACGACCTTGAGCCGGGTGAAGCAGAACCGCATGGCGTCGATGATCGCTTCCTCCGTCACTGTCACCACGTCATCGAGTTGCCGTGAGTTGACAGCGAAGGTCAGCTCACCTGGCTCGGTCGCACGCAGCCCGTCGGCAATCGTCTCCGGTTCTCCGATCCTGACTCGATGGCCGGCGCGCAGCGAGCGGCTAGTGTCATCCGCCGCCTGCGGCTCCACCCCGATCACCGAGACGCCGGGGACCAGCGCCTTCACGGCAGTCGAAACGCCGGCGGCCAGGCCGCCACCACCAACCGGAACCAGGACCTGCCTCAGTTCGGGCGCCTGCTCGACCAGTTCGAGACCGATCGTGCCCTGGCCGGCCATGATGTCATAGTCGTCGAATGGCCGGATTAGCGTCATCGAGCGCCGGGCGGCAATCTCCTCGGCCACCTGCTCCCTGCGCTCGGTAGCAGGGTCGTAACGCCGCAGTTCTGCCCCGTATCCCTCGATGGCGGCGAGCTTCGCCGCTGAGCCGTTGGCCGGGACTACGACAACGGCCACAATGCCGAGCAACTGCGCGGCCAAAGCCACCGCGGCGCCGTGGTTGCCCGACGAGAACGCGACGACCCCGGCTTCCCTGGCAGCCGGGCCGAGCAGGCTCAGCCGGTTGTAGGCGCCGCGGAACTTGAACGAGCCGCTGCGCTGGAACGGCTCAGGCTTCAGCAGCACCTTGGTCGCGCAGTGCCGGTCAAGCGTGCTCGAGGTCAGCAACGGCGTCCGGCGCGCTACGCCGTCGAGCCGGGCCGCCGCGGCCTTGATGCGGTCCAAAGTCAGTCCATTATCCGACATTCACGCCTCTCTCGGCTACCGGGTGCGTTGCCGGGTGCAGGCCGCGAAGCGGCCTTACCCGATTTGCTTGTCTAGCACGACGCCGCACCTACGTGGGTCCGGGCATAAGGCTCGGCGCGGCACTCATCGATACCGCCTACGCCGCCCTCGGGTTCAGCCAGCTGCTGCGAATCCCAGGTACGGCTGCGGGTAGTAACGCGCCGCTCGTGCGATGGCGGCGCGAGCCAGCGCGCGCCGAGCACGGCACAGCGCCGCTTCCCTTGGCGGATGCTGAGATTGACGCGAGAAAATGCTGAGACTGACCGCGACCAGGCCAAGCTCTGAAAGCCGTTGCGAAACCTCAAGAGTTCCTCCGCCGTAGGCGCGACAACGGCTCGCCGACGCTGGGCATGCCTGCCAGGTGCTGGCAATCCAGCTTCCCGGCCAGGCCACGCGCAGGCGCGCCCGACTGCGACGAACTGATGGCCGACTGGACCGCCGCCGTGGACGCCGGGCTCGTGGAGATCTCCGGCCGTCGAGCCTTCGCCGACCGGGCCTCGGCGGGCCAGCCGGACCACGAGCAGGTGCTGACCGGCTGGATGCTCGCGGCGGTGCGCGGGTTCGGCCTTCCGGACGAGCCGTGCGCCGGATGCCTGACGGTGATGAACGCGCTGGCGGCGGCCGACGGGCCGCTCACCGAGGAACAGCTGGCGGATGCTGTCGCGGAAGCGCTCGGAGACGGCGAGGCTAACGAAGGTGAGGCGGAGCCATGCCCAGGCTGCGGCCGCATACACGACCTGACGGACAATCTTGATCCCGGCGATCTCTTCAGTGAAAACTTCTTCGACGACGAGGAATCCGCCGACGACTGCCGTGGATCGCGCGGACGCTCGCTCGTCCCTGGCTGAGCGCGCGATCCGATCGCGCTGCGGCCGGAAAGCTGCTGGCCATCGCCGAAGTAAGGGTCGCCAGGGACTCACCTGAACTGGATACCGGTAGGACGGCGCTAACGTGTGTTAGCGTAGGTACATGTCACTGAAGCGCACCAATGTCTACGCTGATCCAGAGGACCTGGCCCTCATCAGGCAGACCGCTGCCCGCCGTGGCGTCCCGGAGGCTGAGATCATCCGCGAGGGGATCCATCTCGCGGCGATGAGCACGCGCACATGGGATGAGCCGCTGGAGTGGCCCACGTTCGAGGGCAGCGGGCAGCCGGTGACGAAGGAGGAAGTCAGCAGGGCCGTGGCGAGGAACGCCGACCTGGGATGATCGTCGTCGCGGACACGTCCGGGATAATCGCGGCTTCTGATCGCCGGGCGCCTGAGTCCGGTGCCTGCCGGGACCTGCTGGGCAGCGCCGGGACCGTGATCGTATCCCCGCTCGTGCTTACCGAGGTGGACCACTTGGCCAAGGTCCGGTTCGGCATCCAGGCTAGGCACGTAATCCTTGACAACATCGTCGCCCAGGCCCTGCGCATGCGTTTCCAGGTGCCCGAGGTCAGCCCCCATGCGCTGAAGCTTGCCCGTGAGGTGCAGCGAAAGTACGCGGACCTGGATCTCGACCTAGCCGACGCGGTCAACGTCACGCTCGCGGCTGACTATCGTACGGACGCGATACTAACCTTGGACCGGCGGGATTTCCGCGCGATCAGACCGCTGACACCACACAAGGCCTTCCGGGTGCTCCCAGACGACCTCTAACTCACCGGTCGGAGTCGCCAGACAACGGCTCCTCATCACCTTGTGAGGCGGGACATCCCGTCCTGGGCAGCGGCCTGGCTGACACCGCGGCCGGAGCCATCTGACGCGCCGGGGCGGCGTCCTAGCACTCGACGACGTCAGCCAGGATCGCAGCCGCTCGCCGCAGCGCGGTCGGCTCCTCCCCCGAGTAGCTCAGCCGCAGGTAGGGCCCCTGCGCTTCACCAGGGAAACAGGACCGGCCCGGATACACCGCGAGGCCGCGCGCCAGGGCCGCCTCGGTCACCGCGCTGTCGCTGACGTGCTCGGGCAGCCGCACCCACAGGTGGACCCCGCCGGACGGGATCAACTCGATGCGGCACGACGGCAACTGCCCGGCGACGGCGGCGACGAGCGCGTCCCGCCGCTCCCGCAGCTGGCGCCTGACGGCGGCCAGATGTCGCGGCCAGCCGGGCGCGGTCAGCACGTCCACGGCGATCTGCTGCAGGACCGGCGCGACGAACAGATCATCGCTGACCCGGCCACGGCGCAGCCGGGCGAGCACCGGCCCGTGCGCAGCCAGCCCGGACACCCGCAGGCCGGCGGCGATCGGCTTGGACACCGAGCGCAGGTAGATCACGTGCCCCTCGTCATCGTGGCTGATCAGCGGCGGCGGCGGCGGCGGGCCCAGGTCGAAATCCCGCATCCAGTCGTCTTCGAGCAGGAATGCGCCTGCCCGCGCGACCGCATCCAGCACGGGCTCGCGGCGGTCCTGAGCCAGCAGCGAGCCGGACGGGTTGGCGTACCGCGGTTGCAGGTACGCCAGCCGGGCGCCGGTCCGGGTGAACGCATCGGCGAGCGCGTCCGGCAGGACGCCAGCGGAGTCACCGGGAACGGGCACGAGAATGAGTCCAGCCGCCTTGGCAGCCGCGAGCGCACCGACGTAGGTCGGCGACTCGACGATGAGCGGATCACCGGGCGCGCACAGATGCCGGAACACGGCTGACAACGACGACTGGCCGCCGGAAGTGATGAGCACATTCGACGCCGTAAGGCCGCCGCCCGCTTCGCCGGCCAGATAGCTGCGCAACTCCGGCAGCCCCTCAGCAGGCAGCCTGCTCCAAGCCTGCGGGCGCCTGGCGGCTCGCGACGCCGCCGCCGCGAGCAGACCCAGCGGCTGCAGCCGGTCATCGGGAAAGCTGCTGGCCAGTCCGATCACATCCGGTGGCAACGGGTCGACGAGCCAGTCCAGGTCGGGCCCGAGCCCGGCCCGGCTGCCGAGGGCGAGGGTCTGCCAGGACAAGTCCGCAGGCGACCGGGCCGCCCGCCGAGGCGCGGTGAACGTGCCGCTGCCTGGCTTGGTGACCAGCAGCCCGCGACGGGCCAGGTCGGCGAGCAGGCGCTGCACCGTGGCCGGGCTGAGCCGGTAGCGCTGCTGTAGCTCACGGTAGGAAGGAAGCTTGCAGTCGGGCGGCAGCGAGCCGATCAGCGACTCCAGCTGAGCCAGCGCGGACCGGCTACTGCTATCGATGGCCATGAATCACAATAGAAGCACTTCCTAGCTCGACGGCAGGCCTCTCGCGCACGGCCGTCTGCCGCGACGCGACGCGATGCGAGGCGACGCGACGCGACGCGAGGCGGGCCGCGCCCGGGCGGAAGGCGGTTATCGTGACAGCATGGCCGAGCGGAAAGAGACCATCGAGGTCGCTGGCCGCGCGGTGACGGTCTCCAATCCGGACAAGGTCTACTTCCCCCGCACTGGCCACACCAAGCTGGACCTGGTCCGCTACTACCTGAGCGTCGCCGACGGCGCGTTGCGCGGGGCGGCGGGCCGCCCGATGGTACTCAAGCGCTTTGTCCATGGCGCCGAGGGCGAGGCGTTCTTCCAGAAGCGCGCGCCGGCTAACCGGCCAGCCTGGCTGGACAGCGTCGTGCTCAGCTTCCCGTCCGGCCGGACCGCCGAGGAAATCGTCATCTCCGACGCCGCCGGCCTGGCCTGGGTTGTCAACCTGGGCTGCATAGACCTCAACCCGCACCCCATCCGCGCCGACGACCTCGAGCATCCCGACGAGCTCCGCGTCGACCTCGACCCGGTTCCCGGCGTCGGGTGGCCGCAGATCATCAGCGTGGCGCTGGTCGCCAGGGACGTTCTGGCAGACGCGGGGCTCACCAGCTGGCCCAAGACGTCCGGCTCGCGAGGCATGCACGTGTACGCCCGGATCGAGCGCCGCTGGACCTTCACCCAGGTCCGCCGCGCCGCGGTCGCGCTGGCCAGGGAGATCGAGCGCCGCGCGCCCGGCGAGGCCACCTCGCGGTGGTGGAAGGAGGAGCGGCACGGCGTCTTCGTGGACTACAACCAGAACGCCAAGGACCGCACTGTCGCGTCCGCTTACTCGGTCCGGCCCTCCCCCGACGCCCGGGTGTCCGCGCCGTTGCGCTGGGAAGAGGTGCCGGACTGCGATCCGGCAGCGTTCACGATCGACACGGTGCCGCAGCGGTATGAGGAGATCGGCGACCCGGCTGCGGGCATCGACGCCGCGGCGGGCTCGCTCGACCGGCTGCTGGACCTAGCCGCCGCGGACGAGGCGGCCGGCCTGCCCGACGCGCCCTGGCCGCCGCATTTCCAGAAGCAAGCCGGCGAGCAGCCGCGGGTGCAGCCCAGCAAGCGGCGCTCGCCGGGCGGCGCCTCCTCGGCCGGGGCCGCGGACGCTCGGGCCGCGGACGCTCGGGCCGCGGACGCTCGGGCCGCAGACGCCGGGTCCAGCGGGCCGGCTGGGCGCCGCCGTTCGACGATGCCGCTGATCGAGATTGCCCGCGCGGCCACCAAGGCGGACGCGCTGGCCGGCCTGGATCGCTGGAAGCAGCGGCACCCGGACGCGGCAGCGCTGCTCGAGCCAGCTGACATCCTGGTCGACTCGATGCGCGGCCGATCTTCGACCTGGACCAGGATCCGCCTCAACCTCCGGAACATCCCGGCGGCCGACCGGCCGCGGCAAGAGCCGCTCGAGGTCGACTATGACCCGTGGCGCGCGGCCGGAAGTTAAGTCCCGCAATCATGCCGGGAACGGGCAAACTCCCCCTCCGCCACTTGGCCCGGCCGCGCTCACAACGTCCTGATCAGCCCACCGCCGGGATCAGCTCGGCCAGCACCGCAAGGTGATCGAGGTCGCTCAAATCCAGCACCTGCAGGTAGACCCTGCTGGCGCCGATCCCGGCGAACTCGGCTATCCGGTTGGCCACCTCTTCCGGCGTTCCGGCGAGGCCGTGTGCGCGAAGCTCGTCGACCTCACGCCCGATCGCGGCGGCCCGCCTGGCGATCTCGTCAGCGGTCCTGCCGCAGCAGACCACCTGAGCCGCCGAGTAGACCATGGAGTTGTCCGCACGGCCCGCCGCCGCGCACGCCTCCCGCACCCGGTCGAACGCCGCGGCCGTGTCGCCGATGCTGCTGAACGGCACGTTGTACTCGTCCGCGTACAGAGCGGCGAGAGCCGGCGTGCGCTTCGGCCCGGCCCCGCCGATCAGCACCGGTGGCCGCGGTAGCTGTGCCGGTTTCGGCAGCGCGGGCGAGTCGGTCACCGTGTAGTAGCTGCCATCGAAATTGAACTTGTCCCCCACCGGGGTCTGCCACAGCCCGGTGATGATGGCCAGTTGCTCGGCGAAGCGGTCGAACCGCTCGAGCGTGTCCGGGAACGGGAGGCCGTAAGCCGTGTGCTCGGCCTCGTACCAGCCCGTTCCGAAACCGAACTCGACCCGGCCCTCGCTCATCTGGTCGACCTGCGCTACCGAGATGGCCAGCGGACCGGGATAGCGGAACGTGGCCGGGCTCATCAGCGTGCCGAGCCGGATGCGCGAGGTCTGCAGTGCCAGGCCCGCCAGCGTGATCCAGGCGTCGGTCGGGCCGGGCAGACCGCTCACGCTGCCCATCTTCAGGTAGTGATCGGACCGGAAAAACGCGTCGAAGCCGAGGTTCTCGGTTGCCTTGGCGACTCGCAGCAGCGTCTGATAGCTGGCGCCCTGCTGGGGCTCGGTGAAGATTCGCAGTTTCATGAGGCCATCTTGCCTGGCCGCCGGTCATGGCTGCGGCGGCTACCCGGCTAGTCACGGATCAGCGTGGCCAGGCACTCCACATGATGGGTCATCGGAAACGCGTCGTAGCCGCGCAGCCCCGCGAGACGCCAGCCAGCGTCCAGGAGCAGCCGCAGGTCACGCGCGAGCGTCGCGGGATCACAGGACACGTAAGCGATCCTGCGCAGCGGGCCGCCGGGCTCCGCGCCCTCGCCACGGCCGCACAGCACGTCGATGAGCTCCCGTGACGCACCGATGCGCGGCGGGTCAAGCACCGCGACGGCGGCGCCGCCAAGACCGGCCCGGCGCAGCAGCGCACCAGCGTCACCCTGCCGCACCCGAGCCCACGGCCAGGCTCGCAGGTTATGCCGCGCGTCCCGGACCGATACCGGGTCCTGCTCGATCGCGAGCACGCCGCCGCCGGGACCGACCGCGTCCGCCAGCACGCCGGCGAACAAGCCCACGCCGCTGTACAAGTCGAGCACCGTCTCCCCCGGCTGCGGGTCTGCGGCGGCAAGTACCGCGGCCGCCAGCGCGTCGGCGGCGCCCGGATGCACCTGCCAGAAGCTGCCGAGACTGACCCGCCAGTCCCGGCCAGCCGCCTGCTGGGTGAGGTAGCCGCGGCCGCGAACCTGGGTCCGCGCTCCGGATTTGCGCACCAACTGGACCGCGTCAGCCGCGATCTCGGGCAGGGCATCAGCGGCCGCCGGGCCTTCCACCAGGACTGCCCGCTCACCCGTGGCAGGCACGACTCTGACTTCTGCTGACCGGGCCGCTGGCCACCGCTTGCCGGTCACGTCCACCGCCGTCACCAGCTCATGCGCGATGAGGCAGCGGTCGATTTCGACGATCTCGCGGGACCTGTGCTTGCGCAGGCCCGCCCGCCCTGACGTGCCGACCGCGAACGTCACGACCGTCCGCCACGACAGGCCGACGTCGTCGTCGTCCAGAGCCTGGACCTCGACCTCGGCATCGATCCCGCCGATCCGGCTGAGCTGCTGGCTGATGACCGCCGCCTTCAGCGCCCGCTGGGCGGGCAAGCTGGCGTGCTGCCAGTCACAGCCGCCGCAGCCGCCCGGCCGGGCATAGCGGCAGGGCGGCGAGACCCGGTCCGGGGACGGTCGCAGGATCTGGGTCGCGTCGGCCCTGGCGAACCGGGCCGTTGCCTGCGTCACGGTCGCCAGTACGCGCTCGCCCGGCAGCGCGTGCCGAACGAAAACTACGCACCTCGTATCATCTTGGCGACAAACGCACCAGCCGCCGTGGACAACGTCGCCGACGGTGAGTTCCAGTACGTCTCCGGCTTGTGGCGCGGAGGCAGCCTCGGTGGTCACGGGCTACATCGTGCCCGGCCGGGCGTGCCGGGCCTGGACCGGGTAGCCGGCAAGCGGTTAGCCGGCGGGCTGGCAGCATGGCACCAGATGGGGTCTACTGTTGCGTGGCTGGTGGTCCGCATCGGTTGCGGAGCACAGTCAACGACTGAGTGCGCGGGTACGGGAGCGACTGCGGTAGCCGGGCGCGGGTCGCTTTGATCGGGCTGGAAGGAAGCACGTGCACATCGTGATCATGGGATGCGGGCGGGTCGGCTCAAGCATTGCCCATGCCCTCGAGGACTCAGGTCGTTCGGTCGCGGTCATCGACCAGGACCCGGAGGCTTTCAGGAAGCTCCGGTCCGGCTTCAAGGGGATCAAGGTCACCGGCATTGGCTTCGACCGGGATGTGCTGACCGAGGCAGGCATCGAGCGCGCCGACGCGTTCGCCGCAGTCAGCAGCGGCGACAACTCCAACGTAATCGCGGCGAGAGTGGCGAGGGAGTCGTTCGGCGTCCGCCGGGTAGTGGCGCGCATCTACGATCCGCGCCGGGCGTCGGTCTACCAGCGGCTCGGCATCCCGACCGTGGCAACCGTCGCCTGGACTGCCGACCAGATGCTGCGCAGGCTGATCCCCGAAGGTGCCGAGTCGCTGTGGCGCGATCCGACCGGCGCAGTCGTGCTGGCCGAGGTCGCCTACTCCGACGACTGGATCGGCCAGAAAGCCTGCGACCTGGAACAGGCGGCACGCGCCCGGATCGCTTATATCTCCCGCCTCGGCGAGGCCATAGTCCCCGGCCCTAACCTGGTGGTGCAGGAAGGCGACGTCGTTCATGTGATCGCGACCGAGAAGGACATCGCGGAGATCGCCAGGGTATTTGCGGCCCGCAGGCACGGACAGGCAGGACACTGATGCGGGTCGCAATTGCCGGAGCGGGAGCGGTCGGCCGTTCCATCGCCAACGAACTCCTCGAGAACGGGCACGACGTCCTGCTCATCGACAAGAACCCGAATTCGATCAAGGTGCACAGCGTACCCCGCGCGGAGTGGCTGCTCGCCGACGCCTGCGAGATAAGCTCACTCGACGACGCCGCGCTGGAGCGATGCAACGTCGTCATCGCGGCGACCGGCGACGACAAGGCGAACCTGGTGGTGTCCCTGCTGGCCAAGACCGAGTACGGCGTGCCGCGGGTGGTGGCCAGGATCAATCACCCCAATAACGAGTGGCTCTTCAATGAGTCGTGGGGCATCGACGTTGCCGTCTCGACACCACGCCTGATCTCCGCCCTGGTCGAGGAAGCTGTCAGCGTCGGCGACTTGGTCCGGCTGATGACCTTCCGGCAGAGCGAGGCCAACCTCGTCGAGATCACCATGCCGGCGAACGCCCCGCTGGCCGGTGAGCGCGTCGGCAGCATCGAATGGCCGGCCGACACCGCCCTGGTCGCCATCCTCCGGGACGGCCGGGTCATCGTGCCGAGCGCGGACGACCCGCTCGAGGGCGGGGACGAACTGCTATTCGTGACGAGCCAGGACGTCGAACGGGAACTCGCGGCGCTGCTGGCAGGCGGTCATTAGGCAGCGAGTGCCCGACCGCTACCGGTCTCCGTGATTACCGGGTCCCCGTGATTACCGGGTCTCCGTGATCTCCGGCCCGCGCTCGAACGGGTTGAGCAAGTCCGCCTCCTGAGCCGCGAGCTGGCCCTCGAGAACCTGCCTCGCCTCGTCTGGAAGGCGGATCTCGAGCGGCTTGCGCGGCGGCTCCGCATGCTCCCCGCGCACGACCACTACATCGGCGAATATCTCCTCGAATGGCTGCGCGAGCTGCGCGTCACCGGCGGCGGGACCGCTGATCAGCCCCCGCAGGAACCAGCGCGGGCCGTCGGCGCCGATGAAGCGGAGGAGCTGCGGCGGAACGTCGTGGCCCTCCGCGCCCTGCGGGATGACCCTGGCGAGCAACTCCGGCCCGAACGGGCCATCCCGCTCGACGCTCTGGCCTCCCGCCTTCGCCACCTCCTGGCCGATCTCCGGCAGGACCTCATCCCACAACCCTGAGCTTCGCGGCGCGGCGAACGGCTGCAGTTGCAGCCCGCTGTCATCGCTGACCACCGCGATCGAGATGCCGTCTTCTTCCGCCACGAACACCTGGACGTCAAAGCCCTCGCGAACCGGAACCAGCAGGCAGCCGAAGTCGAGGCGCTCCCCCTCGGGATAGTCGCCTGCACCGTCCCACGGACCGGCAGAGCGCGTCATAGCCGGACGGACGACCTGGGAGTCCCGCAGCCGGGTCCAGGTCACCGGATCGCCAAGATCGGCCCGGGGCCGCCGGGGTGATGCGCCCGGTTCTCCGTCCTCGCCGCTCACCCCGCCGGGACCGTCCTGCGCCCAGTCATCGGTGTCCTCGGCCAGATCGCCGGCCTGGTCGTCACCGGCCTGGTCGTCACCGGCCTGGTCGTCACCGGCCCACTCATCACCGGCCCACTCATCACCGGACAGTTCCTGGCCAGCCCGCTCTTCCTCGCCGCCGGCATACCCGGCGAGTTCATCGCCGGCTGCCGGGTAGTCACCGACGCCGGGCTCAGCGCCGGTATCTTGCTGGCCGTCACGGCGGCGCCGTCGGAACACCCCGCACGCTCCTTACTTCCCAGCCGGCCAGGCCGGCCGGGACCTAGTTCTCAGCCGAGGGACCGCCGCCCATCGCATGGCCTCCGGTCGAGCCATGGCCGCCGTCGCTGCGCTGCGATCCTGGCAAGGTCACCACCTCACGCCAGAGCGGGCGTTCTACCTTTTGAATCACAAGCTGGGCGATCCGGTCACCCCGCCGGAGCCGGACCGGGTGGTCAGTATCGGTGTTCAGCAGAATCACCTTGATCTCGCCACGGTACCCGGCATCGACGGTGCCCGGCGCGTTGACGATCGTCAGCCCGTGCCGCGCGGCGAGTCCCGAGCGAGGGTGCACGAAGCCTGCGTACCCATCTGGCAACGCGATGCACACGCCAGTGCCGACGGTGACGCGCTGGCCAGGCTGCACATCTATGTCCGCGGTGAGGTACAGGTCACTGCCCGCGTCGCCCGGATGGGCGCGCAGCGGCATCGGCAGATCCGGATCGAGCCGCCGGATCAGCACCTCGACTGATCCGGGCTCGCCGCAGGCACATGCCATCTGACCGACCTCCGCAGGTAACTCCGGTTGCTCACCGTACAGGCCCGCAGGCTAGCCCGCCGGCGTGCCGTCGCGCAGGACCGGCCAGGCATAGGTGATGACGGCAGCTACGGGAACGGCGATGATGGCGCCAGGGATTCCGGCCACGATCCCGCCCACGCCGAGCACCAGGATGATAGCCAGCGGATGGAGCCTGACGATCCGGCCGATGACCAGCGGCTGCAGCAGGTGGTCCTCGATCTGGTTCTCCAGGATGAAGACGCCCAGCAGGATGACAGCGGCAACCCACCCCTTCGTTGCGAGGGTGACCAGGATGGCCAGCGCCCCGACTATCAGGATCCCGATGATGGGCACATAAGCCGCGATGAATATCAGCACGATGAACGGGACCAGCAGCGGGACGCCGAGCAGCCAGAGCGCTAGCCCGATGAGCACGGAGTGGATCGCGGCCACCACGGTCGTGCCCCGGATGTAGTAGACGAGCGCCTGCCACGCCGCCTGTCCCGCGAGGTCCACCCGCCGGTGCGCTTCCCCCCGCGACCCGCTGATCACGAAACTCCAGATCCGGCGACCGTCCTTGATCAGGAAGAACGAGATGAACAGCGTGAGGATGATCCCGGCCAGGAACTCCAGCGCGTACTTGCCGGTCGTCAGCACCGTCCCGGCTACTACCGACTTGTGCTGCGAGATGTACTTCAGTCCCTCCGAGGTGAGCCGGGAGAGTCGTGCCGCGTTCAGGTGGAACGGCGGTCCGGCGAGGGATCGCTCGATTGTGTTCGCGGTTCGCTGAGTCTCGCTGAACAGCGTCGGGTAGTCGGCGCTGATCTGAGTGGCCAGCAGCGTGATCGCGCCGCCGATGATCAGCAGCGCGAGCACGAAGCAGCACCAGGTGGCTAGCAGCGCGCCGGCGCCGCGGCGCCGCAGCCAGCCCGCGAGTGGCTGGAAGAGCGCGGTGAACAGCAGCGCGCCGATGAGCGGCAGCACCACCAGGCGCAGGTATTCCGCGAGGCGAAACGCCAGGTAGATGACCAGGCCGGTGAGCAGCAGGCGCCAGGACCAGGCCGCTGTCTGGCGTAGCAGCCTTGACACCTGCAGGTCGGGGCTGACCGCGCGCGAGTCGCCATCCGGCCGGACCGGCCCGTTGGCAGCTTCCGGTCCCGCAGCTGGCTGCGGCCCGGGGCCCGGCTGCGGTCCGGGGCCCGGCTGCGGCCCGGGGCCCGGCTGCGGCCCGGCCGCAGCCGGATGCGAGGCGGCGCCAGCCTCGCCGGCCCGCCAGAGCCGCCGGACGGCGGCTAGTACCCCGTCATGGTGCTTGGCGGCGGCCGAGGCCGGCGGTTCGCTGCTGCGCTGACTTGACCGGCCCGTCATGCAGTACAAGTTACGGCAGTCAAGCTCTGGCCTGCTGTCATGGCCTGCTGCCGCGTCACTCCCCCTCGTCTGTCGCGGATGCGACTAGCTGCGATCTATCGCGCAGTCCTCGTTCGTGCTCTCGCAGGTCACCGAGCATTTGCGCCGTCTCTTCATGATTTACCTCGAAGCCGATCGCCATGACGACCGTCGCCAAGGTCGAGGCTCGCGGATCTAGATCCAGCGAGCCGCTGGCTTCGGGTGGTGTCACAAGAGCCAGCCCCACTGCCACCTGCCGGGCCGAGGTAGGGGATCAGGAGCTTCATACGCTCGCCGGGCTCCATGAGCAAGATCAGCGCACCACCGGCCCCGCCCGGTCGGCTGTTCGCTGCTGCGCTCACTTGACCGGCCGGTCATGCAGTACATGCAACCAACTACCGTGGTGCCATGCACTTCTACCGGGAGCGCCTGTTCGCACCGCCACTGTGGTGGGTGGTCGGGATGGTCACCATGCTCACCTTTGGCGCAATTGTCTGGACCGGCTTTGATCTTCTCATCACTATCGCTGTCTTCGGCGCGCTGATCGCGGTCACGGCCGCGTTCCTGGTGAACTGGGGCCAGGCGGTGATCGAGGTAACCGCGGGAGAACTGAGAGCCGGGCCCGCGACCCTGCCGCTGACCATGGTCGGCGAGGTACGCGCCCTCAGCGAGGCACAAGCCAGGGCGCTGCGCGGTCCGCGAGCCGATCCGGCGGCTCACACCCTGATCCGGCCGTACCTGCGGGACGCTGTCTATATCGAAGTCAAGGGCCCGGATCCGGCTAGCCCGTACTGGCTGCTGGCGACGAGGCACCCGGCCAGGCTCGCCGCCGCCATCGAGACTTGCCGGCCCGTGGCCAGCCCTGGCGGCCTGAACATGACATGATCGCCCAGTCACCGCAGCAGCGGAACGGGTGTTAAGGAGGACCAGCTGATGGCAGCCAAGAACAGTGCGGGGAGCCGCGTGGTGAGCGCGCTGGTCGGCGCGGGCGCAGCCTTTGCGGCCCGCAAGGTCTTGTCCTTCGGCTGGACGAAGATCACCGGCAAGAAGCCGCCGGAGCACCCCGAGGATCCGCAGGTCGCCTTGCGAGATGCGCTGGTCTGGGGCATCGTACTGGGCGCCGGCGTACATACGGCCAGGATGCTGGCCACCAGGGCCACCACCCGGCGGTCCGCCGACCCGGACGAGACCTCGGCCTAGGCGTCGCGCCGCCCGCGTGCCGCTGCCGCCCGCGTGCCGCGCAGCGGGCGGGATTGCCCTAGCATGACTGCGTGCATGGGAAGAATCGCTCGCGCCTGACCTATCAGATCGGTTACGCGATCCGCCACCCTGGCCGCATTGCCGGGTACGCTCGCCGCCACGGCCGCGACACCTGGCTCTGGCTGACCACGCGTGACCACATCAGCTACTACCGCGCAGTCATGCGTTCCGATGCTGGCAGGAGCAGCGACGCCGCGGTCGGCAGCAAGACCCGCGAGGCCTGGCTGCAGATCGGTCAGCTGCAGTTCGACTATCTGTGCAGCCACGGGCTCAAACCCGACATGCGGATGCTCGACATAGGCTGCGGCAACCTCCGGGCCGGCCGGCTGTTCATCGACTACCTGGACGCCGGCAACTACTACGGCACCGACATCTCGCCGGACATCCTGCTGGCGGCCCAGCGCACCGTCGTCGAGTACGGCCTGCAGCGCAAGCTTCCCTACCTCAGCCTGGTCAGCGACATGAAGCTGGAGTTCCTGCCGGACGGCTACTTCGACGTCGTCCACGCCCACAGCGTGTTCTCCCATTCGCCGCTCCCGGTGATCGAGGAGTGCCTGGCACATATCGGCCGGATCATGGCCCCTGGCGGGTTCTTCGACTTCACCTTCGACCGCACCGAGGGCACCGAGCACCAGGTTCTGCGCGAGGACTTCTACTACCACACCGACACGCTGATCGGCCTGGCCAAGCGGTACGGCCTGACTGCGCAGTACCTGGCGGACTGGGAAGAGACCGGGCACGAACAGTCCAAGATCCGGGTAACGCGGCCGGCCTAGCGGCCGGCGATACTTATCTCCGCGTTCGCGGACCACACTTGTAACCACGAGGGCTTACCTTGCCCCAGTGGTCCAGGAGGTGGAGATGGCTGCCTACTCAGAGGCTGGACAGGCGAGAGTGCTCGCCATGGTCCTGGCCGGTGGGGCCGGCAAGCGACTCGCGCCGCTGACCGCGGACCGGGCCAAGCCAGCCGTGCCATTCGGCGGCCTGTACCGGCTGGTAGATTTCGCCTTGTCCAACCTGGTCAACGCCGGGATGCGGCGCATCTGCGTGCTGACCCAGTACAAGAGCCACAGCCTGGACCGCCACATCACCACGACCTGGCGGCTCAGCAGCCTGCTCGGCAACTACGTGACGCCTGTCCCGGCCCAGCAGCGGCTTGGCCCGCGCTGGTTCACCGGCTCGGCAGACGCCATCTATCAGTCACTGAACCTGATCTATGACGACCAGCCGGACATCGTCGCGGTGTTCGGCGCCGACCACGTGTTCCGGATGGACCCGCAGCAGATGATCGACCAACACATCGCCGGTGGCGCCGGGGTGACGGTGGCGGCGATCCCGGTGCCGCGGACTGATGCGACGGCTTTCGGCGTGATCCGGGTGGCTCCGGACGGGCGCACCATCGAGGCGTTCCTGGAGAAGCCCGCCGACCCGCCGGCCATGCCCGGCCGGCCCGACGTGGCGTTCGCCTCGATGGGCATCTACGTCTTCAGCGCGGACATCCTGGTGGACTCGCTGCGCGCGGACGCCGCCGACGACGCCAGCCGGCACGACATGGGCGGCGACATCGTCCCGATGCTGGTCGGCAAGGGCATGGCGCAGGTCTATGACTTCCTGGACAACAAGGTCCCGGGCGCAGAGCCGCGCGATGCCGGCTACTGGCGTGATGTCGGGACGCTGGACTCCTACTTCGAGGCGCAGATGGACTTGTGCGCCGTGCACCCGATCTTCAACCTCTATAACGACAAGTGGCCGCTGCTGACCCAGGTGCCGTCGCAGCCGCCGGCCAAGTTCGTGCACGACAGCGGCGATCGGGTCGGCCGGGCGATCAACAGCGTCGTCAGCAACGGCGTCATCGTGTCCGGCGGTCTCGTCCGCGACGCCGTGCTATCGCCCGGCGTCCGGGTCAACAGCTGGGCCAGGGTCGAGCGCGCCGTCATACTGCACAACACCAGGATCGGGCGGCATGCCGTCATCGAGAACGCCATCATCGACAAGAACGTGGACGTTCCCGAGGGCGCGGTCATCGGGGTCGACAAGGAACATGACCGAGCCAGGGGCTTCGTGGTGTCGGAAGGCGGGATCACGGTCGTGGGCAAGGGCCAGAAAGTGCCGCTGTGACCAGGTCACAGTCGTGACGGGAACGGGCTCGTGACGGAGACCGCTGCCGTCAGCCAGCCGCTCCGGGTGGCGATGCTGACCAGGGAGTACCCGCCGGAGGTCTACGGCGGTGCCGGCGTGCACGTGGAGTACCTGGCCCGCTCGCTGGCCGGCCTGGTGGACCTGACCGTGCACAGGCAGGGCGGCTGGGGCGAGCGGACCAGCCGGGGCGACCGGGGGGCCGGCCGCGCGGCCACTGCGGCCGCCGGGGCAGGTAACGCCGCGCCCGCCGCGGTCGTGCACCAGCCATGGGACGCGCTGGCCGCGGCCAACTCCGCGCTCCAGGTGATCTCCGCCGATCTCGCCATGGCCGCCGCAGCAGGCGGCGCTGACCTGGTGCACTCGCATACCTGGTATGCCAACCTGGCTGGCTACCTGAGCTCGCTGCTGTACGGCGTGCCGCACGTGATGACCGCGCACTCGCTGGAGCCGCTCCGGCCGTGGAAGGCCGAGCAGCTCGGCGGCGGCTACGCGCTGTCGAGCTGGTGCGAGCGAACTGCCATCGAGTCAGCCGCGGCCATCATTGCCGTATCTCAAGGGATGGCCGCTGACATCCTCGTTTCCTATCCAGCGGTGCAGGCCGATCGCGTGCACGTCATCTACAACGGGATCGATGCCGACCAGTACCAGCCGGACCAGGAGCGTGACGTGCTGGACCGCTTCGGCATCGATCCGGCCGCGCCGTCTGTCGTGTTCATCGGGCGGGTGACACGGCAGAAGGGCCTGCCGGTGCTGCTGCGGGCCGCGGAGCGGATCGATCCGGCCGCGCAGCTCGTGCTGTGCGCGGGCCAGGCCGATACCGCCGAGCTGCAGGCTGAGGTCACCGGGCTGGTCGAGCACTTGCGGGCGAGCCGTTCCGGAGTGATCTGGCTGCCGGGCATGCTAGCGAAGTCTGAAGTGATCCAGGTCCTGAGCCACGCCACCGTGTTCGTCTGCCCGTCCGAATACGAGCCGCTGGGGATCGTCAACCTCGAGGCGATGGCCTGCGGTGCCGCTGTCGTCGCGTCCGCCGTGGGCGGGATCCCCGAGGTGGTGGCGGACGGCCAGACCGGGCTGCTGGTGCCGCCCGGCGACGAGCGGGCGCTAGCCGACGCCGTCAACGCGCTGCTTGCTGACCCGGCGCGAGCGGCCGAATTCGGCGCCCGCGGCCGGAACCGGGCAATAACCGAGTTCAGCTGGGAGAAGATCGCTGCCCAGACTGCCGACTTGTACGCCAGGCTGGCCCGCGCTTGACCGCTCTGCCGCAACCCATGATCCCGAAGGATATTGCACCGTTTCGGGCTAAATTCTTTACGCGTAACTTCACCGCGGCCTGGCGCTACGCTTAGTCAAGATACATCTTGATTCGGAGGCACGCCGATGGAACCTGCTGAGCCAATCCGGGCCGGTGACCGGGACCGGGACGCCGTTGTGCAGCGGCTGCAGGAGGCCTTCGCCGAAGGCAGGCTCGACGACGACGAGTTTGACCAGCGGACCAGGGCGGCCCTGACCGCCCGGCTGAGCAGCGACCTGGCAGTGCTGACTCGCGATCTGCCCGACGGCCCGCCGGCCGGTTCGCCTGCCATGACGGCGCGGCCTGCGCCAGCCGGCCGCAGACCGGGCCGACTGGCTATGGCCTACAAGAGTTCGGTCCGGCGGGGCGGGCGCTGGAGCGTGCCCGAGCAATTCCGGACGGTCGTCTACAAGGGCAGCGGGCACATCGATCTGCGCGCCGCCGAACTGACCGCGCCGGTGACCACCCTGTTCGCGATCGCCTACAAGTCGCGCATCGACGTGCTGGTCCCCCTCGGCGTCCGGGTCGAACTCGACGGCTTCGGCGTGAGCAAGGGCTGGTCAGCTGAGGAGGACCTGGAAGGTCGCCTGCCGGCCGGCGCGCCCGTCGTGCACATCCGCGGCATCGGCTACAAGGGCAGCGTCGAGGTCCTCACGAAACCGCGCTGAGCTTGCCGACTTTGCATCCCATCCAGCCCTCCCAGGCGACCTTATCAACCGCTATGCCCGGTTCTCAGCGCGGATCCGATGCTGAATCGGCCCCGGCCGGGTGCCCGCCGGTCAGGTAGCCGGGTGCCCGCCGGTCAGGTAACGGAGCCGGCCGCGGCGCCGGTCACCCGGTCGCCCCACCGCGCGATCTCCGCGTCGAGGTCCAGCGGCCCGATCATCGAGCCGTGGGCGGTCTCTGCTGCCCAGGCCTCGGCCGGCACCCGCCACATCACCTCGAATTCGATACCGCTCGGGTCCTTTGCGTACAAAGACTTCGACACGCGGTGATCACTCGCGCCGACGAGCGCGTTCCTGGCAGTCAGCCGGTCGCGGACAGCGGCGAGCTCGGCCAGCGTGCCGACCTCCCAGGCCAGGTGGTACAGACCGACATAGCTGCCGTGCGGCAACTTGCCGTCAGGCACCGAGAACAAGCCGAGATCATGGTCGTTAGCCGTACCACGGGCGCGCAGGAAGGCCGCCCGGCCCGGTATCTCCATGGCAATCTCGAAGCCGAGGGTTGCGGTGTAGAAGTCAACGGACGCGGCGAGGTCGCGCACGTACAGGACGGCATGATTCAGTCGGCGTACAACCATTACCACTCCTCATTAGCTCACCCGGCATAATGCCGCGCTAAGCCACCGCATTCCCGCCGCAACGGGCGGCCACACTATGCTGAACTCGGATCGCCGCTGAACCCGATGGGAGTCATGCCGTGACGGACGGCTACGCCGAGGACCAGGATCCCCGCGGCTTAATCGATACGAGCGTGGCGCACCAGGCCCGGATCTATGACTACTGGCTCGGCGGCAAGGACAACTTCGCTGTCGACCGCGAGGCGGCCGAGCAGGCGCTGGCGGCCTACCCTGGCCTTCGCCGAGGGGTCCGCGCTCAGCGTGCGTTCCTGGCCAGCGCGGTCGGATACCTGGCAGGCCAGGCAGGCATCCGCCAGTTCCTTGATATCGGGACCGGCATCCCGACAGCGAGCAACACGCACGAGGTCGCCCAGGCGATAGCACCCGACGCCAGGGTTGTCTACGTCGACAACGATCCCATGGTTCTCGCGCACGCCCGGGCTCTGCTCACCAGCACCTCGCCGGGAGCGACTAGCTACCTGGACGCCGACCTGCGCGATCCGGAGACCATCCTCAGTGCCGCGTCACAGCTGCTGGACTTCCGGCAGCCGATCGCCATCCTGCTGATCGGCGTACTGCAACTCATCAGCGACGACGACGACCCGCACGCCATCGTCGCCCGTTTCACCGAGGCAGTGCCAGCGGGCAGCTGGCTGGCAATCTTCCATCCGGCGAGCGACATCGTTCCCGATCAGATCGGCGAGGCGGCGCGCCGGGTGAACGCCCGCTCCGCGAACACGACCACGCTGCGCAGCCGGGAGCAGATCGCCCGGTTCTTCGACGGCCTGGAACTGCTTGACCCCGGCCTGGTGCAAGTCCACCGCTGGCGGCCAGGATCGGCCGCGCCCGACGACGGCGAGCAGATCGCCGGATATGCCGGGCTAGCTCGCAAGCCTGACTGATTGACAGCTACCTCGGGTCCCGGGCAGTGCTCGCCCAGGCGACAGCTAAACCCTGTCCGCCTAAACCCTGTCCGCCTAAACCCTGTCCGCCATCGAGCTAGGTCGCCGATACCGGGCCGGTGTAGACGCTGCGCGGCCGGATCGGGATGTTGCGCTCGTACTCCTCGAGCGCATGCGCGAGCCAGCCTGCCGTGCGGCCGGTCGCGAAGATCGCTTCCCCCGCGCCGCGGATCATTCCTGCCACTCCGGCCAGCACGGCGAGAGCGAACTCGATATTGGGCTCCGGCAGAGCACGCCGGCGCGCGTCCTTCGTGACCGCCAGGGCGATCGCCAGTTGCGGCGCGTCGGGAGCGAACTCGGTAATCAGCCGCAGCAGCAGGTTTGCCCGCGGATCACCGTCCTTGTAGACGAAATGGCCGAAGCCCGGCAGCCGCTCCCCCCGCCGCAGGACGTCGCCGACGACCCGCGGTGCGTCGGCCGGCGAGCGAGCCGACCCCAGCATCAGCTCGGCACCGAGCGCGGCGCCGCCGTGCAAGGCACCGCCCATCGCGCCAAGGCCGGTAGCGACGACCGCGTACGGATCGGCGCGCATCGACGCAGCGACCCTGGCGGCCAGCGTGGATGCGGCTAGCTCGTGGTCAGCGACCAGGACCAGGGCCGCGTTCAGCACCCGGACGAGGCCAGCGGGAACCGGTCCGGCGCAGAGCTTCGCCGCGAGCCGGGTGGCGACTCCGGTGCCGTAGGCCCCGTCCGCCGCCGACCCTGCGCCGTCCGGGCCACTGCTCGTCCGTCCGTCGGGCAGGGCATCGGTCATGCCGGCCACCAGGGCCTTCCCGGCATGGACGACAGCAGGGAGATCCAGGTGCAGCCGGAACTGGTCGGTAGCGGCCAGTGCCGGGACGATGACCTGCAGCCGCTCGAGCGGCAGCGTGCCGGCTGGCAGGGCAGCCTGCGCGGCGCGTCCGGCCGCGAGCGCCGCAGTGGTCGCCTGCCAGTCGCCGCCGGGCCCGGCCGCCAGCCCGTGCTTCCCCGCGCCAGGAACCCCGCCCTCCCCCGCACCAAGAACCCCGGCCGGCCCCGCTCCAGGGTCGCCGGCCGGCAGCGAACCTGTCCACAGCAGCATTGCCACGTCCTCGAAGCTGCGCCGCAGCGCCAGGTCCGTCGCGTCGTGGCCGCGGTAGCGCTGCGTGGTGCTGGTGATCTCGGTCAGCGCCGACTCGATGACCAGCTCAGCCAGGCCGCTGCCGGAACGGCGCGGCCTGGCCTTGCGGGCCAGTTCGTCGACCTCGCCGGCATCGAACATGCTGGCCCGGCCGTCGGCCTCGCGGCGCCGGCTGAGCACCCCGCGGCTCACATAGGCGTACAGGCTGGCCTGCTTGATGCCCAGCCGCTGCGCGGCTTCGGCCGCGCCGATCCACTCGGTCACCGGCGTTCACCCCTGTCGTGCCGACCTCCGGTCAGGCAGCGGCCGTCAATCGGTACGTTGATTTCAATCAATATTGACGCGGTCATGCAGTGGTGACCAATATTAGAGCGGCTCCCGTTCGCCCGCCTAAGGAGTAGCAGCATGAGTGCCGCGTCAGCAGATGTCGCTAACGCGCCCTATGAGGCGCCCGCCGGGCTGGCCGGAGTGTCGGTCGCCCGGACCGAAGTATCCGACGTGCTTGGCCGGCAGGGCTTCTACCACTACCGGGGCTACAACGCCGTGGACATCGCCCGTCGCGGCCGGGTGGAGGATGCCTGGCATCTGCTGCTGCGCGGCGACCTGCCCACCCCGCAGCAGCGGGCGGACTTCGCCAGGGAAACAGCAGAACTGCGTGACCTGCCTGCCGGAGTCAGTGAGCTGCTGCCGGCGATAGCCCGGCTGAGCCCGCCAGGCTCGCTCGCGTCGCTGCGCACCGCGATCTCCGTCGCCGCCCAGGCCATCGGCTGCAAGCCGTGGACCGATCAGAGTGAGGCCGAGACAGCCGAGCAGGCACTGCGCTTGTCGGCGATCATGCCGGTGCTGGCTGCTCAGCTGTTCCGGCTGGCCAGCGGGCAGCAGCCGGTACAGCCGCGGGCCGATCTCGGCTACAGCGAGAACTACCTCTACATGATCACCGGCGCGGTGCCCGCCGACCGGGCCAGGTACGCCGTCGAGCGGTACCTGATGCTGACCATCGACCATGGCTTCAACAACTCCACCTTCACCTCGCGGGTCATCGCATCCTCGGGAGCTGACCTGGGCGCCGTCGTGACCGGCGCGCTCGGGGCGCTGTCCGGCCCGTTCCACGGCGGGGCTCCGGCGCGGGTATTCGACATGCTGGACGCCATCGGCACCCCGGACAACGCCGAGTCATGGCTGCGGCACGCCATCGAGCACGGCGACAAGCTGATGGGCTTCGGCCACCGGATCTACAAGACCATCGATCCCCGCTCGGCACTGCTGCACGAAGTGGCCAGGGAACTGCACAGCGAGCGCGTCGCGTTCTCCGAGGTCGTGGAGAAGACCGCGGTCCAGCTGCTCGCCGAGCTCAAGCCCGGCCGTGAGCTGTACGCGAACGTCGAGTTCTACGCCGGCGTCGTGCTCGAGGCGGCCGGGCTGCCGCGCGAGATGTTTACCGCGACCTTTGCGTGCAGCCGGATCATCGGCTGGATGGCGAACGCGGCGGAGCAGATCAGCGACAACCGGATCTTCCGGCCGCTGGCGAACTACCAGGGACCGACGGCGCCGCGGGAGTTCCCGGAGTTCTGGCGGCCAACCGAGCCCTGACGCCACCACCAGGGCGGGAACGGGCCCTGCCCAGCCGGCCGCTTGCGCACCTGGCCGGTTGCGGCGGCAGCGCCGGGACGATACGGCACTACGGCCTACTTGATACGGTTAGCCATATGAAGACCACCGTCGAGCTGCCCGACGAACTCGTCCGCGAGGCCCAGGAGATTGCCAGGGCCGAGGGGACGACGATGAGATCTGTGCTCGAGGAAGGACTGCGAGCCGTGATCGCCCGGCGTCGCCGCAGTCAGGGGTACGTCATGCGGGATGCCAGCGTGGACGGACGCGGGCTGCGCCCCGAACTCGCGGCCACCGGCTGGGCCGCGATCAGGGAGCTCAGCTACGGAGACCGGCTGTGATCGCGGTGGACACGAACCTCCTGGTCTACGCGCACCGGCGCGACTCGCCCTTCCACGAGGCGGCTGCCGCGGCGATTCGCGAGCTAGCGGAAAGCCCGGCACCGTGGGCACTGCCCTGGCCGTGCGTGCACGAGTTCTACTCGATTACCACGCATCCGCGCATCTACGACCCCCCAAGTAGCCCGGGCGAAGCTATCAGCCAGATCGCCGCGTGGCTCGAATCGCCCTCTGTGGTGGCGCTGAGCGAGGGCAGCAACTATTGGCAGGCGCTGAGTTCGTTGCTGGCGAGCGCCAAGGTCACCGGCCCGCTCGTACACGACGCTAGGATCGCGGCATTGTGCCTGAACCAGGGCGTCAGGGAACTATGGAGCGCCGATCGCGACTTCAGCCGATTCCCGCAGATCAAGGTGACGAACCCGCTGGTGTGACACCAGCGGGCGGCCGGGACCGGCCCGACGGCCAGCCGGATGCGCTAGCCGCCGAGCTGCTTGCGTTCGCGAGCCCGGCGCAGCCTGCGCCGCTGCTCGGGCGACAGCATGCGGTAGGCGATGACCGGGATGGCGATCGCGGCCGCTATCACCGCGATGGCGAGCCACGGATTGACGATGAACAAGATCAGCCCGATCACGACCCCAATGAGGCCATACCTGAAATGTGGTGCCATGCCGGACTCCCTCCGGGAACTTCGTTCCCTGTTACCTGAACTACCCAGCCCGGTCTGTAGTTCCCCGCCGGGACAGCAGCGCCCGCGATCGCAGCGACCATGGCGGCCCGCGTACCCTGCCCGGCGGCCGGCCAGCCGGGCAGGTTCGTACGTACCGCCTTGATGGTAATTGATGACATCCATGACGCCTTTGCTGCCCGCCTGAGCCGGGGCCTCCGGTTGAGCCGGGGCCTCCGGTTGAGCCGGATCACGGCGAGCGGAGTCTGTCAGTCCGCTGAGTGCGGCGGCGAGGAGTAACGCGCAACCGTGACCGCGATGATCAACGGGACGTCCGCGGCGAACATGACCAGCAGCACCAGCAACACGGCCAGCGGGGCGCCGCGGACATGATCACGGATGAAGGCGAAAGCGATCATGCCCGCCGAGATGACGTAGGCAAGCCCGGCCCAGCTGAGCACGACGAAGAAGCGGTTCCACGCGAACTCCCGGAGCCGGCTCACCATCAGCGCGCTGGCCAGCAGAAGCACCGCGGCAACAACCGCGATCGTGATAGGCGCGGCCAGCGGCGGCCTGCGGGGCGCGTAAGACGCCATGATGATCCCGCCGACGACCACGAAAGCGAGCGAGACGATGGCAAACTCCGCGGCCGGCGGGAACCGCCGGGTCGCAGTGGCGGCCGCGCTGGTCGCCGGCGCATGCTGCGAGGTCACTGCGTTGCCACCCTGGTCATGATGATCAGGGTGGCAACCTGCATCAGGCCGGTGATACCGGCCGTGTAGACGAACCGCCGCATCAGCTTCGCGATGACCAGGCCGTCGGGCTGCGACTTGCGCATCTCGAACAGCACCGCGATATTGGCTGGCTCCAGCACGCCGAGCGCTACTACGGCCATCACGCCGACGACGCAATACGAGACGATCAGCCAGGAATGATTCGGGCTGGACGGCGCCAGGTTTCCCTTGAGCAATGCGAGCTGAAAGCCTGCCGCCAGGGTCATCAGCACCACCGTTGGCATGATCAGCACCATCTTCGGCATGAACCGGGCGGTGAACTCTGCCCGCGCCGGCAGGGAGAGCCTGCCCAGGATTGGCCCTACCACCAGTCCGACAAACAAGTCGATGGCCGTCCACAGCGCGCCGCCGGCCACATGGCAGAAGGTGAGCGCCCACAGCCAGTTGCCGGCCACCGCCGCGATCACGAAGATCACGATCGCTGCCACAACGGGCAGCCCTTTGACGGGAACTACCTGGATCTGGCTCCTCGCCGACGGGACTGAGGGGACCAGCCCGGCCCGTTCCTGCCCGACGTCCGTCATGAGACCTTCCCCTCAGCCGCGGCGGCATCAGGCCGCGGCGGCATCAGGCCGCGGCTGCACCAGGCGCAGCGGCATCAGGCTACCGAGATTGCCGGGGCTGTGCCAGAACCCTGACCGGGCCCCGGTTCGCCAGGGCCCGGTCCGGCCGGGCCGTCGCGGCGAGCCTGGCAGTTCCGGGTCATCGGCCTGATAGTGGATGATGACCACATGATGCTCTCCCTGCCCATCCAGGACGAGGCCAACGAGCTGCTGACCCGCAATCCGCTCGCGCTCTTGATCGCCATGATGCTTGATCAGCAGGTGCCGCTGGAGAAGGCGTTCAGCTCGCCGTACGAGCTGGCCAAGCGGCTCGGCCACGAGCCGACGGCGGCCGAGCTGGCCGAATACGACCCGGCGGCGCTGGCCGCGGTCTTCGCCGAGCGGCCAGCCCTGCACCGCTTCCCCAAGGCCATGGCAGCCAGAGCGCAGGACCTGGCCAGGCTGATCGCGGATCGCTATGACGGCGACGCCGCCGCCATCTGGACCTCTGCCGCCTCCGGGAAGGAACTCGTGGCCAGGCTCGCTGAGCTGCCGGGCTTCGGCGGCTACAAGGCGCAGATCTTCGCTGCTTTGCTGGGCAAGCAGTTCGGCGTCCGCCCGGACGGCTGGCGCGAGGCGGCCGGCCACTTCGGTGAGGATGGCTCGCACTACTCGGTGGCCGACATCACCGACGAGGCGTCGCTCGCCGCCGTCCGTGCCTACAAGAAAGAGCGCAAGACCGCTGCCAAGGCCGGCTGAGCGACCGGAGCTTCGGTTCACCGTCGCCGCGGCATCTCGCCCAACCGCGACCCGGCAGTTAGCCGCGGGCGACCACGGCCAGGCGTTCGCAGCCCCGCTGCCCAGTCCGCTCTCGAGTCCGGCCGGGCGGCGGCGTCAGTGGTATGCGCGATGATGTGGCTGTGATCGAGGCGGCGAGGCAGGCGGTGCAGCGGCTTGCCGATCTCGTCGCGCCACCGCGGCTCGGCCGCAGTTTCCGCTGGCTGCTGGCTTCGTCCTGGGTGACGAACCTGGGTGACGGGATCACGCTGGCGGCCGGCCCGCTGCTGGTGGCATCGCAGACGCGCAGCCCTTTGATAGTGGCGATGGCTGCGTTCGCGCTGCGGCTGCCCTGGCTGTTGTTCGGCCTGTACGCCGGCGTGGTCGCCGACCGGCTCAACCGGCGCGCCATCGTGATCGTGACCGGCCTGGCGCGGCTGGCGATCCTGATGCTGCTGGTGTCGTCGATCCTGACGCACCGCGTGGACATCGCGGTGGTCCTGGCCGCCCTGTTCGTGTTCGGAGTCATCGAGACCTTCGGCGACACGACCTCCACCACGCTGCTGCCGATGCTGGTCGACAAGCCCGATCTGGGCATCGCGAACTCACGTGCGCTCACCGGCGTGATCGTGTGGAACCATCTCGCCGGGCCGCCGGTCGGCGCCGCGCTGTTCGCCGCCGGGATGGCGCTGCCCTTCGTCAGCGAGAGCGTGTGCGTGCTCGCTGGCGTGCTGCTGATCTCGCGAGTGCGGCTGCCGGCGCGCATCGGTCCTGGCCAGCACGGCCGGGTCCGCGACGACATCAGCGAGGGCTGGCGCTGGCTGTGGCAGCACGCCGCGATTCGGACGCTGGCGATCACGATTTTCACCTTCAACGTCACCTTCGGCGCCGCCTGGTCGGTGCTGGTGCTGTACG
Organism: Actinomycetes bacterium; assembly: GCA_021792405.1. GTDB lineage: Bacteria > Actinomycetota > Actinomycetes > Streptosporangiales > Streptosporangiaceae > JAJYUU01. Next base: position 37,856 of record JAJYUU010000006.1, read on the forward strand.
CGCGCGAGCGGCTGGGCATGGGCGCACTCGGCTTCGGGCTGATCACCACGGCGATGGCGGTGGGCGGCCTGCTGGGCAGCGTGTCCTACGGATGGCTGGAACGGCACCTGCCACTGGGCGTCATCATGCGCGGCGGGCTGATCATCGAGACGCTGACCCACCTTGCGCTCGCGCTCACCCGCTGGCCCTGGTTCGCGCTGACCGTCTTCGTGATCTTCGGTGCGCACGCGTTCATCTGGGGAACGACATCGACAAGCGTGCGGCAGCGAGCCGTGCCCGCGCAGTTCCAGGGCCGCGTCGGCAGCGTCTACCTCACCGGCGTCGTCGGCGGCATCGTGATCGGGTCGGTGCTGGGCGGGCTGGTCGCCTCAGCGTGGGGCATCACCGCGCCGTTCTGGTTCGCCTTCGCCGGGTCGGCCGTGCTCCTCGGCGTACTCTGGCGGTCGCTGCTGAACATCGCGCACGCCGACGAGCACGCCCGAGCCGGCGTTCCCGCGACCGCGATCCGGTAAGGTCGGCGGTTATGCGCGACATCAGGCTCCCGCCCACCGGATCTGCGACCGTGCACGTCATTTCCGCGGGCTATGCCCGCGAGGAGTCCGACGGCGAGCGCGTCGCCAGCACCGTCACCCTCATTCAGGACGGGAACGCCGCCATCGTCGTCGATCCGGGTATGGTCGCATCCCGGCAGGCCCTGCTGGCCGCGCTGGCCGGGCACGGGCTCGCGCCGGAAGCCGTGACCGATATCGTGTTCAGCCACCACCATCCCGACCACACGGTGAACGCCGCGCTCTTCACGGCGGCCCGGATCCATGATCACTGGGCCATCTACGATGGCGACCTGTGGATCAGCCGGGAAGCCGAGGGCTACCAGCTGAGCCCGTCGGTCACGCTGATGGCCACGCCCGGCCACACGCCGGAAGACATCACGACACTCGCGGCGACACCCGACGGCGTGCATGCATGCACGCACGCCTGGTGGGCATCGGACGGGCCCGCGCAGGACCCGTTCGCCCCGGACGCCTCGGTGCTGTCGGCCAGTCGCGCCCGCATCCTGGCCGTGGCCACGGTGATAATTCCGGGGCACGGGCCCGCCTTCCGGCCCGGCGAGACCACGCCCCGCTAGCTCACCGTGGGTGCGCTCATGACACGTCGCCGGTGGCGCTGAACGCCGACAGCTGGACCGAGGCGAGCGCCAGCGACCCGACCGTCACGACCAGCCCCATGCCAACCCCGGTGCCGAGGTTGAGGTAGGCATGCAGGGCGGCATTGTGCGCGATCGAGTTCGCCACCGCGAGGCTGTAGTGCCCGGCCGACAGCAGGCTGACGCCCGGCACCAGGCTTGCCAGCAGACCTTCCCAGAGCAGCACGTACAGCAGCCCGATCGCCAGCGCCTGACCGGGACTGAACACCGCGGTCAGCATGACGAACAGCGCGTTGTAGATAACGCAGCCGGCCAGAGCGCCCGCGAGCAAGCCGACGGCCAGGCGGCTCGAGGCGCCGGTGGCGATCGCGCCCGCCAGGTACTCGGGCACCGCCGCGAACGCGATCGTCAGCACGACGGCCACCAGGTACTTGCTGAGCACAACGGTTCGCCGGCTGACCGGCGTGGCCAGCAGGTGCAGGATGCTGCCGTCGTCGATGTCAGCGCCGAGCACGCTGCCGCCCACGATCAGCGCGGTCAGCGCGAGGATCAGGTAGCCGACCGTGCCCAGGACCTGCGGCGGCCAGGCCGCACTGTGCGCCTCGCCCTTCAGCAGCGCGGAGATGCCGATCAGGATGATGGCTGGCAGCGCAAACAGCAGTGCCCGTCGCCGGCTCATGGCGGCGCGCAGCGTCAGCCGGATGATGTCGGCGTTGAGCAGGCCACGCATCGGCTGCCCCGTTCCGTTACGGTCCGCGTGGCGGCCCGTCGTCTTGCTGGCCGTCATCACGACGCCAGCAGGTAGGTGAAGACACTTTCCAGGGACTCATCGGCGGGCAGCACCTGCCGCAACCGGATGCCGTGATCGCGGCTGACTCCGGCAACCTCCCTGGTGAACGTCCCGTAGTCGGACGCGCGGACCTGCAGGCCGTGTGCGGTCAGCTCGACCGCGCTGACTGCGGGCCGCGCGATCAGCGCCGCGCCCAGCGACCGGTCGTCGGAGGAGTGCACCAGGAACACGTGCGGCCGGTTCGTCATCAGCCGCCGGATGGCCCGGAAGTCACCAGAGGCGGCCAGTCGGCCGCCGACGATGACCTGGATCATGCCGGACAGCCGCTCCACCTCCTCGAGGATGTGCGAGCTGAACACGATCACCCTGCCCTGGCCGCCCTGGTCATGCAGCAGGTCCATCATCTGCAGCCGCTGCCGCGGGTCCATGCCGTTGAACGGCTCGTCCAGCAGCACGACCTCGGGATCATGGACCAGTGCCGCGGCCACCTTGATCCGCTGGCGCATGCCCTTGGAATAGGTGGCGATCCGCCGGTCCTGCGCTTCGCTCATCTCGACCAGCTCGATGGCCCGTCGCGCCGCCGCGTCGGCATCGGGCAGCCCGTGCAGCCGTGCGGTGACCGAGACGAACTCGGTGCCGGTCAGGAACGCGTACACCGAGTCGCGCTCGGGCACGACTCCTACCTGGCGGAACATGGCGGGATTGCGCCAGGTCCGCTGGCCGGCCACGGCGATCTCGCCGCGCGAGGGCGGCAAGAATCCGGCGATCATGTTCAGCATGGTCGTCTTGCCCGCGCCGTTCGGGCCGAGCAGCCCGGTGACGCCGGGGCCGATGGTCATCGAGATGTCGTTCACGGCCACGACGTTGCCGTACCAGCGGGACACCCCGCGCAGCTCGATCGTCGTCATGCCACCCCAACCTTCCGGTAACGCAGGATCAGGCCGCCGGCCGCCGCGACGGTGAGCAACAGGAAAACTGCTCCGTAGAGCGCTCCGTACTGGCCGACAGTCGTCGCCTGAAGCACTGCGGCGGGACCGGGATTCGGTGCCTGCAGCCAGCGCAGCACGCCGCCGAGCAGGGTGAACGGGCTGATCAGGCCCGCCAGGCTGGCCAGCGCCGATGGCTGGCCGAAAGCTGCCGGGCCGAACGCCTGGGCGCCGACATGCGCCAGCACGTTGGCCAGGATCCAGGAGAAGAACAGCGGGATGCCGATGGCGCAGATCGCGAAGACCCGCTTGCCGGTCGCACTGGCCAGCAGCAGGCTGATGCTGGCCAGCAGCACCGCCCAGGCGGCCCCGTAGAGCAGGCCGGGCCCGAGTTGCAGGGTCTGCTCGAAGACCGCGTGCGTGCCATGCACCTGCGAGACGTTGCCGAGGTACAAGACGAGCACCGGGATCTCGACCATCAGCAGGCAGGCAATTACGAACGCGGCGAGCTTGGCGGCCGGATAGTCAATCCGGCGGATCGGCCTGGCGAAGTACAGCGGCAGCGTGTGGTTGCGCAGGTCCGCCGAGACCACGTTGGGGGCCTCCAGCGCCACGAAGATCAGCATCACCACAGTGCGGATCGACGGCACGTAGCTGTCGTAGCTGATGATCGGGCTACCGCCGGGATGGGTCGCCAGCGCCACCGCGTTGACCACGGCAGGCAGGCACATGATGGCGAACAGCAGCGACGGGAAGATCTTCGCCCTGGCGCCGCGCCGGAGGCCGAACGCGGACCGAAGGCTATGCCACATCAGCGCCCGGACGATTGCCGGGCGCCCGAGCCGGATGGCGTCATAGCGGCGGTAGCCGATGTTGTGGATGACGCCGCCCCGGCCGGTCGTGGTATCGCTGCCGTTGCCCGCGCCCTGGGCTGCGGTGGCGTCAGCTGGCACTTGATGCTCCCGTCGGCTGTGACTCTGGCAGGACTGAAGCCAGGGCTGGGTCGGCGCGGAACAGCTCCTCGATCCGGTGCCTGCGCTGTTCCATCCGGCTCAGCGGCAGGCCGAGATCGGCGACGCTGTCCCGGATCACGTCGTAAGTGTCGTCGCCAGCCAGTTGCACGAGCAGGCCGCGCTGGAAGGGCGCCGGCGTCAGGCCACGCCTGATCAGCTCGGCCTGCAGCAACTCGGCGCCCTCGTCGACTTCTACCAGCAGGACCGCGCTGGCCTTCGTGACCGAGCTGATGGTGTCGGCACGCAACAGGCGGCCGCCGTCGATTGCGACGATCTGATCGCAGATCTGCTCGATCTCGCCGAGCAGATGCGAGGCGACGAGGATCGAGATGCCGAACTCGGACCCGATCCGCGCGATCAGCTCGAGCATCGCCGTCCGGCCGGCCGGGTCCAGGCCGTTGGTCGGCTCGTCGAGAAGCAGCAGCCGCGGGTCGCCGACCAGGGCTTGCGCTAGCTTGACCCGCTGTCTCATGCCAGTGGAGTAGGTGCCGATCTGGCGGTAGCGCTCCTCGTAGAGGCCCACGTGCCGGAGCGAGTCGGCGGCGCGCTCCCGCGCCGCGCTGGCTGGCAGGCCGGACATCCGGCCGAAGTGCGTCACCAGTTCGGTGGCTGACACGTCGGGCGGCAGGCAGTCGTGCTCGGGCATATACCCGGTCAGCGTCCTGATCGCGAACCCGTGGGTCACGCAGTCGTGGCCGAGCACCGACGCGGCGCCGCTGGTCGGCTCAAGCAGCCCGAGCAGAATCTTGATCAGCGTCGACTTACCGGCACCGTTGGCCCCGATCAGGCCGGTGACGCCAGAGCCGATCGCGATCGTAAGGTCGTCAAGCGCCGTGACCGCGGTGCCGTAGCGCTTGGTCAGCGCTGCCGCCTGAATCACCGCGGCCGGCGCAGCCTGCGCGACCCGGCTGCCGGCCGGCGGCATCGTCGGCGAGATCACTGTTCCTCCGCTCAGCGTTCCCCGGCCTGGCGCGCCCGCTGCCGTCGGCGGCGATCGCGCGGCAGGCGCCGCTTGTCGGCAACACCTTTCCAGGTTCCTCGCGCGCTCGCATCATTCGTGAGAGTGATTCCGGTGGACTTGCCGGCCTACCGGGCGCCCGTGAGCATACGGCGCCGGCCGGGCGCCGGAATGCTCACGTTACGACGATGACCTTGACGCCGACGGCATCATAGGTAACCTGTGCCCGAGCATCAGCAGGCGTGCCGCGTCGGACGGCGCCAGGCGCGCGTCGCCGGGAAGCCGGGTGAGGACCGAGTAGGTCTCCGCGAGCGCGTGGCCACTCAGCGCCACCTGCTGCCCGTCCCACCAGCGAACGACGTCCGCGTGATCACGGTGTGACCGGACGAGGAGCGGCACGGCCACGCTGGTATCGATCGCGACCGTCACCTGCGGCCGGCGTCGATGAGCGCGAAGACGACGTCGTCGTCGACCGGCGTCTCGCCCGCCGGGACAAGCACGCCGGCCTCTTCGACCAGCCGGGCCGTCCGGCCGGCTGGCACTATCTGGACGCCCGCGCCGTACGGCGAGGGATGACGATCCCATCGCGATCCCAGGGCAGCCCGGCGCGCAACTGACCAGCCTGAGCGATTTTGGGCCTTCGGGCGAGAGGTTTAACATGCCAGGGACTACGAAAATTCAGCTAGGGTCGCCGGCCTGTCCCTAGCCGTAACCGGTAACCCTCGCTCTCCCGCCGACCGCCCGATTGGTGCCTGATCTTGCCCGGGAAGACCACCATGAGCTCGCCTGGTCTCGCCCGCTACAGCCGGCCGATGATCATCGCGCTGCTGCTGGTGACGGTCATCGCCGGGATCCGGACCGCCGGGCCTGCCGTGGCCGGGCGGGGGCCGTGGCGCCCGGATGCGCTCGCCATCGGGATCGGCCTGCAGGCCGCGCTCGTCGCGCTGCAGGTCGTGCTGGCCGTCCGGGCCAGGCGCCGGCCAGCGGCCGGGCACCTGGCACGCAGGCTGCGCACGGCGGTGCGTTACCTGACCACGTTCGCCATGATCGTGATCGCCGTGGTCGCAGCGGTCAACCTGACCGGGGTCAGGGGCGGTAGCAAGCTGCTCAGGGCGCTGAGCGCGCGCGCCAAGCCCGCCGCCCGGCGGCCCAGCCGGCTGATCCGGCCGCTGGCGCCGGCGGATGGCCGCTACATCCTGTACGCGGCGATAGCCCTCATCCTGCTGGCTGCCTTCGCCGCCTGCGTTCTCGTCATCAGGCGGATGCGCGCGCTCTGGCCAGCGGGCTATCCTGCCGACATCGCCGACGACAGCGTCGAGCTGCGCAAAGCGGTCGAGTCCGGCCGCGCCGCGCTGCACGGGGTCGATGACGCGCGGGCGGCGATCATCGCATGCTATGTCGCCATGGAGGGCAGCCTCGCCGGAGCCGGCGCGGCCAGGGCCGTTGCGGAGACCCCGGACGAGCTGCTCTCCAGGGCAGTCACCGCCGGATTGCTCCACGGGCCGGCCGCGGCTGCGCTGACCGCGTTGTTCTATGAGGCCCGGTTCTCCAGCCATCCGCTTGCCGATGCGGCTAAGCACGACGCCAGGCAGGCTCTCGATGCGATCTCCGCCGAACTGCGCGCAATCCCGGCTGAGGCTGGCGGCGCGCACGGCTCGCCGCAGGCCGGCCCGGCTATCAGGCCGGTGACCGGGTGACGCGCCCAGGCGGCCAGGATGGCGGCCAGGCGAGCCAGGCTGCTGACGGCTGGCTCTCCGCCTGGCCCGAGCTTGCTTGCGCCGCGGTCCTCGTGCTGACTACCAGTCTCGCCGTCTATGCCTATGCCGGCCTCGGCGCCGCGGCCTTCACCGTCTGCGGCTGGGCCGTCGCCGCACTCGCCCTGCTGCCGGCGCTCATCCCGGCGGGCAGCCAGCCGCTGATCGAGCAGGCTGCGCGGGAGGGCCGGCAGCACACCAGCTTCCTGGGGTTCTGGGGCAAGCGCCGACTGCTGCAGGACGCGACTGCCTCGATGACCAGCTATGACACCGAACTGCGCCCGGTACTGCAGCATCTGCTGGCCGCCAGGCTGGCCGAACGGCACGGGGTTAGCCTGACGAGCGACCCGGCGACGGCCAGGCGGCTGCTGCTGTCCGGCCGAAACGACGATTCGCTGTGGTTCTGGCTCGACCCGGCCCGGCCACCGCAGACCGATCTGCATCGAGACGGAATCCCGGTACGCGCGCTCGCCGCGATCATCGACCGACTGGAGCGACTATGACCGAACCTCGCTGGACGCCTCGCCTTGCGGCGGAGCGCGCTGTGGCGGTGCTTGACGAGATCGAACGGGCCGTCGTGGGCCGTCGCCGGAGCCTTGAGCTCGTCCTGATCGCCATCTTGGCCGGCGGCCATGTCCTGCTTGAAGACCTGCCGGGGCTCGGCAAGACGCTGATAGCCAGATCCTTCGCCACCACGCTCGGGCTGGAGTTCGCCCGCATTCAGTTCACGCCCGACCTGCTGCCCTCTGACGTGGTCGGGGCACCGCTGTACGACCAGCGGACCGGCGAGATGGTGTTCCGGCCAGGGCCCGTCTTCACTCAGCTGCTGCTCGCCGACGAGATCAACAGAACGCCGCCGAAGACGCAGGCCGCGCTGCTCGAGGCGATGGGCGAGGGCCAGGTCAGCATGGACGGCGTCACCCGCCCGCTGCCGCGGCCGTTCGTCGTGCTGGCCACCGACAACCCGATCGAGTACGAGGGAACCTACGAGCTTCCGGAGGCCCAGCTTGACCGGTTCCTGGTCCGGCTGCGCCTGGGATACCTCGCCACCGGAGACGAGGTGGCCATGCTTGCGCGCAGGCTCGACCGGGGCCAGGAGACGGCAGCACTGAGTCCGGTCACCACCGGTGCTGAGCTGATCGCCATGCGCGAGTCGCTGGAGCAGGTCGAGGTGTCCGCGGACATCCTGAGCTACATCGTCGCGATCGTCGCGGCCACCCGTAGTCACGCGCAGATCCAGGTGGGCGCGAGCCCGCGCGGCGGGCTGGCCCTGGTGCAGCTGGCCAGGGCCCAGGCCCTGCTGGAGCACCGGGACTACGTGGTGCCCGACGACGTCAAGCGGATAGCGGTTCCGGCCCTGGCGCACCGGATCACGCTGCGTCCAGAGCTCTGGGTGCGCCAGGTCCTGGCCGATGACGTGATCGCCGGCTTGCTGGGCAGCGTTCCGGTACCGCAGACCGACCCGGCAGCTGTCGTTGCCTGACGGCAGCGGGCCGGCGGCACCGCGGCAGCTGACGGTCCAATGGAGCCTGTCCGCGCATGCCCGGCGGCTGCTCGTGCTGGCGCTGACGGGCATCATCCTCGCCGTGATCACCGGCCGCCCCGAGTTCGCCGGGCTGGCAGCGCCCGCGCTGGTGCTGCTCGGGACGTGGCGATCCGATCGGTCCGGTCAGGTCAGCGTTGCCGCCGGGATGGCCAGCACCAGCCTGGTCGAAGGGGCAAAGACCAACCTCCGGGTCGAGCTCGACGGTCAGCAGGATTACCTGGCGAGGCTGCTGATCGAGCCTGCTGATGCCGTTATCAGCGGCGATGCCGTGACCCTTCCGGCGGGTCAGCAGGACCGGTCGGCGGTTCTGTGGCTGCTGCCCGGCCGCTGGGGCAGGTACTTCCCCGGCATCCTGGCGATCACCTTCACCGACCGCTACCACCTCTTCGAGGGCAGGGCGATCGCGCAACTGCCGTACGTCACCTGCCTGCCGGAACCGGCGCCGCTGGCGCAAACCGTCGTGCTCAGCCGCGTGCCGAGCCGGCTCGGCGAGCATCCGGCCAGGACCACCGGTGACGGCGGTGAGTTCGCCGGCGTGCGTGAGTTCGTGCCCGGCGACCGGCAGCGCCGGATCAACTGGCCGGCCACCACCCGGCGCGGGACCCTGCACCTGACCACGTTCGCTGCCGAGCGGACCCAGAACGTCGTCGTCATCGCGGACGAGACGACGGATGTGGGGGCACCGGGAGCGACCTCGCTTGACCTGGTGCTGCGCGGCGCCGCCGGGGTAGTGACACGCTACCTGGCGAAGCGCGACCGTGTCGGGCTGATCATTTACGCTGGCCGGCTCAGCTGGGTTGGCCCTGGCCAGGGGCAGCGGCACTACCATCGGCTGCTAGCGGAGATGATCTCCGCGCCGGGCGGCTGGGAACGCAAGTCGGGATTCGCCCGGCTGCCGCGCGCCGCGCTGCCGCCGGGCGCGCTGATCCTGGTCTTCAGCCCGCTGCTCGACCCGCAGATCATCGAGGCGCTGCGCGACTTGCGGGAACGCGGCTTCAGCGTGCTCGTCATCGACGTTCTCAATGCCGAGCCCGCCCACGACGGCAGCAGGATGTCACGGCTGACCACCCGCACCTGGCGCCTGGAGCAGCAAGCCGTCCGGTTCTCGCTCACCCAGATCGGCGTGCCGGTCGTGCACTGGGACGGAATCAGCAGCCTGGATGTCCCGCTGGCCCCGTACACCCGGCGGCCCCTGGTGGCCAGCCGGTGAGCGGGCTCGCGGCAGGTCCCGTGCTGCCCGTAGCGCGGCAGTCGCGGCTGCCCCGTGCCGGGCTTGCCGCCGCCGGGGTTCTCGCGGCCGGCGTTATCTGCTGGGCGGCCGTCCCGCTGACAGCGCGGGGCGCACCAGTGGCGCTGGCGATCGCCATCGCGGCTGGGGTGATGAGCTTGGCCCAGCTTGCCGCTACCGCCGTCGGTCTGCGCGATACCGACACCCTCGCCGCGTTCTCCGTCGCGGACCGGATCGCCCGGCAACTCGTCAGCCTGGTCACCGCGCTGCCGTGGACGGAGCTGATGATCGTGGCCGTGGCGGTACTTGAGGCACTGCACCCGGCGCGGCCCTGGCACACCGCCGTCCTGGGCGTGGCTTTGACCGGTTACCTGCTGGCCGTGCACCTGGCCGAGACCAGGCTGAGCGCCCGGCTGTTGCGCGGGCAGTTGCCGCTGCTCAGCATCGGCGTCGGGCTGACCGCACTGTCGGCGGGCACCGCCGCGCTGCCCGGCTTCCCGCCCGGCGCTGCCGCGGCGGTGGTCCGGATCGCGGTGGCGGTCATCGCGGTGATCGCGGCCGGCCTGGCGATCCCGGTGTGGCTAGGCCGCAGCGGCGGCACGCCGCGCGGCCGTTAGCTGCCGGTCAGCGGGTTACTGCCGGTCAGCGGCCGGCCGCGTAACACTGCATGCCGCGCGGGCTTGCGGCCGCATAGAGCATCCCGCCGGATCTGGACACCGCGGTGGTCCGGCCCAGTGACCACGGCGGCCGCACGCTGACGTCATGGCCCCGTGCCCGCAGGCCGTCCACCACGCTCTGCGCTGCCCTGGACTCGATGGCCAGCGACCGCGGCTGCGACTGCCGCGGATAGAACGACGACGGGAAGTGGTCGGTGTGGAAGGCCGGGGCATCGATGGCTTCCTGCAAGTTCATCCCGAACAGCACGTGGTTCAGGAAAAACGCGAGCGGCCACTGATCCTGCTGATCCCCGCCAGGAGTGCCGAAGGCGAGGTATGGCTGGCCATCGCGCAGGGCGAGGCTTGGCGACAACGTCGTGCGCGGGCGCCGACCCGGCGCCAGCGTGCTCGCCAGTCCCGGCGTGAGCGTGAACATCTGCGCCCGGGTGCCGAGGCAGAAGCCAAGGCCGGGGATGACCGGCGAGCTCTGCAGCCAGGCGCCGCTTGGCGTCGCCGAAACCATGTTGCCGAACCGGTCGGTGACGTCGAGGTGGCAGGTGTCCCCCGGCCCCAGTTCGGGCGCCGATACCGAGCCGGCCGCGACCGTCGGCTCGCCGGTGCCCGAGCCGGCGGTATCCGGCGCCCGGAAGCCGGCGAGCGCGAACTCCGGCAGTCGCGGCACGGTTCCGTCCGGTGACCCCGGCAGCAACTCCGCCGAGGCGCGTTCGCCGACCAGCGTGCAGCGAGCATCCGCGTACGCACCGGAGAGCAGGCCCGCCAGCGGGACGACGGACTGCCGCGGGTCGCCGTACCAGGCTTCGCGATCGGCGAATGCCAGCTTGCCCGCCTCGATCACGGTGTGAATGAACTCGGCGCTGCCTGGCTGCAGGTCCGCGACACCGAGCCGGTCGAGCAGCGCGAGTTGCTGCAGGAAGACTGGCCCCTGCCCCCACGGGCCGGTCTTGCACACCGTGAGACCGTGGAAGTCAGCGGTGACCGGTGCCTCGACGCTCGCCGCCCAGCCAGCCAGGTCATCGCCGGTGAGCAGGGCGCGGTTCCGCCGCCCGGTGACGTCCATGACCTGCGCATCGGCCAGGTAAGCGGCAATCGCATCAGCCACGAAGCCCTCGTAGAAGGCACGGCGCGCTGCCTCAATCTGGCGTTCCCGGTCTGGTCCTGCGCTTTCCGATTCGGTGAGAATGCGCCGGTACACCGAGGCGAGCGGCCGATTGGTGAACCGGCTGCCTGGCGCAGGCACGCCGTCGGCCAGGTAGATCTCGGCTGAGCCCGGCCAGTGCTCACGGAAGGTCCCGGCCACCGACGCGATGGCGGCGCTGGCGGCAGGAAGCATCGGATAGCCGCTCTCGGCATAACCGATGGCGTACTGCATGACCGAGCGCAGCGGCAGCGTGCCGTACCGCTGCAGCAGCAGCAGCCAGGTCCCGAACGCCGCCGGAACGCACGCGGCCAGCAGGCCAGTTCCCGGTATCAGGTCCAGGCCAAGGCCGGCGAAGTGCGCGAGCGTCGCGGCGGCCGGCGCCGGACCCTGACCATCGAGGACGAACGGCTGTCCGTCGGCAGCGCTGAAGCCGATCACCGGCACCTCGCCGCCCGGCCCGTTCAGGTGCGGCTCGACCACCTGCAGCACCAGGCCGACCGCCACCGCGGCGTCGAAGGCGTTACCGCCTTCCTCGAGCACCGCCATTCCGGCCGCCGAGGCGAGCCAGTGCGTAGATGTCACCATGCCGAACGTCCCGGCAAGCTGCGGCCGGGTCGTGAACGGCGGAGTAGTTGTCACCGAGCGGTATCCGGGCCCTACTCCGGCAAGGCTGCCGACGCCGTAACGGCGTCGCCCAACGCAGTCTGCAGCGGGAAGTGGCAGGCTGCCAGGTGGCCCTCGCCGGCGAACCGCTGCACCGGCGGCTCGACGTCCGCGCAGATCGCCTGCGCGAACGGGCACCGGGTACGGAACCGGCAACCTGACGGCGGATGGATGGCACTCGGCAGCTCTCCGGTGACACCCTCGCTGACCTTGGCCTTCTCCGCCCCCGGATCGGCGACCGGAGCGGAGTCCAGCAGTCCCTTGGTGTAGGGGTGCGCTGGCCGCAGGTACACCTCTTCGGCCGGCCCGACCTCGACCAGCTTGCCCAGGTACATCACGCCGATCTTGTCGGAGAGGTAGCGGACGACGCCGAGGTCGTGCGAGATGAACAGGTAGGTCAGGCCAAGGTCATGCTGCAGTTCCTTCATCATGTTCAGGACCTGCGCCTGGATCGACACGTCGAGCGCGGAGACCGGCTCGTCCGCCACGATGAGCTCCGGCTGGAGCATCAGCGCCCGGGCGAACCCGAGCCGCTGGCGCTGGCCGCCGGAGAACTCGTGCGGGTAGCGGTCGGCTGCCGTCCGCGGCAGGCCGACCTTGTCGAGCATCTCGGCGACCTTCTTCAGCTGCTCCTGCTTCGAGCCGAGGCGCTGGATCACCAGCGGCTCGCGCAGCAGCGTTCCGGCGCGCATCCGCGGGTCGAGCGAGGCGTAGGAGTCCTGGAACATCAGCTGAATGTTGCGGCGCTCCCGCCGGTACTCGCGGGCAGAGCTCTTGGCCAGGTCCTTGCCCTCGAAGCTGATCGAGCCGCTGGTGGGCTTTTCCAGTCCGACGACCAGCTTGCCGATCGTGCTCTTGCCGCAGCCGGACTCACCGACCAGGCCGAACGTCTCGCCGCTGCGGATCGTGAAGTTCACGTCCGCCACCGCGCTCAGCCAGCCGACCCGGCGCTGCAGCACGGCGCCCTTGGTGACCGCGTAGTCCTTCACCAGGTGGCTGACATCCAGCAGCACGTCGCCGATGCCGGGTCCGGCCAGCGCGGCCTCGGCAGGTGCCGCGTTATAGGTAGCGAGGCGGCCGGTATCGGTGCGCTCCGATGGCCCGACCGGGTAGAAGCAGCGGAACTCGTGCCCCGCCACCTCGCTGACAAGCTGCGGCTCCTCTGCCCGGCACCGGTCGACCGCATACCGGCAGCGGGCTGCGAACCGGCAGCCAGCCGGCGGGTTGACCAGGTCCGGGGGCAGGCCAGGGATGGAGTACAGTCGCTCCCCGGCATCCGCGGCCTTGTCCGGCAGCGCCTGGAACAGCGCCTCGGTGTAGGGATGCCGCGGCCGGTTGAACAGCGTGTCGGTATCGGTGGTCTCGGAGATCCTGCCCGCGTACATGACCGCCACCCGGTCCGCGCGGCCCGCGATCACGCCCAGGTCGTGCGTGACAAGGATGACCGACATGCCCAGGCGGATGCGCAGGTCGTCGATGAGTTCCAGGATCTGCTTCTGGATCGTCACGTCCAGCGCAGTCGTCGGCTCGTCCGCGATCAGCAACTTCGGCTCGCACGCCAGCGCCATGGCGATCATCACGCGCTGGCGCATGCCGCCGGAGAACTGGTGCGGGTACTCCTTGATCCGCTCCCGGACGCGCGGGATCCCGACCAGGTCCAGCACCTCGGCGGCCCGGTCCATCGCCTGCTCCCTGGAGACCTCCCGGTGCAGCGCGACGGCCTCGGCGATCTGCTTGCCTACCGTCATGGTGGGGTTCAGCGAGGTCAGCGGATCCTGGAAGATCATGCCGATCTCGTTGCCGCGGATGTTGCGCATCTGCTCGTCCGACAGCGTGGTGAGCTCCTGGCCGTTGAGCTTGATGCTGCCCCCGGCGATATGACCGCCGGTAGGCAGCAGGTTCATGATCGACAATGCGGTCATCGTCTTGCCACAGCCAGACTCACCCACGATGCCCAGCGTCTCGCCGGGTTCTAGCTGGAACGAGACGCCGTCGACGGCATGCACGACGCCCTCGCGCAACTTGATCTGGGTGCGCAGGTCGTTGACTTCAAGTAGCGGCGCCACTAGGCCACCTTTCTCCTACCGGCGCTGCAGCCGGGTCTCGAAGGCGTCGCGGAGTGCGTCGCCGATGAAGTTGAAGGACACCACGGTCGCGATAATAAGGATGCCAGCCGGATAGATCAGCCACCAGGTATTCAGGTTGACGTACTGCAGGCCGTTCGACAGCATCGAGCCCCAGTCGGTGGCTGGTGGCGGGACGCCGAAGCCGAGGAAGCCGAGACCGGCCAGGATCAGGATCGAGTCTGCCACCGCGAAGGTGGCCTGCACGATGATCGTGCCGATCGCGTTCGGCATCACGTGCCGGAGTACCGCGCGAGAGTTGCGGCCGCCGGCCACCTTGACTGCGGAAACGTACTCCCTGGTGCGCAGCGAGAGTGTCTCGCCGCGTACCAGCCGGGCCGGGCCTGGCCAGTAGGTGGCCGCGATGACCAGGATCAGCGTTCCCGCGCTCGGGTGGATGAGCACCGCGAGGATGATCACGACCATGATGAACGGGATCGACAGCACCGCGTCGACGATGCGCATCATGAAGGAGTCAATGATCCCGCCGATGAAGCCGGAGACCGCGCCGTAGATCGACCCGAACAGGCAGGCCACGAACGCGGCCGCCAGGCCAACCTTCAGCGAGTTCTGCCCGCCGACCATCAGCCTGCCGACGACGTCGTAGCCGAGGTCATCGCAGCCGAGCAGGTGCGCGGAACTCGGATGGCACATGTAATTCTGGGTCTGCACCGTCACCTGCGGGGTCACGTAGATGTGCGGCCCCACGAAGCAGAACAGCAGGATGAAGATCACGAAGCCCAGCCCGGCCAGGGCAAGCTTGTTCTCGGCGAAGACTTCCCAGCCGCGGCGGAACATGCTCCGTGACTTGGCCTCTGACTGACCAGGGGTCGCCAGATCCTGCGCCGCCTCGGGGATCAGCGTGCCGGCGCCGGCCGGGTCAGCATGCGGCATCATCGCCATCAGGCGTACCTCACCCTCGGGTCGAGCATGGCATAGCCGATGTCAGCGAGCAGGTTGCCCAGGATCGTGATCAGCGTGGTCAGCACGGTGATCGCCAGCATGAGCTGGATGTCGGTGTTGAGCGCCGCGTCGTAGAACAGCAGGCCCATGCCCGGGTAGTTGAAGACGACCTCGATGAAGATCGCGCCGCCGATGATCACCGGCAGTTGCAGGCCGAGCAGCGTCACGATCGAGATCAGCGAGTTACGGAAGATGTGGCCCCACAGGACCCGCCGCTCGCTGGCGCCCTTGGACCGCGCCGTGCGCACGTAATCCTGGACGATGTTGTCCATCACCGACGAGCGCATGTACCGGCTCCACAGCGCGTACGCGACGAACGCATACGTCGCGACGGGCAAGATCAGCGCCACCGGATCAGAAAGGATTCCGCCGATCGACGTGGCCTGCGGCGCGAACGGCGGGAAGATGTGCAGGTTGACCGCGAACCACTGGACCAACAGCAGCCCCACGAGGAAGGTGGGCGAGCCGTAGCCGACAAAGGCGATGCCGGTCAGCACGTTGTCGGCGACTGAGTGGCGGCGGACCGCCTGCAGGATGCCGAGCGGGATGCCGATCAGCAAGCCCACGCCGGTGCCGATGAAGGCAAGCACGATCGTCCGCGGCAGCGCGGCCCAGATGAGGGTCGACACCGGCGCGTTCTGCTTCAGGTCGAAGCCGAAGTTCCCGTGCAGCATCTGCCAGAGCCACTTGCCGTACTGGACGTAGAGCGGCTGGTCGAAGCCCCACTCCTTGGAGTAGGTACGAACCTCGACCGGACTTGCCCGGACGCCGAGGATCGCCCGCACCTCACCGCCTGGCACCAGGTGCAGCAGCAGGAAGGTAATGATCGTGACGATCACGGTGACGACTATGGTCTGGAGCAACCGCCTGATCAGGTATCCGGTCACTGCGTGCACCCCACTTCGTGCCGTACCCCGGCTCCCCTAGCCAGCCGGGCCACGGTAGCGACGATCCCCAGCACCGGCAGCGACGGGCCACCCACCCGCATGCCCGCACTGGCGAGCTTGCCGACCGACTGCATCGGGCTCCCTCCATAGTGCGCCGACCAGTTGTTACTCACAACACCCCCGATTCCGGGCCGGTCGCCGCGCTGACGTAGACGTCAGCGCGGCGACCGGTTGCCGGACTGTCCTGCTACCCGATCAGCCGGTGGTGCCGCAGCTGGCGTTACTGCAGGTCCAGTACTGCGGGTACCACGTCAGGAACGGGCTCCACGTTGCGTTGTGGAGTTTGTTGCTGACCGCCACGATGCCGGTGTTCCACGGCATCCACAGCGCCGGAACCTGGGTCGCCGTGTAGTTGGCGTAGTTGTGGAACACGGTCATGCTGCCGCTGGTGTGCGTGGCGTTGATGAGCGAGTCCATCGTCGGGTTGCTGTAGCTGCCGGAGTTGTTCGGCGATCCGGTCTGGTACAGCGGCTCACCGGTCGGCTCGAAACCGGGCCCGTTGAACAGCCAGCCGCCCAGGTACAGGAACGTCCAGTTGCACCGGGACTCCTTCGGCGTGCACGGCACCGTGTCGCCCAGCAGGGTGTCGAACGTCTCCGGCTCAGCGGTGAGCTGGATGCCCGCCTGGCCGAACCCGGACTTCAGGATCTCGACGAACGACTGCTGCGTCGAGACGCCCGAGGTGTACGCCATCGCGAACTTGGCCTGCGTGCCCTTGGCCACGCCCGCGCCGCAGTCCGAGGCTGCCGTGCCTGCCGACTCACAGGTCAGCACCCCGCCGACGACCTTCCAGCCGTGCGAGGCAAGCAGCGCCTTCGCCTTGGCCGGATCGTAGGGGTAGGGGCCCTGTCCGCCGTTCTCGGTCATGGCCGAGGAGATGAACGGGTTGCCGGCGCTGGGCTGCGGCGGCACGCCCGAGGTGGTCGGATAGTTGTACCCGCGGCCGACCGACGAGGACATCGCCTTCTGGTTGTTCAGCTCCATCAGCGCCTGCCGGAAGTACAACTGCTTGAACGCCGGACCGTAGGTCGGGTTGTTGAAGTTGATATAGGCGTAGCCGATCCCGTAGGAGTAGGCAACGTCGAGGTTGTACCCGGCTGATGCCAGCGGGTTCGATGGCGGCAGGAAGCCCTTCCCGGCCGGGGCCAGGTCACTGTCCGGGATCTGGATGTTCGGGCCGTCGGTGGTCAGGGCACCGGTCTTCAGGCCGGTGTAGACCGCGGTGTCGCTGGTGTACTCCACGAACTTCAGCGTCACCGACGCCTTCGGGGCGCCGGAGTACTTCGGGTTCGGCACCAGGGTGAAGTTGCCGTTCACGTTGTAGGCAGTCAGGTGATACGGACCGTCCACGACCTGCCACAGCTTGTTGGTCGCATAGGTGGAGGTGTCCTTGTTCTGCGCGTTCATGAACGTGAACACGGCCTTGCACTTGGCCCAGCCGTCAGCAGCGCTGTCGGTCGTGCACCCGCCGCTGCCCGGCGCACCGGTCAGGCTCGTCACGTCCCACGCCATCGGCATCGGCTCAAGAATCGCGAGCTGGTTGTAGGTGAACCAGGTGTCGCCGTAGGCCTGCTTGAGGTTCAGCGTCACCTGGTCAGGGCCGGTCGCCGAGTACGACGACATGTTGTCCGGCAGCAGGCCCGGCGAGTAACCGGCGAAGTTCGCCTTCTCCGCCTCCAGCATGTTCAGGTCCAGGATCAGGTCCTTGGCGTCCACGGACTCACCGTTGGACCACTTCCAGCCCTTCAGGTTGATCACTACTGTCTTGCCGCCGTTCTTGTAGATCGGCGCGTCGGCAGGCGACAGCGGGTAATCCACCGTGACGTTGTTGCTGGTGTTGTTGCCGAACTGATACAGCGGAAGCTGCATCTGGTACATGAAGTCCTCGTAGTTCGCCACGCTGTAGCACTGCGTACCCGTGAAGGGGTAGATGCAGTTCGCGCCCGTCCCGGTGACGATCGGCAGCGTCGCTACCGCGTTCTTCACCGAGCTACTCGAGTTGCTTGGTGTCCCTGAGTTGCTGGAACCGCACCCGGCGGCCAGCAACGCGGTCGCGGCTACCGCAGCGACCCCCGCGACGCCCATATTGCGTCTGCGTTGAAACATGTGTTCTCCTTCGTTGCGGCGCTAGTAGCACGCCCGAGCCGGTTCACAACCCAGGCGCCGTGACTCTTCGTGCGCGCGCGGTTACCAGCCCGACACCGTCACAAGATATCTGAAGACTTGAGTAATCAGGCCTTAAACCCTGCTTCGTGTCATTCGGGCCCGGTTCTACGCCGTCGATTCGTCTCACTGGCGTCCGGGGCCGGTCCGGCTCTGGGTTCGCTGGCAAGGCCGCTCGCGCCAGCAATCCCGTCCCCCTTCCGGCCACGGTCCGCAGCAGCGTAGTAGTAGCACGGTGTCGATGTGATGCACGATATGTCACAAGTTCCTATCGATGTCGTCGAGGGCTCGCCTCGGCAACAATCGGGCACAGCGTACTAAAGAGTGATTGTGATTAGGACGCAAGGGTGCCAACCGGCACTGGCTCCCGACCGTCTTAGAGCCTGTTGATAAAGGATCATGCCGGTTGTGCTTGCGGTCCTGGTAGCTGACGGTCGCCGCCCCAGCGTTTGATGGGTGGCTGGCCGGTTTCGTAGCGGGCGAGCCTTCTGGTCATGATGA
>JAJYUU010000308.1 GCA_021792405.1 Actinomycetes bacterium
GCAGCTCAGCGCACTACGGCATGACAAGCTGCCCGGCAGCGACCGCGGTCGGCAAGGCGGCGCGGGCAACCGACCTGAAGCTGCTGCCGAACCCGGCGCCGATCCCGCCCGGATCGACCACGCCCGCAGACTTGACCTGTAACTACGTGCCGACAGGCCAGTACCAGCGCTGGCTGCACGGCTTTCATGACGCGATGAGCGTCGAGATCTATCTGTTCCCGAAGAAGATCGTCAGCAAGCGGCTGCTGGGCGCCGTGGACGGGCACGCGGCGTTGCAGCGCGGCGCCGCCACCGTCTCCGGCTCCATCATGCTGGCCGGCCAGCGGGCCCCGGTCGCCTCCTTCAGCAGCGGGTACGGAGCCTGGACGGGGCAACGACTGCCCGACGGCAGTTACGCGGCGCTGGCCATCTATCTCTCGTCTGGCCAGCCGCCGCGCAGCGCCGCCGAGTTTCGCGCCGCGTTGCAGGCCCTGGCGCAGGTAAGCGGGCTGGGATGACCCGGTACGATCTGGCCGCCGGCGAACGGGTCTCCGACCGGGGCGTTGCGCACCGCCTCGTCAAGCCGCCCGGTGAACCGGTCGGCGACATCCTCGTGCACGATCACGGTGCCGAGCGAGGTGCAGCGCTGCCCGGCCGTGCCGAATCCGGAGAACAGCGCCGCCGACACGGCCAGGTCGATGTCCGCGCTCGGCGTGACCACCATCGGGTTCTTGCCGCCCAGTTCCAGGCACGGCGATTGCAGGTACCGCCCCGCCAGTTCGCCGATGCGCGCGCCGACCGCGCTGGACCCGGTGAACCCGATCTTGTCCAGGCAGCCTGCGGCCAGCGCCTGCCCGAGCCCGGCGAAGGTCTGCTCGCCGTCGGCAAGCACCAGGTTCAGTACCCCGTCGGGCAGCCCGCCGCCGCGGGTGATCAGGTCAAACAGGGCGCGCGCGCTCGCCGCGGCGTAATCGGCGGGCTTCCATACCACCGCGTTACCGCAGAGCAATGCGGGAACGAGGTACCAGGAGGGGACCGCTACCGGGAAGTTCCCGGCAGTTATCACCGCCACAACCCCAACCGGGTTGCGGAACGTGAACAACTGCTTGTCGGGCATTTCGCTAGGCACCGTCTGGCCGTAGAGCCTGCGGCCCTCGCCGAGAAAGAAGTCGCACGTGTCGATGATTTCCCTGACCTCGCCGAGAGCCTCGGCGTACGGCTTTCCCGTCTCCGTGGTCACCAGGCGCGCAAGGCGCTCAGCGTTGGCTTCCACCAGCCGGCCGATGTGCGCGATCGCGCGGCCGCGGACCGGGGCGGGGATGTCTGACCAGGACTGCTGGGCCTCGCGGGCGGCCAGGGCGGCAGCCGCGAACGTGCCCGCGTCGCCGAGTTCGATGTCGGCGACAACCTCGGCCGTGCGGGCAGGGCTGACCGACCGCAGCCGGCCGCCGGGCGCGCCCGGCACCTCCCGGCCCGCCACGACGGATGTGATGCTAAGGCTCATCAGGGCTCCTCCCGGTGCGCGCAGCGCGGCTGGCATGACCAACTGTCTACCCTGCCCGCGCCCGTTCCCGGTCAAGGCGCGCTCGCGGCTCGGCGTCGGTGCCGCCGGACGCTAAGGTTGGGCGGGTGACGGCTGACGGCGGCCCCCAATGACCTCGGCGACATCGGTGTCGCGGTGCGCGGCGGGCGACAGGGACCTCGGCACGCTCTCAGACTTCCTTGCCGGGGGATACGTCGACGACGCCGTCTTCGCGCTGCAGCCCGGCTACCGCGCCATGCTGCTGGCCGTCGACGGAATCGCCGGCGGTCCGAGCGACCATGCCAGCGACGCCCTGCTTGCCGAGGCCGAGGCCGCCGCCGCGGCGGCGCTCCGCGATCGGCCGGCCGAGCAACTCCCGCACGTGGCGGCGTGGCGGGAGGCGTACCGGGCATTCGGGGCCAAGCCGCAGCGCACCCGCAACAGCCTGGAGGCTCTGCTGCGCCGGGCGGCGTCCGGGCTGCCCCGCGTGAACCGGCTCACCGACTGCTACAACGCGATCTGCGTGCTGCACCAGGTCCCGATCGGCGGGGAGGACCTGACCCGTTATGCCGGAGCGCCGCGGCTGGTCCGCGCGACCGGCGACGAGCCTTTCGACACCGTCGCCGATGGCGTCACGGTCACCGAGCACCCCGACCCGGGCGAGGTGGTGTGGTGCGACGACGCGGGCGTGACCTGCCGTCGGTGGAACTGGCGCCAGGCGCGCCGCACCCAGCTCACCGAGGAGACGACTGCCGCGTTGTTCATCATCGACGCACTCGACCCGATGACCGACGAGGCGCTCCAGGCCGCCGCCGACGACCTGACCGCACGCCTGGCGCGGCTCGGCGCCGACGCGCGGGCCGTCCGCCGGCTGATAGCCGCTGCCTAGCGATCGAACGCAGCAAGCGAAGGGGCGGACCCGGGCCGCGGGCGACAGCCAGGCTCCTGCGGTCCGGTACAGTCCTGCTGACAAAGGTTCCGACCGCGGATCGAGGCACCATGACCACGACCCGGCGCATGCTCGCGCCGCTGCGTCCCGCCGCACGCGTCCTGACCGGATCGACCTACGTGCTGCTCGGCCTGGACGCCTTCCGCGCGCCGGG
>JAJYUU010000149.1 GCA_021792405.1 Actinomycetes bacterium
TGAAGGACCTGGAAGAGCGTTCGATCCGGCGGAACGAGTTCCACGGGGAGTGGAATTACACGCTGCTGCCTGCGCCCCGGACGACACACCCGACACAACCGAAGTAATTTATCGGCGCATCCTTAGCCTGGCGCCGGCGGCGCAGGCTGAGGAGGTGACTACTAGCTTGACGAATCAGGCCGGGGTCCAGGGGATGTTCCGGGCGATCTTCGACGGGCCGGCTGACTGACCCCGGTGGCCAGGCAGGCCTTAGCGAGCGCGGGGCGAGGCGTCGAGCAGGCGCAGCTGGAGCATGGCAGCGAACCGCGACTCTGCGTCGTCGAGATCGAGCCCGCTCACCTCAGAGATACGACGAAGCCGGTAGCGGAAGGTGTTGGGGTGCACGCGCACTGTTGCAGCCGCCGCGATCACGTCACCAAAGGCGTCTAGCCAGGCTCGAAGCGTGGGAACGAGCACCCCTCCGTGCGCGGAGTCGTACTCGAGCAGCCGGGTGATCGGGCCAGCAGGCGGCGGGTCGGCCCCGATCAGGTCGCCGAGTTCCAGCAGCAGGCAGTCCACGTGCACGTCGGCCGCACGCGCGACGCGCTGCGAGCCGATCCCCGCGCGCAGCACCCGGAGCGCACGTTCGGCGTCCGCCCGGGACCTGGCAAGTCCGGCGATGTCCTCGGCGACACGACCGACCCCGATCAGCCCGGGGAGCCGGCCGCCGGTGCGCTGCAGGAAGTCACGGGCAACGGCGGCGACACGCTCGTCGCCGTTGCCGCGGCCCGGCGGCACCGGGATGACGCCATATGCCATCCCGCCGAGCAGCGCTACGGCCGTTCCTGAGTGCACCGCAGACAGGTGCAGGGCAAGCGCGTCGGCGGCTCGCTGCCGTTCCGCCTCTCGGCGGGCGAGCGACAGGGCGCCGCCGGGAGGTTCGTCCGGCGGGCCCATCGCGAGCACGACGACGGGCCGTCCTGCCAGGCCAAGCCGGGCTGCGGCATCGGCCGCTCCCGGGCCCGCCTCCAGCACGGTAGCGACCAGGTCGGCGCGCAGCCGGCGTTCCACGTCGGCTCCTGCACGCAGCCGGAGCATGTGCAGCGCGACCAGCTTCGCGGAGTCGATCAGAGCTTGCTCCCTGACGGGGGAGAAGGGTGCCTTGGTCGCCACCCAGATCGATCCGAGGATGTCGTCGCCGGCCCGCACGGCCACCGCAACCCGCGGCATCGAAAGCTGCGGCACCTCGGAGAACTTTGCATCGACGAAGACCGGGCGGCTCCCGCCGTAAAGTGCCCGGAACACGCCGTGCTCCTCAAGGACCCGGGTGTAACGGTCGGGGACCTGCCGTCCGAGGATCGTCTCGACCCGGGAGAGGTCGGCCTCGTCCTGCCTGCCGGAGAAGGCCAGCACCCGCGAGCTGCGGTCCTCAAAGGTCACCGGCGCGTCGAGCAGCGCCGCTACCGCGTTAGCCAGCGCGAAGAGGTCGCCGGATGGCACTCCGCCGATGGTCTCATGCGCACTGGACTGCAGGTCGCCCTCGGCGAGCAGCGAACGGAGCAGGGCGGCGAGCTGATTCCAGGACGCGCCGCGGCTCAGAGCACACAGGACGGTGCCAGTCCGTGCCACCGCGTCGCGTACGGCTTTGTCAACGAGCGCGGGAGCGCGGACCACCAGGCCTACGCCGCCGCGGGCGCCGATCGTGTCGATCAGCGCGGCTACCTGCTCGCTGCTATGCACGCCGACGCCGAGCACCAGCGCCCTCGGCGGCAGGGCGGGCTCATCCAGCGGGTCGTAGATGACCACGCCGCCGATCTCGACCGTCGGGTCTGGCTGCCCGGCGGCGATGTCCAGCAGGGTCGTACCCAGGTGGTCGAGGACGCGCCCGAAGCTTGCGGGCGAGCAGGTCATAGCGGCGGGCGGCACGCTGTCCACGGCCGCCAGGCCTGGACTGCGCTGCCGGAGTGCGGATGAACCGGCTGGGGCGACGGCGGTCATCGGAGCCGGTGGCCGCAGTCAGGTGTGCGGAGCAACGTATTTCACCTTTGGTGCCACCTCGGGAGATCATCGCCTCGACTGAGAGTTTCAGCGAGTATAAGTGGTTCTGCTAGCCCGTGCCGGGGTCTTCTGGCCGGTACTGAGGCCGCTGATCTTCACTCCAGGCCGATCCACTCGCTGTGGGTGGTGACGGAGTCAAGTGCCGCCTGATCGGGCTCGACGCCGATTCCGGGCCCGGATGGCACGTCGAGGTGACCGTCCCGCAGCACGAACGGGGCGGTGATGTCCCGGTCGAAGTAGCGATCGGAGGCGCTCGTGTCGCCTGGAAGCGTGAATCCAGGCAGCGCGGCCAGCGCGACGTTGGCCGCCCGGCCGATGCCGGTTTCCAGCATCCCGCCGCACCAGACGGGCACCCCGTGAGCGCTGCATACGTCGTGCACCCGCCGCGCCTCGAGGTAACCGCCCACCCGGCCCGGCTTGACATTGACGACACGGCACGCGCCGAGTGCGATCGCATCCGCCGCAGCCCGTGCTGAGGTGACCGACTCGTCCAGGCAGACCGGGGTGCGGAGCAGCGCGGCCAGCGCCGCGTGGCCGCGCAGGTCGTCCTCAGGCAGCGGCTGCTCGATCAGCAGCAGGCCGAAGTCATCGAGCCGCGCCAGCTGCCGGGCGTCCGACAACGAGTAAGCGGTGTTGGCATCCACCTGCAGCAGCAGGTCGTCGCCAAACCGCTCGCGCACCGCGCGGACGGGCTGCAGGTCCCAGCCCGGCTTGATCTTCAGCTTGATCCGTACATAGCCGGCGTCGAGGTAACCAGCCACCGCGTCCAGCAGCTCGCCGATGCTGGACATGATGCCGACCGACACGCCTGCCGCTACGCGGGTCCTGACGGCGCCCAGGTAGCTCGACAGCGCCATGCCCGAGGCACGCAGCTCCGCGTCAAGCACCGCCATCTCCACGGCCGCCTTGGCCATCGGATGGCCCTTGATCTTGGCAAGCTGCTCGGCCACCGCGGGGCCGGTCAGCGCGGCCGCCGCAGGTACCAGCGCGGGAAGCAGGAACTCGCGGATGACGGCGGCTGCACCGTCGACCCACTCGGGGGAATACAGCGGCGAGCCCATGGCCACGCACTCGCCCCAGCCTTCTGCGTCAGGGCCTGCCGCACGCAGCAGCAGCACGTCGCGTTCGGTCTGCGTGCCGAATGAGGTTTCGAACGGGGCGACGAGTGGCATCCGCACGCGGCGCAGCTCAAAGCCGTTGACTTTCATTTACTCAGCCTCCTGGCTACCGCCGTCCAGACGGTGGTACTCGGTCCCGGGTTGCAGCAGGTAATAGCCGGGGCGGGCGAATCCATCGACGCGATAACCGGCACGCATGGCGCCGCCCAGCGCGGCGCGGACCGCCTGTCGCCAGGCCAGTGCCAGCCGTGGATCCTCGCGCCGCATGAGCTCGATATCAGCGGGGACCGCGCAGGCCAGCGGCTCGTTTCCGGTTCGGATCGGGTCGACGAGCTGCGGGGCTCCGCGTGCATCCCGGCTCAGCGCCAGGCGGCCGGGTCCAGCCAGCCGGGCCAGGCCCACCTCGGCCAGGTCCGGGCTTGCATGCTTGTCATGGATCGCGAGCAGGGTGGACTCCGAGCTGAGGTCCCATTGCGCCAGCAGCCGGTCGCTACCCTGCCCGGCGTTGATGCCATCGCTCATGTCCCCGTAGAAGTCGGCTAGATAGGCGACAGCCCGGGCGCCGAGCTTCGACAGGTTGAAATAGGCATTACGAGCCACCAGCGGGTCGAAAGTCCAGGTGACCTGGGTGATGCCGCGCGATAGCGCCCATGCGCGCTGATGCAGCTTCAGCGCGAAGCCGACATGACGGCTGCGCGCGGCTTCAGCTACCCCCGCAATGTGCGAGTGCAGGTGAGCGGGTCCCAGCTCTGCGGTGTTTCCGGTGAGGAAGCCTGCCGCCGCGCCGAGCAGTTCGCCGTCGGCCTCGTAAGCCCCGGCGACGTAGCCACCGATAAGCGCGAGGGTCCGGGTCACGTGCGCTGGCAGCGGCGACCTCAGCGGATCGGCAGACCACACGCGTGCCAGCAGATCCTCGGCCGCCTGATGCTCAGCGGCCCGCGTCATCTCCCTGACCTCGACGTCACTGGCGAGGGCGGCGGCTTCTGCGTCCGCCTGTGCCCGCCGTGCTTCGTCGCTGACGTCCGCCAGCGCGGTTGGCTCCACGAGACCACCATCGGGGACCGGCCTTAGCTTGCTCATCGTCGCCGGATTAGAAGTAGTGCCAGCTGGCTTGTACCGGCCGACAGCGCCGGCCCATACCGGGTCCTTATAGCCAGCCAGCCTTCCGCATCGAGGCGATGGCCCGGCCGAGCGCCTCACACGTGGCGTCTACGTCGTCTTCGCTGTGTGCAGCGGACAGGAATCCCTGAGTACCCATCAGGTCGATGCCCTCGAGGATCATCGCCTTTCGCAGCACCGGGCCGACCGGGCCCCAGCCGGCGGCGAGTTGCCGGCCGTCAGCTTGCGCGGCGGAGTAGTCCTCGCGCACCAGCGGCGGCGCCTCGCCCGGGCACAACCTGACGATCGATGACCGGCCGTACGCGAACGCTTTCACGTCCAGGTCGCTGAACAGCGTGTTGATGCTGCCGATGAGGCGCTGCGCGAGGGCGCGGGCGCGATCGCCAGCGCCAGTCTCGCGGACCAGCCGCAGAGCCGTCACGCCTGCTGCCGCGGTAACTGGCGCGGCATTCCAGGTTCCGGAGTGCGGGATCATGCGCGAGCGCTGCCAGTGCTGGTCCGCGCGCCACTCGAAGAGCTCCATGACCTCGCCTGCGCCCACAAGAGCCCCGCACGGCAGCCCGCCACCGATGATCTTACCAAGCGCGGTCAGGTCGGGAATGACGCCGAAATGCTCCTGAGCACCGCCAATTGCGTACCGGAACCCCGAGACCACCTCGTCGAAAATGAGCAGCACACCGTGCTGTGCGGTGAGCTCGCGGACGCCGCGCAGGAAGCCCGGGTCGATCGGGACGGTCTCGCTGTGCGGGCCTGCGGGTTCCATGATGACCGCGGCCACGTCGTCGCGGGTGGTCAGCGCACGCTCGGCTGCGGCCAGGTCGTTGACCGGAAGTAGCAGGAGCGTGTTGCCGACTGCGTCGGGCACGCCCGGGGGACGCGTCGCGCCGTGCGGCGGGCCGCCGACCGCGGCGGCGTCGTGCCAGCCGTGCATCGACGACTCGAACTTGACCACGATCTCCTTCCCGGTGTAAGCGCGCGCGAGTCGCATCGCCATCTGGGTGGCCTCCCCGCCCGACGCGACGAAGCGGACGAGCTCAGCCGATGGCACACTCTGCTTGATGAGCGTGGCCCATTCGGTGGCCAGCTCAGTCTCGCCGCCAGCATGCGTGCCGCGCCCGGCCTGGTCAGCGATCGCCTGGGTGATTGCGGGGTGAGCGTGCCCGAGGAGCATCGCCCCGTGGCCCATCCAGTAGTCGATGTACTCGTGCCCGTCTGCGTCGCGCTTGCGCGCACCCCAGTTCTCCTGAATGAACAGCGGGAACGGCGCTAGCTGACGGGCCAGGTGGGAATAGCCGCCCGCGATGGCCTTCCGCTGCCGCTCGAATGCCTCGCGTGACCGCGGGTTGGCGTCCCGGTACCGCTCGTCGATGGCGTCGGTCGTCATCCGGTCGCCCCTGCGGCCAGGGGAAGGATGTCAGCCATGGTGAGCAGCCCGGGCCGGGCGGCTGCGACGACCGGCACCAGGTTGGCGATCACCGCGGCGGTCCCGATGTCGCCGTTGATCCCGCCGGAAACGTGCTGGCGTATCGGCGGGCTGCCATCGATCTCGATGTCGTCGCTGGCCGGAGCTCCGGCGCTCATCTGCAGGTCGTAGCGCAGGACCTCGCGCCCGCCGCTGAGCACGGCAGCACGCTGGCGCTGACCGATGACGTCGCCGGCTGGGATGATGCCGAGCCCGGTCTGCATCGGCGACTCTGCGATCACTGGCTCGATCTGCTCGGAGTAGTCATCAACCTGCCAGCCGAGGCGAGCCGCCACCAGCAGCGCCGACTGTCGCAGCCCCACGTGGCCGATGCGGCCGGCCTGCGCCCTCGCCCGGAACTCGGCTGACGTCAGTCCGACGCCGGCCTTCTGCTGAAGCGGTATCCGCCGGGCATTGGTGTCGACCACCCGGCGGACCTGCACCGCACGCACAACCGTGCACGCGCCGCTCAGCACCAGAACCAGTGCGTCGAGCAGGAAGCCCGGGTTGATGCCAGCGCCGAGCAGCGTGCGTCCGTGCCGCCGGGCCAGTGCGTTCAGTCGCTCGGCAATAGCCGGGTCGGCCGCCTGCGGGTAGACAAGTTCTTCGCAGGTCGACAGCACGTTCCAGCCGTTCTCGAGCAGCCCGGTCAGCTGTGGCTCTACTGCTGCCAGTTGCGAGCCGGTGGCGTGCACCGCCACGCCGTCTCCGAGCGCCTGGCTCGCTTCGCGGGCTATGGTGACCACCGGCGCCGGCCGGTCGAGCAGGTCGGAAAGATCTCCGCCGACCTTGGCCGGGTCGATGTCCACGGCGCCGGTCACGCTCACGCCGGACCGCTCGCACAGCACGGCTGCGATCGCCAGGCCGATCGGGCCGAGCCCGTAACACAGGACCGGGATGGCCTCGCCTCGTCCGCCGGCCTTCGGCCCGGCCCCAGTCTCAATCGAGTCCTGTAGCGCGCTCACGTCACTTCCTCACCATTCAGGCTCTCGCCCACCTGATATCGGCATGCTGCTCGACTATCAGACCAGGTGAATGGTCACCGCGCCTCGTCCCGATCAGCGAACCTGCGCTGACGGTTTCGTTCTCCTGACCAACCAGCGCGGCGGCTACCGGCGAGAGGGGCGAGGCCTGAGCATGACCCAGGTGTCCTTCCCCGTCGTGCACTACGACAGCGACTACGACCTCATTGGCCAGATCACTGGACAGCCAATGCAATGGGCCGTGCCACGCGGCACAGTACCTTGACGACTGCGACCACCGTCACAATCCCGGCCGTCGCGTCGCCTTGACCACCGGACGCGATGTGCACCGCGTCTTCTTCCCTTCGTATCGCGCATGGCCTGGCCCGGGCGGTGAGGGCGTCGGTACAGTTAGCGCAGCGGTTGCGTTGAGGAAGTGAACTGCGATGGCACCTCAGACCAGGCTGGCTGCAAACGAGGGGCGTCAGGCGCAGGAACTTCTAAGGCGAATCCGCGCAAGAGGAGGTATGAAGGAAGCCCTGCGGATGGAGCGGCTCGCCAGTCGGGGTGAACGTCATCCTGATCCGCAGATCGCCGCTCTTGCTCAGCAGTGGGCCGAGCTAGTGTTGTCGGCCGAGCCGAGGTACGCGCGGTTCGAGCAATACCCCTGGCTGCGGGTGTGGGCCTTCGTGGTGGAGATCGTCTCCGTTGGCTTCGTCCAGGACTTCACTCGTTCTGTGACGAGCGGAGGAGCCGAAGGCTGGCGCAGCGGATAATGAAGGCGCAGGCGTGAGCTGAGCTGAGCGGAGCCGCGGCTAGCCATGCCGCGGCTAGCCATGCCGCGGTCGGCGGTGAGCGCCATCGCGCAATGCAGGAGCCCGTAGACCGATCCAGGCAGCGTGACGTTATTCTTGCCGGGGGGGAGCAGCTTACCGAGGACGTCTCGGCAGGCACGGTCTGGGGTGCGGTACTACTCGATCGGCGGGCTGACGATAGCGGCCAGGCCGTCCACGGGTGATGTGCAGTGCCTGATCG
The DNA here is from genome assembly GCA_021792405.1 of Actinomycetes bacterium. Lineage (GTDB taxonomy): Bacteria > Actinomycetota > Actinomycetes > Streptosporangiales > Streptosporangiaceae > JAJYUU01. Next base: position 7,734 of record JAJYUU010000149.1, read on the forward strand.
GTGACCAGCAGAGCGGTGACGCTGGCAGACTCGACTGGCGACATGCCCTGCATCGCTGGCGGTCCCTGCGGCAGCCTCCGGTTCTGGAGGGCTGGGCGTCGCATCAGGCAAGCAGTGACTACTCGGGCGGAGCTGACTTCTGCTACGGCAAGATGGAGCGGGGAAGCTGCCCCCGTGATTGGGATGCAGGCTGCTGACCTGCGGTTTCATGGGGGTGAGCGATGGGATTCGAACCCACGACATCCAGGACCACAACCTGGCGCTCTAACCAGCTGAGCTACGCCCACCATGACCGCCTGGCACCGTTAGCGACATGGCGGCCTACGAAGCATACCGGGCCTTGGTCAGTGCGCAGAACCGGATTGGCCGCCCGCGGCAGAATCGCCGGCAAACTGAGCCGCAAGCTGGCGCGCGGTGGCGGTGTCCGGACCCGGCCGGGGCACGAACACGGCCTGCCGGTAGTACTGAAGCTCCCGGATGCTCTCCCGGATGTCGGCTAGCGCCCGGTGGCCGCCGTGCTTCTCCGGGCTGGCGAAGTAGGCCCGCGGGTACCAGCGCCTGGCCAGCTCCTTGATGCTGGAGACGTCGACCATCCGGTAATGCAGGAACGCGTCCAGTTCGGGCATGTCCCTGGCCAGGAAGGCCCGGTCGGTGGCGATGGAGTTGCCGCACAGCGGCACCTTCCGCGACTCCTGCACATGCTGCCTGATGTAGCCGAGCACCAGGTCCTGAGCCTCGGCAAGAGTCAGCCCGGCCGGGAGCTCGGCCAGCAATCCCGAGGTCGTGTGCATCTCCCTGACGACGTCCTGCATGCCATCCAGTGCCTCAGCCGGGGGCTTGATCAGCACGTCGATGCCGTCGTCGAGCGGATTGAGCTCACCGTCGGTGACAGTGCAGGCAATCTCCACGAGCGCGTCGCTGGTGAGATCAAGCCCGGTCATCTCGCAGTCGATCCAGACGAGCCGGTCAGTCATTGGTTCAGCCTAGGTGATCCGGGCCTAGCGGCGCGCCAGCGGCGGTCAGCGGTCCTGCCCGCCGGCCGGGGCGGTACCGCGCGCCCGGCCGGCCAGCGCGGCGATATGACCGGGAACGGGCACCTCACCGGTCAGCGCCGGATCCGGCTCGGCCGCTCCGAAGGTCAGCGCGGCGGGGAGCACGCCCGCCCAGATGCCGGAGCCGTAGTCCTCCTCGTCGTCCTTCGGAGCGCCCGCCCTGACTTTGACCGAGGCCTCGTCCAGCGGCACGGCGAGTACGGCGGTCGCGGCCAGTTCCTTGCGGCTGGGCTCCCTGACGTGGGCCCAGCGGCCGGGAACCAGGTGGTCGGTCACCGCGCGGAGCGCCGCCAGCTTCTCCGCCGCATCGGTCACCAGCCGGGCCGTCCCGAAGATCACCGCGCTGCGGTAGTTCATCGAATGATGGAACACGGCCCTGGCGCAGACCAGGCCGTCCAGCAGGGTGACCGTGACGCACACCTGCTGCCCGGCGGCAGTCAGCAGGGACCGGTTGGCGGACGAGCCATGCAGATAGAGGGTGTCATCTATCCGGCCATAGCCCGTCGGCAGCACGACCGGTGCTCCGTCGATGACGACGCCGAGGTGACAGACCAGCCCAGCATCGAGGACGGCGTCGAGGTCTGCGCGCTCAGTGCGCCCGCGTTCCCGCAGCCGGTGCAGCGTAGTCCTGGGGGTCGTGGAGAGACTCTCGGCGCTCATGCTGCATACCGTACCTTCGCTCCGGTACGGCGCATATCACCCGGCAACCCCTGTGCCGGTGGCCGCCGATAAGGAATCATTACCGGCATGTGGTTCCGGTACGGGCTCGGCGGCGAGCCCGGCACCGGGGCCGGAACAGATCCGATGAGTCCAGACGAGGTGAACGGTGACAGGCGGAGTCCAGGTTCCGGGCGGCATCGAGCGCGTCCCCGGCGTTCCCGGCATAGCGGACCCGGCCGCGCTGGCTCGCTGGATGGCCGGGGCCGGCCTGGATGACCTGGGCGAGTTGCGCGGCGTCCAGCTCATTTCCGGGGGGCGCTCCAACCTCACCTACCGGCTGGACCTAGCTGGCGGCACGATCGTGCTGCGCCGACCGCCGCTTGGTCACGTGCTGCCCACCGCACATGACATGAGCCGCGAGTACCGGGTGCTGTCGGCACTGGCCGGCACCGCGGTGCCAGTGCCGCAGCCGCTGGCCAGCTGCCAGGATCCCGATGTCATCGGCGCCCCGTTCTACCTCATGCGGCATGTCGAGGGCCAGGTGCTGCGGACGACTCAGGACGGCGAGCTCCTGTCGCCGGCCCAGGCCGCTGAGCTGTCGGAGTTGCTGGCGCAGATGCTGGCGGCCATCCACGGCGTCGACCTGGCGGCGGCTGGCCTGGAGACCTTCGGGCGTCCCGAGGGCTACCTGGCCCGTCAGCTATCCCGCTGGCAGCGTCAGTGGGAACTGTCGAACTCCCGGCAGATGCCGGGATACGACGACCTGGTCGCCCGCCTTACCGCCGCGCTGCCCGATCCGGCGAAGGCCGAAGGCACCCTGGTGCACGGAGATTTCCGGCTGGACAACACGCTAGTGCAGCTCACCACGCCGGCCCGGATCGCGGCGGTCGTCGACTGGGAGATGTCCACTCTCGGCGACCCGCTGGCCGACCTGGGCCTGACCCTGTCGTACTGGGCCGACGCAGGAGAGGCGTTCCCGGACCTGAATGTCGGCGCCACCGTCACCAGCCTGCCAGGCTTTTATACCCGCGGCCAGTTCGCGGCCAGGTACGCGGACCTGACCGGCCGGGACGTCAGCGGCATCGGCTATTACATTGCCTTCGGCTACTTCAAGCTCGCCGTGGTCCTGGAGGGCATCCATGCCCGCTACCTGCTGCAGCAGACCGTCGGCGAGGGCTTCGAGCGGGAAGGCCCGGCAGTGCCGGTCCTGATTGCGCGGGCGCATCAGATGCTGGACGCGGTCACCTGACGCGGTTCGCCGGCCGACGCCCGCTGACGTGCAAGGACTCCGGGCCCCGTACGGGACCTGGAGTCCTTGCAGTGAGGCCCGGCGCCCCGCTCTCGCCGGGCCTCATGCATAGATGACGCACGGTGCCCGCAACGGGTTCACATGAATCCGCGGCTGATTTCCGGCAAGTTCGGGGCGGGAACGCGCAGCGGGCCGTGACTCGCAGGCCGGCCGCAGCGCGCTAGGGTGCCGCGCAGCCCTGATCACACATTCGCTGTGAGACCGCCTCGATGAAGATCTTGCCGACCGAGGCCGGGTTGGTGATCTGGTAGGCCGCGCCGCCGGTCGCGTTAGCGATCTGCTGCAGCGCGGCGAAGTCACCCCGTCGGCCGAACATCAGGATGACGATCTCGACCTTTTTGCTCGGGTTGTACAGCGCCCGGAGCTTGCCGAGCAGCGAGGACAGGGGCAGGTCATGGTGCGTGCCGTCGACGCCCGCGGTGAGCACGAGCACGGCGTTGGCGTAGTTCGGCGCGTAGGTTCGGGTCATCTCCTGGTAGGCGGCCAGGATCGCGGCGTGCAGCGCCAGCGTGCCGTGGCCGGTGGTGAGCGTTCCGATGAGCTCTTGGAGTTGGGTCCGGCGAGTGATCACGCCATAGTCGGCCGGCAGCGGCCCGATCGACACCATCTGGTCGTAGGGCGCGCCGACCGACCGGCTGGCGCCCAGCTCCCACAGGCCCATGCGGGTGGAGTCAGGGAACAGCGCCAGGCCGCGGGCCGCCGTCTGGCTGAGTTCCTGTTCCAGTGTCTGGGTGCCGTTGCCATCGGGCTGGTTCATCGAAGGCGACACATCGATGAGGGTCAGGTCTCGTGAGCCGAGCCCTAGCTTCTGCCAGGCCTGCAGGTTCGACGCTGCCTCGCTGGCGGTGGCTGGGCTGGCCAGCTGCAGCGGCTGGGAACTCAGCCCGGCGAAGGCTGGCATCACGTCCGGCACTCCGTCGGCGGACCGGAATCCGTAGTAGCGGACGGCCGACTTCGCATAGCTGGATTGCAGGTAGTTGCCGAACTCAGTGGCGGCCTGCAGCGGCCCGGACTTCGAGGTGGTCAGCACGTACGGGTAGTCGAGCTCCGGGCTGCCGAGCGGGCTGCTCGGGCCGGCCGGGTAACGCGCCGCCAACGGCGCGCGCGGATTCGCCTTGTCGTAGGCGAGCACGGCTTGCTCGCTGGCCACCGTCACTGCCTGCCGGAAGAACGGCGCTTGCGTGCTCGCGACGAACTGCTGCAGCGCAGCGACCGAGTCGAAGTTCTCGGTCGCCTCGACGTCGAAGACGAACTGGGTCAACGCTGTCCTGGCCGTGGCGCTATTCCCGAGCCGGCGGCTCACCTCGATCAGGGCGGCCAGGCCGGCGGCGCTGTCTGTCGGGTCCGGCAGGTCAACCGAAAGCCGGAGGCTGGCGGGCGGTCCGCCATAAGCCGGCGGCAGTAGCAGGGTCCAGCCGGGCGGAGTCCCGAAGATACCTGTCCTGGCAGCCACCGCGGCGGTGGTGACGAGCATCAACGGAGACCTGGCCACGCTCTTGCCGGTGGGCTGCACGTTCTCGGCACCCAGCGGGTAGCTGCGGGCCACGTCTACCCACAGGCTTGAGTCCGGTATCCAGGCGTCGATGGCCAGCAGCCCGCGAAGCGTGGCCTGGCCGTCGATCTGGCTCGCCACGGCCGCCGAATCGCCCTCGGTGATCTGCACCTGCACGCAGTGCCCGGCGGCTGTGACGTGCTGGTTGTTGAATGCGCGGGCGACCGTTTTGACAGCCGGGGCGATGTCGTAGCTGACCGCGATGTTGGCCAGCACCGGAGAGTCGGAGCAGGAGGCGCGCGAGATCACCGCCCTGGCGGTGAGGGTGATCATGCAGATGGCCGAAACCGCGACGGCGATCGCCACTAGTTTCGCCACGCCGACGCGGCGGGACCGCTCCCGGCGGCCCGAGCCCGACGCCCGTTGTGCCACGTCTGCGTCCTTCGGTGCGTCCGCATTCCATCCGGCCAGGCCCGACTATATCGGGCCTGGCACAACAGATCGGCTTACTTTCCCGGCTTTGGCGCCTGCCCGCCGCCGGCTGCCCGCTGCCGCGTGCCCGGCACGCGGACCACAATGGCTCACATGGCAGCCGACCAGGCCCTCGGCCAGCTCCTGATCACCGACGCCAGTGACCCGCGGCTGGCCGACTACATCAGCCTCACCGACGTGCGCTTGCGCCGCAGCCTGGAGGCCGAGCACGGGTTGTTCATCGCCGAGGGCGAGAAGGTCATCGCCAGGGCTGTCGCGGCCGGTTACCCGGTCCGCTCGATCCTGGTTGCCGCGGGCAAGCAGGCCAGCCTTGCAGCTGTCGCGGCCGGCTGCGAGGCCCCGGTGTACGTGCTGCCGCCCGAGGTCGCCGAGCGGCTTACCGGTTACCACGTGCACCGCGGCGCGCTGGCCTCGATGCAGCGCGTGCCGCTGCCGCCGGTGGCTGACCTGGTGGCGTCCGCCCGCCGGATCGTCGTGCTGGAGGACATCGTGGATCACGCCAACGTCGGCGCGATCTTCCGGTGCGTGGCCGCCCTCGGCTTCGACGCCGTGCTGCTGGCGCCTCGGTGCGCTG
>JAJYUU010000309.1 GCA_021792405.1 Actinomycetes bacterium
ACCGGGCGCTGTCCGACGAACGTCGTCGTGCTGCCCGAAACGGCGGCAATCAGCTCACCGGTGAGGTACTGCGCGAGATCGATGAGGTGCGCGCCGAGGTCACCGAGCGCGCCCGAGCCGGCCCGGTCGCGCTGCAACCGCCAGGTCAGCGGGAACGCGGAATCAGTGAGCCAGTCTTGCAAGTAGGCCGCGCGGACATGGCGGATCTCGCCGAGCCGTCCGTCGGCTACCAGCCTGCGGGCCATGGCGAGGGCCGGGACCCGCCGGTAGTTGAATCCCACCATCGAGCGGATGCCGTTCGCGGCGGCTCGCTGTGCCGCTGCCGTCATCGCCTCGGCCTCGGCCGGCGTGTTGGCCAGTGGCTTCTCGCACAGCACGTGCTTTCCGGCGGCCAGCGCGGCAATAGCGATCTCGGCGTGCAGGTCACCCGGCGTGCATACGTCGACGAGCTGAACGTCATCGCGAGCGATCAGCGTCCGCCAGTCGGTCTCGGCGCGGGCCCAGCCCTGCCGCTCCGCGGCGGCCCGGACGGCGTCGGCATCCCGGCCGCACAGTGCCGCCATGACCGGGGTGAGCGGCAGGTCGAACATGCGCGGCGCCGTTCGCCAGGCGTGCGCGTGCGCGGCGCCCATGAACGCGTATCCGACCATGCCGACACCAAGCGACGGCCGTCCTCCGGCGTGGGTCATCCAAGGTCCTGCTGCGGGTCAGGCAAGCGTGCTGGCATGCGGATCCCAGTCCTCCGGCAGCACTGCGGGTTTGGTAAAGCTGCTGCGCACCGGCTCGAACGCGCCGGTCGCGGCCGCGGAGTCGATGGCCTCCATGATTTCTAGCACGTGTAGCGCTATTTCGCCGCTCGCCCGGTGCGGTGCGCCGCTGCGCAGGCCGCGAGCCAGGTCAAGGACGCCGAGCCCGCGGCCGTCGGCGGGCCCGCGCGCCGGCCCGGCCGTCCAGTCTTTGCCACCGAGATCGTGCAGCCTGGTCTCGCCGTCGAAACGGTTCGGGTCGGGCATCGCCAGCGTCGCGGTGCTGCCGGAGATCTCCACGAAACCGTGCCGGGACAGTGGCGAGTCGAAGCTCAGCACGATCGTCGCGGCCTGGCCGCCTTCGTACTCGATCAGCGCCGACACGTGGGTGGGTACCTCGACCGCGAATTCGGTGCCCGCGCGCGGCCCGCTGCCGATCACGCGGGTCTGCTTGCCGCGCCGGCCCACCGCGGCCACGCGCGTCGCCGGACCGAATACCGTGGCCAGCGCAGTCAGGTAGTAGGGCCCGATGTCGAACAACGGCCCGCCGCCGCGCCGGAAGAGGAACTCCGGGTCTGGGTGCCAGCTCTCGGGTCCCGGACCCTGCATCAGCGCGAGTCCGGTCTGCGGCGGCCCGATGACGCCGGACTCGATGAGCCGCCGGGCGGTCTGCAGTCCGGCCCCGAGCACCGTGTCCGGCGCGCAGCCGATCCGCAGGCCGGCCTGCGCCGCAGCCGCCATCAGCGCGCGCGCCGACGCCGAGTCGAGCGTCAGCGGCTTCTCCACCCAGACGTTCTTGCCCGCGGCGATGGCCGCGCTGCTGACGGCGGCGTGCGCGGCCGGCACGGTGAGGTTGACGACGATCTCGACGTCCGGCTCCGCTAGCGCCTCGGCCGTGCTGCCCGCGCCCGGCACGTTGAAGGCCGCCGCCTGGGCCTTCGCCCGCTCGATGTCGAGGTCTGCGCAGAACAGCAGGCGCAGGTCAGGGAAGCATGCCAGGTTGCGCAAGTAGGCGGTGCTGATGGTGCCGCAGCCCACGACCGCGACGCCGACGGGACGGGCCGCGCTCATCGCGCCGCGCTGCGGTGGGCCGGGGTTGCCAGGCCGTGGCTGGCCAGCCACTGCAGGCTCTGCTCGACAGCGGTCAGCATGTCGGTCGTGCACCTGTCGAGCTCGACGATGTGCCACTCCGCGGACGGCGCCGCGGCCAGGATCTCGGCGATCGGCATGCGGCCCGCGCCGACCGCGGTCATCGGATCTTCCCTGGTGATCGGACCGTCCTTGACGTGCAGGAAGCGGACGCGGTCGCCCAGCCGGCGCAGCAGTGCGGGCACGTCCTGGCCGCCGACGGCCGCCCAGTAGGTGTCAATCTCGAGCAGCACGCCGTCGTCCAGCGAGCTGGCCAGCACCTCCAGCGCCGGCCGCCCGGCCACGATCGACGAGAGCTCGAAGTCGTGGTTGTGATAGCCGAAACGCAGGCCGGCGTCGGCGGCGCGGGCCGCCATCTGGTTCAGTTCGGTGGCCACGCCGGCGATGGACTCCGCCGTGGCGAACCTGGCTGGCGGCAGGTGCGGCACGATGACAGTGCCGGCGCCGAGCGTCTTCGCGGCGGCCAGCAGGCCGTCGGCCTGCTCACCCGACGGGATCGCGTGCACGCTGCACACCGTGAGCCCGGCCGCGTCCAGGTCGGCGCGCATTCCGTCGGGGTCGGACAGCACGCTGACTGCTTCGACGGCGCCGTAACCGGCCGCCGCGATCCGGCGCAGAACGCCCTTGCGGTCGCCCGGCAGCTGCTCACGGACGGAGTACAGCTGCACTGCTGGAGGGTTGCTGGTCGGCAC
>JAJYUU010000310.1 GCA_021792405.1 Actinomycetes bacterium
TGTCAACGGCATCCGAAAATTGACCCACCTCCGGCATCTGAAAACTGACCCTCCTGACTTGCTAGGTGACCGTTATGAGGTCATTTACTGAGACGGGCTCGTCGCAGTGCGGACACGTCCCGCCGGGCCCGATGCGGCGGCAGAACGTTGCGCAGTCGTGGCAGTACTGCTGGCCGATGTAGCGCTCGTCGCAGTCGGGGCATTGGTAGATGGTTGCGTCCTTGGACGCTGGCAGGCTGGGCAGCGCGGCGGCTGGACCGGGCGCGCGATGACGGCGCCGCCAGGCGGCCTGGCGGCAGGCATCGGAGCACCAGCGGCGCCGCCCGGATGGGGTGAACGGCTGGCCGCAGACCGGGCACCGGGCCGCGGGATCGTTACGGTCATCGTTACGCGACGGGGTGGTGGCGGGCCGGCTGCTGGCGGGGCTGGCGATCGTCACGGGGGCTCATTCCTGTTCGGCTGGTGCGGGGGCGCGGCCCAGGTCGCGGTCTTTGAGCCGGTAGGAATCGCCTTTGAGGGAGATCACCTCCGCGTGATGGACGAGCCGGTCGATCATCGCCGCGGCGACGACCTCGTCGCCGAACACCTCTCCCCAGCGGCCGAACGGCTTGTTGCTGGTCACGATCAGGCTGGCCCGCTCATACCGGGCCGAGACCAGCTGGAAGAACAGGTTGGCGGCCTCGGCTTCGAACGGGATGTAGCCGACTTCGTCGACGACCAGGACGGGGTAGCGGCCCAGCCGGGTGAGCTCGGCCTGCAGGGTTCCGGCGTGGTGTGCGGCGGCGAGCCGGGCGACCCATTCGGCTGCGGTGGCGAACGCGACCCGGTGGCCGGCCTGGCAGGCCCGGATGGCGATGCCGGTGGCCAGATGCGTTTTGCCGGTGCCCGGCGGCCCGAGGAAGATCACGTTGTCTTTCGCGGTGACGAAGTCCAGCGTGCCCAGGTGCGCGATGACCTCCCGTTTAAGACCGCGGGCGTGGCCGTAGTCGAAGTCCTCCAGGGACTTGCGGGCCGGGAAGCGGGCGGCCCGGATCCGGCCTTCCCCGCCGTGGGACTCCCGGGCGGAGACTTCGCGCTGCAGGCAGGCGATGAGGAACTCCTCGTGCGTCCACGATTCGGAGCGGGCCCGCTCGGCCAGCCGGGCAACGGCCTCGCGCAGCGTCGGGGCTTTCAGCGCCCGGGTCAAGAACGCAACCTCGGCGGCGGTGTCGCGGGCCGGGGCCTTGGCGGCGGTCATCACGCCACCGTCCCGTCGCTGCTGTCCAGCCCCAGCGCGGCGTCGTAATCGGCCAGGGACCGGATCTGCACCTCGGCTTCCCGCGGTGGCCGGATGACCGTCATCCGCTCCCGGCGCAGTGCCCTGGCCGCGGCCAGGTGGGCGGGGTCAGTGATGGTCTGATGCCAGGCCCAGATCCGCTCGTGGTCAGCCACGACCCGGCCCTCGCAGGTCACCTTGACCCGGTCCAGGTCAGCGGTGACCTGGACGCGGCGGCCGATCACCGCCGGGTGCACGGAGTAGTCGTTGGAGTCCAGCCGCACGTAGTGGTCGCGGGCCAGCCGGGCCGATGACCGCCACCCGGTAGCCGGCGGCACCGGCGGCAGCGCCAGCATCGCCTGCCGGTCGGCGGTGATCCGGTCCGCCGGCGAGCAGCCCAGCGCCCGCCGGACCCGGGTGTTCACCACCGCCAGCCACCGCTGCAGCTGGGCGTTGAAGTCCGCCGGGCCGGCGAACGCCCGGCCGGGCAGGAACGAGCGCTCCAGATAGTCATGGAACCTTTCGACCAGGCCCTTGGCTTCTGGGTCGGCGGGCTTGCACACGACCACCTTCGCGCCCAGCGTGCCGCGGAACGCCTGGCAGTCACCAGTCAGCTCCGGCCGCCCGGCCCGCCACCGGCCAATCGCGCCCTCGCCGTCCCACACCAGGACCCGCGGCACCGCCTGAAGCGCCGAGACCAGCTGCCACCAGCCGGCGAACAGGTCCTCCGCGGCGCGGGACGGAACCAGCAGCCCCGACGCCCACCGCGAGTACCCCGTCACCATCGTCAGCACCGGCAGCTGCTTCGCCGTCCGGGACTGCCCGAACCCGACCGGCAGCTCGACCGGCGGGAACCAGAAATCACACTGCGCGACCTCGCCCGCCGCATACGCCGTCCGGCTGGCCGGATCCGGCGGCAGGTACGCCGGGCGCAGCTCAGCCACCCGGCCCGACAGCACCCGGATCGACCGCTCCCACCCGATCCGCTCCGCGATCACCGTCGCCGGCATGCCCGGATACGCCTTCAGCAGCTCCCGGATCCGCGGCTCGGCCGCATCCACGATCGAGCCCGCCCGCGGCCGCTGATACCTCGGCGGGCCGTCGCTGGCAACCGCGGCCCGCACCGTATTCCTCGACACACCCATCACCTGGGCGATCTCCCTGATCGGCAGGCCCTCCGCCCGATGCAACCGGCGGATCTCAGCCCAGTTCTCCACGTCCAGCACCCCTCTTCCTCCCCCTGACTCGGCTGGAGCCAGGCTCGAACGAAGAGGGTCAGTTTTCAGGTTCCGACACAGGGTCAGTTTTCACGTGCCGCCGACA
>JAJYUU010000311.1 GCA_021792405.1 Actinomycetes bacterium
GCCGACGACGCATGCGCCTGGGTATTTCGCGGCTTACAGCGCCGGAAGACTACGCAGCTCAAGCTCGCGCGCGCTCGAACTGCGATCAAGGATGCGCTGGCGATCTGAGCTCAGCGAGCTACTGACGCTGGACGCCGCCGGGCTGCACTCGATCCTTGAGCGGCGGTACCACCTGGACGTTGAGCGAAGACACGGGCTGCCCGCTGGCGACCGTCAGCGCAGCTATCGCCGCAGCGGTCACAACGAATATCGCGATGTGTTCTACGGGGCTTACCTGACCGCCGTAGAACTCGACGGCAGGCTTGCCCACCCAAGCGAGAACAGGTGGGCCGACATTGAACGCGACAACGCTGCAGCCGCGGACGGCATCTACACGCTCCGCTACGGCTACCTCGATCTCACCCTCACCCCGTGCCAGGTCGCGGCGCAGGTTGCCACGGTCCTCAGCAGGCGCGGATTCACCGGGGCGCGCCGATGCTGCCCTGACTGCGCGGTCACCCCTATGCAGGCTCCGGCGGCAAGCCGACCAGCTCAGGCGCGAACCGTGAGTCCGGGCCGTAGGGCTGGCCGGAAAGGTGCGATCACCCCATCGGCCGCGCCCTCGCGGCAAGGCAGCGCTAGGCTCTATCGGCCGGGAGCCGCTACGCGGCCGGCGAGCCCAGCCGACCGCACGCCTGCGCGCGGCCATCCGGCGCCACGTGGCCAGCCAGGCGCGCCACGTCTGGGTTGCCCCGGCTCGGCCGGGTAGGAGGGATCGCCGCGTGCCGCCGCCATTTTTGCCCGGAGTCGATCTGGCGCGACTGTTTTATACCGAGGTGGTAGGGCCACTTCTCGAGACGGAGTGTCCCGGCCTGGCCTACTCGGCGGCGCTGATCGGCTGGGGATCTGAGGTGCTCGGATCGCGGCCGATCGGTTTGTGCGCGCGCTGCGAGAGCAGATCGCCGGGGACCGCGTGCGCTCGCTTCCGCTGATCGGGGCCATCGTCCAGTTCGTCGACAGCACCGACGCCATCGGCGTGATGGCGGTGCGGCGATCGGCCATCGCCGCCGAACTGGCCGGGGCCTGAAACGCGGGGAAGCGCCACCGCTGCCAGCCCCCGATCACGACAGCTCACTCGTCGACCGGCAGGGGGGTCAGGGCCCGGCCAAGCCAGTACCCGGCCGCGGCCTGTACCACTGAGACCAGCACTGTCAGCGCGATTCCGGCGGCGGCGTAACGGGGAAGCCCGAGCAGCGCAGCGGCGGCCGGCGCGGCCGCGCCGTACCGCTGGCCATGCAGAATCGCCCAGCACAGTGGCGCCGCCCAGCCGCCCGCGGCGGTCACCGCGACGGCGGGCAGCGCCACCGCAGTCGGCCAGCGGCCAACGTGGTTGGCCAGCCCCGCCAGCAGGCCGACCACGAACGGCGTGAACCACCAGCCGGCGGCGGCAGTCGCCGCGAGCAGCAGCACCCCTGCGACCAGGGCAAGGAGCCATACTGTGACCGGCCACCGGTGGTAGCGCCGGGCGAACCGCGGCTGGAACGGAGCGGGCCGCTGGTCGGCAATGCCGCGGGCACGCAGCTCACCGAGACCATACGAGCCGCGCTTGCCTAGCCGCCTGAATTCCGCTGTCACGGCCGCCGCGCCCGGCTGATCGCCCTGTGTGACGTCGGTCGTGCGGCGGGGGCGGCTGACCGCCAGGTGCCGTGGCCAGGCACGAGTGCCGGGCCCAGGGCCGGCACCGAGCCGACGCCGAGCCCGAGCAACGCAAGCAGGCCGGCCGACGTTGCCAGCGCGACTGCCCTGTTCCCCGCGTGAAATAGCATCCGAGCGCGTCGTTCCGCGCTGTTCATGCGGTCATCCCGTGCCCCCGCGTCCTGAGGTGACCTTCCGGCAGCAATTGCCGGTACTACCGAATGCTAGGACACCCGCTAGGTCAGCCCGGCAGTGTGGTACGGCAGGTTGGGAAACCTTGAGACTGATCGCCGGCCGGCCCGCCACCAGACCTGCACCAGCACGCCGCGGGCGGCGTGCCCGTGGCTAGCGCACCGCGGGACTCAGGATCTGGCTTCGTCGCGGCTGGCTGGCGCGGTCGCGGCCGGCTCTCCGGTTAGCTCGCGTGCTATTTGCCGCGCCCAGTTCCGCGCCCGGGCAGGATCCCGCCAGTCGCCCGACAGGTTCTTCGCCATTGCGCTCGCCGGGATGCCCCTGGCATCCGGCAACAGCCGGCCGCCGAAGGTCACATGGCTGCGAGCGCCGGTCTGCTCCATCAGCGACCTGACTCCAGCGGCCGGCGGAATGTCGGTGCTCGCGGCCGAGTCATCGAGCGGGCCGCTGGAGAAGAAGTACGTCGGCCGCTGCCTGAGAGCCGCCGCATGCCTGCGCACGAACCAGCGGGCAGCCCGGTGCCACCGGAAGAGGTACAGCGCGCCGCCGACCACGACGGCGTCGTAGCCGGATATGTCGCGGACCCGCTTCGGCGGGAGCACGTCTACCTCGAGGCCGCACTCGCGCAATCCGTCCGCCACCGCCCCGGCCAGTCCCTCGGTGCCGCCGCGACTGGATCCGTAGGTAACGAGGACTCGCATCGGGC
>JAJYUU010000150.1 GCA_021792405.1 Actinomycetes bacterium
CTGCCGCTCCGCTGGCTGGCCGGCGACCGCCGGGGGCGGCGTGCCGATCACGGAGCGCGCCGCGGATGGCAGCCCGGTGCCCGGCAGCCCGGCGCCCGGCCGCGTCGGGCCCAGCGGCGTCGGGCCCAGCGGCGTCGGGCCAGGCGGAGTCGGGCCAGGCGGCGAGATGTCCGGCGTCCGCCTGCCGCGCGCTGGCGTAACGCCGGCGTCATCCGCATGTTCGGCCGCTGCTTGCTGCCAGAACTCCAGCGACCGGGAGAGTTCTGCGCCGTTTCCGGCCTGCCGCCTCGCCGACCCGGCGGGTAGGTCATCCGCCAGCGCGGATCCCGGCGGTGGCGTCGCTGCCGTCACTCCGACCAGCCGGGGGTCGGCCGGGAGGCCGAAGTCCGGCGACGGCTCGGCGGCTCCGGCGCTCGCCGCGTCGGCTCCGGCGATCCCGGCGGGCCGGGCTCGCTGCCACCACCGCAGTCGCGGCATCGACAGCAGCAGGAGCACGCCGACCGCGGCCACAGTGATGATCACGAAGACGAAGATCGGCGCGCCGTGGTGGTTGGAATCCCCCTTCTGCACGGTCTTCTGGATGGATAGCCAGACCACGCTGCCCGAGAACGCGGCTGCCCACAGGTACATGATCAGCACGCTGGCCCGCTGGGAATGGCCGATGTCCAGCAGCCGATGATGCAAGTGCTTGCGGTCCGGGGCGAATGGCGAGCGGCCCGCCCTGGTCCGCCTGACCACGGCCAGCAGCATGTCGCCGTACGGGATCACCAGCAGCGCGGCCGGCAGCAGCAGCGGCAAGATGACCGGATACCGGTTGATCTGGCTGGTCAGGTTCGCCGGCGGGAGCGAGGTGATGCTGGAGATCGGCGCATACGCCAGCAGCAGCCCGAGCAGCATTGCCCCGGTGTCACCCATGAAGATGGTGGCCGGGGAGAAGTTGTGCGGCAGGAAGCCGAGGCACATCCCGATCAGGATGGCCGACACCAGCGCCGGCGCCGCTAGCGACGAGATATCGATGACCTTAGTCAGCGTGTAGTAATAGAGGAAGAACGACACCGCCGCGATGCACACGATCCCGGCTGCCAGGCCGTCCAGGCCGTCGATGAAGTTCACCGCGTTGATCGTGGCGACGACGATGAGGATCGTCAGCAGTGTCGCCTGGTCGGCAGTCGGCACGTAGGTGCTGCCGCCGGGCAGCGGCAGCCAGCTCAGCGACGTCCCGGTTGCCACCAGGATGCCCCCGGCCGCAACCTGGCCGGCCGCCTTCGGCAGCGCGTCCAGGCCCCACCGGTCGTCGATGAACCCGATCACCACCAGCAATCCGCCCGCGAGCAGAAGGCCGGCGATCATTCCCGTGTTGGCCAGTCCGGCGCGCAACAGCGGAATATGGTCGGCCACCAGCAGGCTAGCCGCGAGCCCCCCGTACATGGCAAGCCCGCCGAGGGTCGGGACCGGGACGACGTGCACGTCGCGATCTCTTGGCTGCTTCATGGCCCTGGTCCACCGGGCCACCCGGCGTACCAGTGGTGTCAGCAGGTACGTGACGGCGGCCGCGACCAGGAGCGTCAGGACATAGTCCCTCACCTGGCCTCACCACGCCTGAGCACGTTTGCCAACCATCATGGCAACTGTAGAGCACCCGGTCCGCTGCCTTTGCGGAATGCCTGCCACCCGGGCGGCGCGCTGCGGGCGGTGGCCGGCGGGCGGCTCACAGCTGGCCCGCGTCGGCCCCTGCCGTCACGGCCACGATCTCACGCAGCCTGCCCACGGAGATGGCGCCGCGGCGCAGCAGGCGGGGCTGCGAGCCGGTCAGGTCGACGATCGTGGACGCGACGCCGCCGGCTACCTTCCCGCCGTCTAGATAGACCGAGACCGACTCGCCGAGCTGATCCCTGGCTTCCTCCGCGGTCATCGCCGAAGCGGATCCGGACAGGTTCGCGCTGCTGACCGCCATCGGCCCGGTCTCGCGCAGCAGCTCGAGTGCGGTGGCATCCTGCGGCATCCGGATCGCGACGGTCCCTTTGGTGTCGCCGAGATCCCAGGCCAGCGTGCGGGCCGCGCGGCAGACGATGGTCAGGCCGCCCGGCCAGAACTCGTCGATCAGCCGCTGGCCGTCCGGGCCCAGGTCCTCGACCAGGGCAGCGGCAGCCCGTACCGTGCCGACGAGCACCGGTGGCGGCATGTCCCGGCCACGGCCCTTCGCTGCGAGCAGCCGCGCCACCGCTGCCGGGCTGAAGGCATCGGCGCCGACCCCGTACACCGTGTCCGTCGGCAGGACCACCAGCTCTCCGCTCAGGACGGCGGTCACCGCGGCGGCGAGCCCCTCCCGGCGCTGCACGTCGTCGGTGCAGTCAAACCACGCGCTCATAGCTGATCATCCTGCCATGCCGGGTGCATCCTGGGCCCGCACAGTTGTGACGAACCGGTCACGGCCCGCCAGATCGGTGTTGTTGCGGGTGTCGCGCCAGCCGCTGTCCCCGGCGAAAATCCAGTACACGGCCGCACCCTGCTGGGCGCCATGCTCGATCGCCAGCAGCCCGCCCGGCCGGAGCAGCCGGCCCGCCGTCGCCTCGACCACCCGGACAGCGTCCAGCCCGTCGCCACCGCCCCACAGGGCGGTGGCGGGGTCGTACTCCCCCACCTCCGGCGGTACCCAGGCTCCGTCCGGAATGTAGGGCGGGTTGCTCACGACGAGGTCGAACTGGCCGTCAAGCTCCTCAAGTGCCGACGCGAAGTCGCCGGCGTGCAGTATGACCCGGCCCGCGGTGTGCGGCGAAGCCGCGGCAACGCTGGCGATGTTCCGCTGCGTCCAGGTACGGGCCAGCGGGTCGGCCTCGACTGCGTGCACGATCGCCCGAGGTACCTCCTGCGCGATCGACAGCGCGATCGCCCCGGATCCGGTGCCGAGGTCGGCCACCAACGGCTCGGCGACATCCATGGCCGCTAGCCGGTCGATTGCCCACCCGGTCATCACCTCGGTCTCCTGCCTCGGCACGAACACGCCAGGCCCGACGGCCAGCTCCAGGTACCGGAAGTACGCCACGCCGGTGATGTGCTGCAGTGGTTCCCTGGCCTCCCGGCGAGCGACGTCATCCCAGAACCGGGCGTCGAAGTTCGCATCGGGAACAAGGTGGAGCTCGCTTCGTGACACTCCGTGCAGTCGCGCGGCGATCAACTCGGCGTCAGTCCTGGGCGACTCGACTCCGGCCTGAGCCAGCCGGGCGGTCGCGATGGCGATCTCATCAAGCAGCAGGTTCACCTTGGATCACACTCGGTGTTTGCGGCCACGCTAGCCCGAGCCTGACCGCGCGATCTTCTCCGCCCGGTCAGCCTCGACCAGCGCGGCGATCACCGCATCAAGATCACCGTCGATGACCTGGTCCAGGTTGTAGGCCTTGAACCCGACGCGGTGATCGGAGATCCGGTTCTCCGGGAAGTTGTAGGTCCGCACCCGCTGCGAGCGGTCGACGGTTGCCACCTGGCTGCGCCGCTCGGCCGAGGCATGCGCGGCTGCCTCCTCCTGGGCGACTGCCAGCAGCCTGGCCCGGAGCACCCGCATGGCCTGCTCCTTGTTCTGGAGCTGGCTCTTCTCGTTCTGGCAGGAGACGACGACACCGGTCGGCAGATGGGTGATCCGGACCGCCGAGTCGGTAGTGTTCACGCTCTGGCCACCAGGGCCCGACGAGCGGAACACGTCGATTTTCAGGTCGGCGGGGTCGATCGTGACCTCGACGGGGTCTGCCTCCGGCATCACCAGCACTCCCGCCGCCGAGGTGTGGATCCGCCCCTGCGACTCGGTCGCCGGGACGCGCTGTACCCGGTGAACGCCGCCTTCGTACTTCAGCTGCGACCAGGCACCCGCGTCGCCGCGCGCCTTGACCGCGACCGTGACGTCCTTGTAGCCGCCAAGCCCGGTCATGGTCGAGTCGAGCAGCTCTGCCTTCCAGCCGCGCCGCTCGGCGAACCGCAGGTACATCCGGAGCAGGTCGCCGGCGAACAGCGCCGACTCCTCGCCGCCCTCGCCCGCCTTGACCTCGAGAATGACATCCTTCTCGTCGTTGGGGTCACGAGGAACAAGCAGTTCCGCTATCCGCTGCTCGAGCCGCTCGCGCCGGGCCGCAAGCTGCTGCGCCTCGGCAGCGAACGAGGCATCTTCGGGCGCGAGCTCGCGCGCCGTAGCCTCGTCTGCCGACGTCTGCTGCCACTCTGTATAGGCCGAAACGATCGGCGTGAGCTCGCCGTACCTGCGGCTCAGCGTCCGCGCCCGGTCCGCGTCAGCGTGCAGGGCCGGATCGGCCAGGTCGCGCTCAAGCTGCTCGTGCTCGGCCGCGAGATCGGCAAGCCGCTCAAACACTGCTTACCTCCCTCATGCGTACTGATGACAGCCGGACACGCCGAACGTTCCCTTCCCGGCCAGCGCGAAGGGAACGTCGTCGGCTGAGCTACTTGCCCGCGGCTGCCTTCTTGCCGAACCGCCGCTCGAACCGGGCGACCCGGCCGCCAGTGTCGAGGATCTTCTGCTTGCCCGTGTAGAACGGATGGCAGCTCGAGCACACGTCGGCGTGGATCACGCCATCCTTCGCGGTGCTGCGCGTCTGGAACGTGTTACCACAGCTGCAGATCACCGTCGTGGTCACGTACTCGGGGTGGATTCCCGCCTTCATCGCTACTCCTGGTTCCCGCGGTCGCCGGGTCGCCTGCGACACTAGCTGATTCGCTAGCGTCCCGCATTACGGCGTGAACCGGAACCGCATCTGAAACGGCTGCCAGCGTCGGCTGGCCTGCCAGTGTGCCAGACCCAGTAACGTACCCGGGCATCCGTGCATTCCCGCGCGGGGTCTGGCAGGCCGGCAAGGCTGCTGCGCTATGCGGATGCCGTCGTGGTCTTCTGCACGTGCAGCAGGAACTCAGCGTTGCTCTTGGTGCCCTTCATGCGGTCCATCAGCACCTCAAGCGCCTGCTGCGCCTCGAGCGCGTGCAGCACCCGGCGAAGCTGCCACACGATCCTGAGTTCCTCCGGCGACATCAGCAGCTCTTCCTTGCGGGTACCGGACGCGTCGACGTCCACCGCCGGGAAGATCCGCTTGTCGGAGAGATCGCGGCGCAGCCGCAGTTCCATGTTGCCGGTGCCCTTGAACTCCTCGAAGATCACCTCGTCGGCGCGAGACCCGGTCTCGATCAGCGCCGTGGCCAGAATCGTCAGGGAGCCGCCGTGCTCGATGTTGCGCGCGGCGCCGAAGAACCGCTTCGGCGGGTAGAGCGCGGTCGAGTCGACACCACCGGACATTATCCGGCCGCTGGCCGGCGCCGCGAGGTTGTAGGCGCGGCCGAGCCGGGTAATCGAGTCGAGCAGCACGACCACGTCATGGCCCATCTCGACGAGCCGCTTAGCCCGCTCGATGGCGAGCTCCGACACCGTCGTGTGGTCCTCGGCCGGCCGGTCGAAGGTCGAGTGGATGACCTCGCCCTTGACCGTGCGCTGCATGTCGGTGACTTCTTCTGGCCGCTCGTCGACGAGGACAACCATGAGGTGGCACTCGGGGTTGTTCTTGGTGATCGCGTTGGCGATGGCCTGGAGGATCATCGTTTTGCCGGCCTTCGGCGGCGACACGATCAGGCCGCGCTGGCCCTTGCCGATCGGGCTGATCAAGTCGATGATCCGGGTCGTCATGTTGCCAGGGTCGGACTCCAGCCTGAGCCGGTCCTGCGGATAGAGCGGCACCAGCTTGTTGAACTCGGGCCGGGTCTTAGCCTGCTCCGGGTCGAGCCCGTTGATCTTGTCCAGGCGAACCAGCGCGTTGAACTTCTCCCGCCGCTCGCCCTCGCGCGGCTGCCTGATCGCGCCCTCGATGACGTCACCCTTGCGCAGGCCGTAGCGGCGAACCTGAGACAGTGACACGTACACGTCGTTCGCGCCAGGCAGGTAGCCGGTAGTCCGGACGAAGCCATAGTTGTCGAGAACGTCGAGAATTCCGGCGATCGGGATCAGCACATCATCCTCGCTGATCACCGGCTCGGCTTCGGACCCGCCGGCACCACGCTCGCGCCGGCGGCTACCGGCGTTGCGGTTGCGGAAGCGATCCCGGCTGCGACGGCTCCCGCCGTCCCGATCGTCATCGTTCCGGCCGCCCTGATCGCGCCCGCCACGGTCGTCACGCTGCTCGCGCCCGCCCTGATCGCGCCCGCCACGGTCGTCACGCTGCTCGCGCCCGCCCTGATCGCGCCCGCCACGGTCGTCACGCTGCTCGCGCCCGCCCTGATCCCGGCCGGCCTGCGCATCCCGGCTCGCCTGACCGGCTTCCCGGTCCTGCCCGTCGCTCCGGTCCTGGCCGTTGCCTACCTGGCGCGCCTGCTCGGCACCGTCGTCGCGGCGGGTGCTCGACCGCCGCCGCCGGTCCGGGCGCTGGCCATCGCCGAACTGGCCATCCTCGCGGGGCGTGCCGTTCGCTGCGGTACTGCTGCCGACGGTGTCCGTCACTGCGCTGCCCGTCACGCCACCAGCTCCCGCGCGGCTCGCTGACCTGCTGTTCGCCGCCGTGCGGCGCAGCGGCGCAGCCCCGATGCCTGCGTCACCTGCGTGCGTCTCCCCGATCCCGGTTGCGCTCGCGCCGCCCAGCCCTGGCTGTGTCGATGTCTGCGATTCCATGGCATCCTGCTCGAAGGTGCGGTCAACGCCGGCTCCCGCAGGCGCTCCCCGCTGGACTGAGTTGTCGGAAGTCTTGATCTGACCGGCTGCTGGCTTGTCGTCCTGAGCTGCGGCTGCCCGGAAACCCCCGCCCTGCCGTCGCTCCTCGATTGCCGCGATGAGCTGCCCCTTGCGCATTCTCGCGGTCCCGGTGATGCCGATTGACTGGGCGACTCGCTGAAGCTGGGGCAGCAGCATCGCCGACAGTGCCCTCGGCTCGCCGCTGGCGTCGCCGGGGGAAACCGCACTGGGCTTGTCGCTGCCTGCGGCCGCGTCAACGGCATCCGGCCAGGAGCGTACCGCGCCGGCCCGGCCGTGGGAAGTCCCCGCCGAGTCCGTCACGCTGAGAGCCTGGCCAGCCGACCCAGACAGGTCGGCAGAATGCCCGTCCTCGGTAGAGAACAGGTCCAAGGTATCGCTCACAAGGGGTCCTTCCCAGGGTGCGGGTCACCGCTGCACCTGCGGCACGTTGCCCGCTGTCGTGTTGCTATCCGCCACCGCTGCCCGCCAGCGCCATCACTAACAGGCCATCCCGGTCGTCCCGGTTCCGGCCGCATGCCGCACGCGTCCGCGCTGACCAGGTCCCTGGCTCGGGCCGGGCAGACCGGGAGGTCCCGCAATGGGCAGATGAATGTCGAGATCGCACGCCGCCGAGCGCTCGGAAGACATTCGGGAGGAGTGCGAACGAGCACCTGTCCCCGGTGCGGGGCATCTGGTGCAGCACCTAGCTTAACACCAACATGACCCACGGCATTCCTTTGGCTGTGTCCGTACTGACAGCGGCGCTGCGACCGTCCGTGAACTGCCCGGCAGAATCCTGGCGCGACCACCGGGTCTGCGCCAGTGGCACGCTGGCGCAGGAGTCTGAGACGGGCTGAAGCTGAGTACGTCCTGGGGGGCTTACATGCCATGCGTTACCCGTTTCGGCAGCCGTTGAATCACAGGACCCGTAACTGCGCCGGATCCGGCGCAGATACCAGCCACCGTGCGGACAAAGACATCCGTCGGCAACCGGCAGAATCCTCGCGCCAGCGGGCCGGACCGGCACACATCGTGATCATCTGCGAACCTACTTCAACCTGGTCATTTTTACATCCCCATAGAACGGCCGGCCTGCCGCTCGGCTACGGGCTTACCGCATGGCACCGACAGTCCGGGCTGGCTCGCGACCGCTCAAGGCCGGCCAGGTGCCGCGATGCCCGTCAGCGCCAGCCCGGCCCCGATCACGGCGGCCACCGCCTGCGCCAGAACCAGTCGTGCGGCCGCCACGACGGGGTCAGCGGGAGCGGCCCGGCCACCGAACGGTAGTGCCGGTGCCCGCATACGGCACTCCAGCCAGGTAGCGCTGACCTGCTCCAGGTAACGAGGCACCTCGGCCGGGCGACGTCGGCGTGCCGCTGCAGCAACCCGGACCGGGAGGAAGGACAGCAGCCCCAGAAGGTCCCGTTCAGCCGGAGAACTGAGCTGGCGGCCGAGTCGGCCGGTTGCCGTGGCCGGTTCCAGCCCGAGATCCGCTGCCCAGCGAACGGCCGAGACCGCGGCCTCGTACGCCTGCCCGACCGGGTACAGCGGATCGGAGACCCGGCCTGATGGCCATGTCATCCCGGCGTCGGACGCCGGCGCGCCGGCTGGCCAGGCCGACTGACCCCGCATCGTCCTGGCCAGCCGGTAGCGAACCCAGTCCGGGCCGAAGTACGCCACAGCATCGGCCACCGGCGACCGCGTCGCAGCGTCCAGCCGGTCCGCGGTACCAGCCCGTTCCCGGTCGGAAGGAGGTAGCACCGCTGCGCCGGCGGCCCGAGCGAACTGGCCGGTCATGGCTTGCGCCTGCTGCTGCCAGGCGTGCTGCCAGTCGCGGGCAGCCGCCAGGTCCGGCCACGGCCAGGCAGTGGCATCGGTGCCCGCCAGGATGGCGCTGTTCGCGCAGGCCAGCCCGGCCGCCGCCATCCGTGCCGCCGAAACGGCCAGGGCCTGACGGGTCACCCTGATTGTCAGGTAGCCCTGGCCGGACAGCGTGGCCGTCTCGACCCAGGGCAGCTCGCGGAACGAGCCGGCAACTGCCGCCGCGACGTGCGCCGGGCTCAGCCCCGCCGAGCCGGCGATGGCAAATGGCGCCGCAGTGGCAAAGCCCGACGGGTCACCGGCCGGATCGGGCCGCCAGGTGCCGCTCGGCGCGGCATGCGCGACCGCGCCGGGCAGCGCGCCCCGGCCGGCCAGCGAACGCAGGGCACCGGCAAGCTCCCGATCCAAGTCGGCGGTGATCATTCCGGCCCGTTGACGGCCTGCCCCGGTCAGCCGAAGGCGCTGGGTGCGCCGGCCAGCTCGCGGACGACCCTGATCATCTCGCCAGGATCGAACGGCTTGGTGAGGTAGGCGTCGACGCCGATCCGGCGACCGCGATCCCGGTCGTCCTCCTGCGCGCGGGCCGTGATCAGGACGACCTTGATGCCCGCCGTAGCCGGGTTCTTGCGCAGCTGTGTCGCTGTCACCCAGCCGTCCAGCCGCGGCATCATCACGTCCAGCGTGACCACATCCGGCTTGACCTCCAGGACTTTTTCCAGGCAATCGCGGCCGTCAACGGCGGTTACCACGTCAAATCCCTCGAGCGTGAGATTGACGGCGATCAGCTGCCGGATGACCTCGTCGTCATCGACAACCAGCACGCGGCCAAGTCCCTGGGTCACGGCGCGAGGCTACCGGCTCCGGCCGGGTGATGCGCGCCGTTCCGGTGCGTGTCCAGCGATCCTTACTACTGATACTCTTGTCCGGCTAGCAGGCTCGGGCCTGCTGGCCGGTACGCGCCAGCCCCCATAGCTCAGGGGATAGAGCAACGGCCTCCGGAGCCGTGTGCGCAGGTTCGAATCCTGCTGGGGGCGCTCCTCGATGACCTGCCGAAATGGCCTCTGACCTGCGGAGAAGCGCGATGAGTGGCCGCAGTCGTTCCGCCACTGTGCGTCACCGGAAGCCGTCCCGAGCCGGTAGCTTTGTCCAATGCGTGTCCAAGCGAAGCCACGCCGCGGCTCCGAAACCTGCCAGCCATAGCGTCATGTCCCATGCACACTTCCGTCGTCTGCCGTCGCCATGTCGGCCGATGACCCGGAGCGTGGGTCCATGGTCCCGAGGCTTGCTGTGCGCGCGATGCGAGCCCTCCTGCATTGGCTCCAGACGACATCAGTGCTGCGCCGATTTCGGCCTCCGCGATGCTCAGCCCGCGTGACTCGGGCCGCCGAGCGTGCGCCGGCTGCTCTAACCTGACTTTGAGACGCTTTCAGGGCCACGGTTGACGGTCCACTGTCAAAGTTTGGCCTAAAGCCCAAACCTCCCATATCTAGCACGACGCTCCTCGTCGGTGACGGCCTCAAGCGTCGGCAGCAGCTCGTTCGCGGCGGCGGCGATACTCGGATCGCTGTCCCGAGTGAGCCGTCTGACATGCTTTATCGGAACGATCGGGGCGTCCACTCGAGCGAGATCGGCAAGTGCGCGAACCGCGGCGTCGCGGTCATCAGCGTTCAAGCTCCGGGCCAGATCAAGTACGACCTGGAGCGCGCTCCGGCGGGTGAGGGACAGCTGTTTCGCCGCTCCCAAGGCTGGTGCAAAGACATACCAGTCCTCCGTTGCCGGCTTCGCAAGCTTGGCCACTAGATCGAGAGGCACGATGCCGGGAGAGGTCTCTGCCAAGTCCCAGAGCATCATGGCGGCGCTCATCCGGTGTTGGACCACAGGCGACTCGACTAGCTGCTCCAGCCATGGCATCTCGACTAGTGCAGGGTCGATGCGAAGGCAGGCTTCCAGAAAGCTCGATGTCACGTGAACGTCGTCGCTATCGGGAGGTGCAGCCATCACTCGGTCAAAGATGCCGCGAGCTACGCGGCGCTGGCCCTCCTTGCTTGTTCTACCGAATAGCGCCCGGATGCGGCTCTCTGCCTTGTCCTGCTGCGCTAGCCGTGTGCCTTCGAACAGGTCGTCGAGGAATCCAGCTGGTAGCGCGGCCATCGCTGCGAACGCGGCGCGCGCCATGGTCGGCACAACTCCCCAAGCTTCCAGCTGGCGACGAATGACCCTGAACGCAGGCTCAGGCCTGTCTCCTTCGAGGGCATCCCAGACAGGATTGATGTTGCTAGGGAGGGTAACGCTCGCTTCCTTCAGCACGCACACGACCTCGCGGAGGCGAGGATGGCTGCGAGCGCGGCCAATCTCGTCGATAATGTTCTGTGCCGTGCCGTACCCGACACGAGCGTCGGCTGTACACAATGCCACAAAGGCGTCCGAAGCTTGTATGTATGCGTCGACCTTGCTCTCCGGATCAAATGAGCCTCGCAGGAGCGGCTCGTCCATAACGATGACAGCGTGATAGCCAAGATCGTTGAGCTGGTCACGGATCGGCCCGGCAAGCTGATCCTTGACGGCAGCCATGCAACTAATGAAGACGACAGTACGACCTTCTAGCACCAGGATCCCATCACAATGTGGCTGAGTATGCGCTTTGGCCTTTCACCGCAATCCAGGCCCTCATGCAATCCAAATCGAACCTGCCAAATCGATCGAAGGCTTAATGTCAATGTGTGATTTAGCGCAATCCAAGATTAGTGATGCGCGCAATCTGACGAATCGCCACAACAAACGGCGCGTCTTCCGCCTGCGTGTCGAGAGGCAGCTCTGCGAACGGCACCATCGAATCACGGTGCTCACCTCTTGTGATCTTCCACGCCACCCAGGCGTTGTGCACGTCCTCTCCTGATACTTTCTCACCTTTCGCTAGGAGGAGCACGGCGTACAAGACGAAGAGGTCTTTCGTGTCCTCACTGGGCAGGACGTCGCGAGGCACGGCGCTGCGAATCTCGTCCGCAAGCTCTTCGAGGTAGCTCATCGGAAAATCACCCGCAGTCCCAGCGCGACGTATATCAGCAGGAACACGATCGGGACAACCTGCTCGACAACGGTCGCTTCGCGATGCTTTGCCTTCCGGTCCCACCAGCGCGCCACGCGCGTTAGCTCGCCGTCGCCTGACGTTGGCTTGGGATGCAGAATCACCCACTCATCGGTGAAGGGCTGAGAGGGAAGCCGTGCCTCAAGCTTGTTTATGACGTCCCACTTCGCTCCGTTCAGTCGCCGATAGTAGCGAAGAAGCGCCCGCCATGTCAGAGCCAGAATGACTCCGGCAACCGCGGTAAGGATGAGCCCATAAGCATCGAACGTGGGTACCGAGCCTTGGTCAGGAGGCTTCCGAGCCGAGCTGACGATCCCCACCACAGCTGCGAGGGCCGTGTTAAGCGTCAAGAAGAAGCTGTTAGCACCCGCCCGCCGGGCAGACACCCGGTCTGCCATCTCAACGGCTGTCTTATAAAGCTCAAGTACAGTGCCCGTGTCGTCGTCTGACATCTGCTAGGTCCTGATGTGCGCAGGCAGACATTGTCGAGAACAGCGTGTCGCCAGAACCTGGCTCACCACCGTCATGCCTTGATCCTCGTCATTGCCTGCAACTCCTTCCAGGTCCATGGGTGCATCCGGTCGGTCAACCTTGATGTCCCGCGCGGACGCCGAACGACACCGTCGCTATAGCCCCGAAGCAGGTAATAGCGGATCTCCTCATCCCTCGCGATCTCGATCTCCGCGGAGACGCCAACTGCCCGGTGGGTGTGCCTGCCGCAGATGACGATCACGACGTCCGATCGACGAATGCGCCTTCGAGCGTCGGCTCTCCAGGCCTTCGATGCCTCCTTGATCGACCAATCCTCGATGGAGAACGGCGAGACCTCGCGGCGGGACTGTCCGACGAGAAGGTTCTTGAGACGCAGATCATGGTCGTAGTCGAAACTAACGAAAGCACGGCTCTTAGGTTCTGGCATGGTAGCCACCGATGTCAGTCAGCGCCCGCCGGCGATGAGCTTCTTGAGATTGTCCCACTTCCACTTGTAGATCTTGTCAGAGTCGAGCGCCGCAGTTGGCTTCTTGTTCCCACCAGCCGCTCGGCCCGCAAGGAGGAAGTAAGGTTTCCGTTCTTCGCGGGTGATGCGGATCTCGACGTTGACGCCCGTCGCGGTGTCTGTGTGCTCACCGCACATCACGATGACCTGGTCGGCCCGTCTGATTCGTGCTCTCGCCTGGCTCTTCCAGTCCTGAGATGCCTCCTTGATGGAGTGATCGATTATTTCGAACGGCGAGTCGTCGTTCTTCGACTGGCCGACCAGCAGCTCTTTGAGATCCTTGTCGTTGTCGTAGTCGAAACTGATGAAAACCGGAACCTTGGCCATCCAAAACTCCCCTCGAGGTCTCGGCGGCTTCGGTCCGTCGAGCGCTGCCCCAATGGTATGGACTTCGTACGACAGTCGGCTCGGTAGCGACCAATAGCGGGTGTGCGTCAGTTCTGTAGGTGGCCAAGATCAACTTCGGGCGGGAAGCAGGTCGGGCGTGTTCAGGCGGCTGCTGTCTGGTTGTTACGGTGGTCGCAGATGGCTTCCCACTGGCTGCTGGCTTCG
>JAJYUU010000007.1 GCA_021792405.1 Actinomycetes bacterium
GCGGCGACCGCGCTGGCCGTGACGAGCACCGCCAGGACACCGTAAGCGTTGCGGATCGCCAGCAGCGTCGCGGCCAGCAGCGCGAGCAGCAGCCACAGCACCGCGGTCACGTGGTGCGCGGCCAGCAGCCAGGCCGCCCCGGCCCCGAGCAGCGAGGGAGTCAGGTAGCCGGCCGCTGTGGTGAGCACCACCGCCGGGCCAGTCCGCCTGCCGCGGGAGTAGGTCACGCCCGAGGTGTCCGAGTGCAGGCGGATCCCGCGCAGGCGCCGACCGCTCAGCACGGAGATCAGCGCGTGGCCGCCCTCGTGGGCGATCGTGATCGAATTACGTGCCAGGTGCCAGGTGCTGGCGTTCAGCACGATCAGTAGCGCGGCGGCGCCGCTCGCCGCTATCACCCATGCGGGGGGAACGGGCTGTAGCCCGGCTACGCGGTCCCACAGCTCGCGGAACAATCCGACGACCGGCATGCCGGAAAGGATAGGCGGCTTGCGGCCGTGGTCGATGGCACTGCGCGCGAGCAAGTCAGCGGACTGGACCGGGTCAGTCCTTGGTCGCGACGAAGTAGGCGTTGGCGATGTCGCCGTCGACGTGTGAGACGTCAACCGAGGTGAAGCCCGCATCGCTGAGCATCTCGAGTGCCTTTTGCCGGCCCCACATCGTGCCCAGCCCGAGCCCGCCTTCGGCCAGGGAGACCGTCATGCAGTGCATGCACGAGATCGTGTAGAAGAACGGGCCGAGCGGATGACTCAAGTTCTCCGACAGCGTGCTGGAGGCGCGGACGTCGACGCAGAGGTAGACACCGCCGGGACGCAGCGCGTTGGCGATGCCGGCCAGCACCAGGTCGGGACGGGCCTGGTCATGGACGGCGTCGAAGGTCGTGATGAAGTCGAACTGGGCGGTTTCGCCTAGGCGGGCGGCATCGCGCTTCTCGAACCGCACGTTCGCGAGGCGCTTGCTGGCAGCTTCCGCTCGGGCTGCGGCGAGCCCGGCGTCAGACACATCGAACCCGGCGAACCGGGAGCGCGGGAACGCCCCGGCCATGAGGTTGATCGCGTGCCCGGACCCGCACCCCACGTCTGCGACGTCGATGCCCTGCTCGAGCCGGGCCGTCAGGCCGGGGACCAGCGGCAACGTCACGCTGATCAGCCGTGCGTCGTGCACCGCGCCGCTGTCCTCGGCCATCAGGGCCTGGAAGTTCGGGAACGCGGAATAGGGAACTCCGCCCCCGTGCCGGAAGCAGTCGACGACCTGATCTTCCACGCGCGCGAGCAGGCCCACGAACTGGGCCTCAACCGCGATGTTGTCGGGACCAGCCGCCCGGGTGAGCCAGGCAGAGTGGTCCGCAGGCAGCGAGAAGACACCGGTCGCACCGTCGTGATCGATGATCCTGCCCGTCGTCATGGCCGCCAGCCATTCCCTGACGTACCGCTCGTCGAGCGCGGCCTTCGCGGCGATCTCCGCGCTCGTCGCGGGCGGCATCGTGGCCATGATGTCGAAAAGCCCGGTACGGTGGCCGACGCTGACCATCAGGGCCAGCATGGCCTCATTCACCATGTGGATCATGCGTCCGGCGAATTCGGCCCCGTCGCCAGCACCTGCGTCAGCCATCGAGGCCTCCCTGACCGCAGCTTACAAGTCCTGCACGCCGCGCTGGACCAGCTGACCGCGGACGGCTACGTCCGGCTAGTCAGCGAGGAGATGGCCGGCGGCCGGCCGGGTAATCGCGGCGAGCGCGGCGCTCACGGGGGCGCGAGCTTGGTGATGGCCTCGCTGAGATCGAGGCCGGGAACGGGGGTAATCGCGATGACCGGCGTGTCCAGCCCGGTCGCGTGGTACTCAGCCACCCGCTCCCGGCAGTGCTCCAGGGGGCCGTGGATGACCAGTTCGTCGACAAGTTCGTCGGGTATCGCCGCCAACGCGCCCTTTCGGTCGCCGGAGTTCCAGGCCGAAAGCATCGGCGCGATCACCTCGCCACGGCCGAGCCATTCGTGGAACGCGGCATAAACGGGAACGGTCAGGTATGCCGCGATCATCCGCTTGCCAACGTAACGGGCGGTATCGGCATCTGTGGTCGGGCAGACGAAGATCCGGGCGACGAGCTCGCAGTCCGGGCCGGCCACGCCGCGTACCTTCGGGACGTCGGCCGGCGCGAGCCAGTTGGTGATCGCGATGCCGGCCTCGGCTGCCGCCAGGGCGACCATGCCCGGCCGCAGCGCCGCCAGCGCGAGCGCGGGCGGGATCTCGGGCGCCGGGTCGAGCCGGAAGCCGTTCACCGTGAATGTCTCGTAGGAGTGGGTGACCTTGCCGCCGGCCAGCGCTTCCCGCAGGAACCGCAGCATGTCCCTGGAGCGCTGGTAGGGGTTCTCGAACGGGATGCCGTTCCACTGCTCGACCGCGACCTGGGACGACGTGCCGACGCCCAGCACGAACCTGCCAGGGGCCAGGGCGGCCAGTGTGCCCGCCTGTACCGCGAGGGAAACTGGCGCCCTGGTGTAAATGCCGACGATGGCCGTGCCGAGCCGCAGTTGCGGTGCCCACTGGGAGGCGAGCGTGAGCGGCGTGAAGCCGTCTATCCCGTTCAGTTCCGCCGACCACACGTCGGTGTAGCCAAGGTCGGGCAGGCCGGCCACGAGCTCTTGCTGCCCGGCTAGCGGCACGCCGGGCAGCGGGAGGGTCAGGCCCCAGCGAGATTGCGATCCCATGCTCGGGAGTATGCCAGCCCCATTGCCCGGCGATCGGAGGAACGTGATCCAGATCACGCAACGGAAACGGTCGGTGACTGCGTCATAGCACTGAGTGATCGAAACGGATCCGCCGGATGGTGTGCGGATTCCGCACATGATCTTCCTAGACCCCCGGAGGCCGACCGTGAACAGCCTGAACGTCAATGTGAACGAAGCGGTGTGCGAGGCGCTGTTCGCGTCACAGCTGCAGCCGACGGACGCTCTGACGACCCAGGCAGTCGCGGACGCGATTGGCAGCACCCTGCGGCGCCTCGGCCCGGCGGGCTGCGCCAGCCGCATGGCCCAGGAGTTCGGCGACCACCCGGACGCAGCGACCGACCGGATGCGCTGGATCCGTGAGCTGACCGGTGACCTGTGCGGGTGCCTGTTCTTCACGCCGGCCGCGCCGGCTCCCAGCGGTTCGACAGGAGACCTGCTGCCGGTGCGCGAGGCCGCCTGAGGGCCGCGGTGCAGCAAGCAGGCCGCGAACTGACCTCAGGTCAGTTCGCGGCCTGCTTACTGTCGCGGTGCAGCTCACGCAACCGCTCAGCGGTCTGCTCGTCGGCCGGGCTATAGGTCGTCATCCGGGTGCCGAGGCGCTGGCCCAGCCACAGATGCGTGTAATTGAGCTTGAGCAGGCCGGCTTGCGGGTGCATGAACCGCTTGGTGAGGTTCTCCGGGCTGGCGACCTCGTGCCGCTCCCACAACTCGGCGAACTCGGGCGACGCCTTGATGAGCTTGGCTACCAGGCACTTCCAGGCAGGCTCGGCGACGTGCCCGGCCATGGCGGCACGGTACTCGGCGACCATCCGCCGGGTGCCTTCCTCCCAGTCAAGCGTCGCGGCGCGGCAACTCGGCACGGTGAACATCCGCCACAGCGAGTTCCGCTCCTCGAACGGCAGCTCCGCCAGCGGGCCCATGAGCAGGTCATAGGTCTGGTTGTAGGCCAGCACGTCGTAGCGGGCATTGCGGATGCAGGCCGGGAACGGGTCGAGCTGGTCGAGCAGCACCTGTGCGGTCGGCGGCAGTGAACTGCAGTCGGCCTGGCCGGTGCCGTCCGGGGTGTCGGCGAGGCGGAACAGATGGTCACGTTCATGCGGGTCGAGCAGCAGGGTCCGGGCAACCGCATCAAGCACCTGCGGGGAAGCGTTGATGTCCCGGCCCTGTTCCAGCCAGGTGTACCAAGTGACGCCCACTCCGGCCAGGGTGGCGACTTCCTCGCGGCGCAGCCCCGGCGTGCGCCGGCGGGAGGCCGGCGGCAGGCCGACCTCCTCAGGCCCGATACGCTCCCGCCGGCTGCGCAGGAAGTCGGCGAGCTCGCGGCGGCGGGTAGCGGCGCCGTCAGGAAGCAGCCTGGCCGCCGCAGTCACCTGCGGCGCATTATTCGGTAGCAGGGCCTGCTCGCTCATGGCTACCATTATGCCCTCGCTCTGATGCTGTTGCCAGGTAGTGTCAATACCAGTATAACTGCGCTCTAGTACCCGGCTCGAGTTTTCCATCATGCTAGCCGCATGCCTTCCGATCCTGCTTCAACCCTGGCGCCCAGCGTTCGGTGCAAGAGGGGTCAGCAACCTGAGCCGCAGGCGCTGACCGCAGCCGGACTGACCGTCATCCTCATCGGCGTGCTGCTGCCGATGATCGATTTCTTCATAGTGAACGTCGCGCTGCCGACCATCGACCGGGACCTGCAGGCCAGCCAGCCGCTGCTCGAACTTGTCGTGTCGGGCTACGCGACTGCATACGCGCTGTTGCTCGTACTCGGCGGCCGGCTGGGCGACAGCATCGGCCGCAAACGGCTGTTCCTGCTTGGCATGGCCGCCTTCACCGTCACGTCGCTCGCCTGCGGGCTGGCGCCTACGGCCGATTTCCTGGTGGTCGGGCGGGTAGCGCAAGGCGCATCTGCGGCCCTGATGGTGCCCCAGGTGCTCGCGACTATCCAGGCGGCGACAACCGGGGAACGGCGCTCCCGTGCGATTGGCCGCTACGGCGCGACTGGCGGCCTGGCGGCAGTGCTCGGCCAGGTACTTGGCGGCGTGCTGGTTTCCGCCAACATCGACAACCTTGGCTGGCGGCCGATTTTCCTGGTGAACGTGCCCATCGGGCTTGCTGGCCTGCTGCTGGCCCGGCGCTATGTGCCCGACACCAGGCATGGCGCTCCGGCGCCGATTGACGCGTCAGGAACGGTCCTGCTCGGCCTGACCGTGCTGCTCCTGCTCGTGCCGCTGACCGAGGGCCAGTCGGTCGGCTGGCCGGCCTGGACCATCGCACTGCTGCTGATCGTCCCGCTCGCGGCAGCCGCGTTCATCCGGTTCGAGGTCAGGGCCGAGCGCGCGGGCCGGGCGCCATTGGTGCCACCGTCGCTGCTGCAGCACCGCAGCATGCGCCGGGGCCTGCTGCTCGCGCTGCCGTTCTTCGCCGGATTCGGCGCGTTCATGTTCTGCTACGCGCTGCTGGTACAGGAAGGCCTGCACGCCAGCGCCCTGACGGCCGGCCTTGGGCTGGTGCCGATGGCCGCCACGTTCCTGGCGGCCTCACTGTCCACCGCGAGGCTGCTCGCCCGGTTCGGCGCCAGAGTGCTGGCCGCTGGCGGCCTCCTGCAGGCTGCGGGCCTGGTCATGCTCGGCCTTACGGTCTGGTTCGGCTGGCCGCACCTGGCCGTCGCGGCACTGGCACCAGGACTTGCCGTTGCCGGCCTTGGCCAGGGCCTGGTGATGAGCCCGCTGTTCGGCGTCGTGCTCTCCGAAGTGCCGCCCGCGGTGGCCGGGGCGGGTGCCGGAGTGCTGACGACGACTCAGCAGACGGCGCTGGCGCTGGGCGTGGCCACGCTCGGCAGCCTGTTCCTCACGCTGGCCGCCGACGGCACCGGCATCAGCACCGCATTCCTGGTCGTCATCACAGTCCAGGTGGTGATCGCGATCGGTGTCGCTACCGGGGCGCGCGGCCTGCCAGGCTGGCGCGGCAGGGCAGCAGTGGCCAACCAGGAACTAGCCGCCGCCGGGCACAGCTGAACCCTGGACAAGCTCCTCGCCACGAACGCATTCGGCCTGCTGTCCCAGCGCAACTGCGGTGCCCCTCGTCTCCACCTCGCAGGTGGACGACGTCTCGTTCTGGCAGGCGCCTGGGCGACCGCAGGCGGTGCTGGCCTGGGAGCAGGCGCACCTGTCCCGCCCGGCGCTCGTCGATGACCTCCAACTCTCCCGGATGCTCCCTGCCCGCTGACGCCAGGCGGCGGGATCCGGCTGGTCGAGCGCGCCTTCCAGCGCCGCCCTGGCGATCCCCTGGGCGCGATGCTTCCTGTCGACGTAAAAGCAGGTAATCCGCCAGTCCGGCGATGGCGGCGCGTCCTTGTCATATTCGCGCCTGTGCTTGATATTCGGGAGTTCCTCTGGGCTTCCGTACTGGCACCACCCCTGCGCAGCGCCGTCGTCGTCGAATACCAGCGCCGCGTGCGCGCGGCCACCCGCAACCCTGGCCTGTTTCGCCGCGCGATAATCGGTCCCCTTCTCGCCGCGCTCGAGGTGATACGCGATGCACCAGCATCCTCCGAAGATGCCGTTGTTGCGTTCGACAAGCTCCGCGAAGGCGTCCCACGTGGAGGCATCTAGAGGACGGACTGCGTACGACTTCATCGAGTCCTTCCAAGCACCGCCGGGGCAGACATGCCGCGCTCGTCACACCCCGCGCGGCATTGCTGTGCCAGGCTGCCCGGTTACGTGGCATCGTCGCTGACTGGCCCCGGCTGGCCCGGGTTGCCGGAAGGCGGCTGGTCGGTGCCTGGCGCGAACGCCGGGACGTGGTGGCCCATGTGCCGGGCGGCATCGCTGCAGACGTAGTGCAGGAGGCGGTGCGTCTCACGGGCGAGCCTCAGCCGCTCCTCCTCGACCTTCCGGCGCTTGCGGCTCTGTGCTACCAGGTGAAGCGTGCCGCCGGCCGCGATGCACGCGCCGATGTCACTGGTGACGTTGGTGTAGTTGCCGCCGATCAACTCGGCATTCGCGCTCACCCGCACACCGGTCAGCGGCAGCACGATGAGGTAGATGCCCAGGCCGAGCAGCACCAGCACGTGCGGCTTGCTCGACAGTATGCGGGGAACCCACTGCAGCATCCGGTCGATCAGCGAGTGTGGCTGCTCCTCCGCCAGGTCGTCCGTCGGGCCGATCAGTGCACTCAGGCCCGTAGCGCCGTTCTCCGTCGCTGTGGTGTCATCTGCCGACAATTGGTGGCCTCCCGTTCATGGCCTGCTGCGTCCGGTCAGAGTACAGCGGCATCGCGCATCGGGAAGCATCGAGAAGTGTCATGTGCCGTGCGGTCAGGGACGGCGATGGCTTCTTGATCAGGCCGCAATGGCTGGACTTGACGGGATTAATTCAACATACGTAGAATTCACCGTGCGTTGATATCTAGCCTGGGCACGCTGCTCACCGCCGGAGGCCGCCAATGTGGGCGATGATCGTCAAGGAATTCCGGCAGCTGCGGCGAGACCGGCGCACGCTGGCCATGATGATCGTGATGCCGGTCCTGCTGCTCGTGGTGCTCGGCTACGCGGCGAGCTTCGACGTGAGCTCGATCCCGGTCGCGGTCGCTGGCCCGCAGTCGGCCGCCCTGGCCAGGGCACTGCCAGCCGTCTCGTGCGGCTCGGGCTGCGCGTTCTCGCTGGCTAGTTCCGACCCCGCCGCCAGCCGAAGCTGGGCGCAGGACCAGTTGCGGGATGGCAATGCCGGCGTCGCCATTGTGACCGGCGGCCAGGCGCCGACCGTGCTGATCGACGGCAGCCAGATCTTCACCGCGCAGGCCACGCTCGCGGCCCTGGCAAAGTTGCACGTCGCCGCGCCTGGCAGTGCGCTGTCCAGGCCGCGGGTGACAATCTTGTACAACCCTAAGCTCAAGACGTCAGACGTGATGATTCCCGGCCTGGCCGGCGTGGTGCTGGTATTCATCGGCACGATCATCACCAGCCTCGGCGTGGTCAGGGAGCGCCAGTCCGGGACGCTTGAGCAACTGGCGGTGATGCCGCTGCGTCCGCGAGACGTGTTCCTCGGCAAGATCGTGCCGTACTTCGCCGTGGCTATCGTCGACCTGGCGATCGTGCTGGCGGTCGGCATCGTGGTCTTCGGCGTGCCGTTCCGCGGCTCCCCGCTGGTGTTCGCGCTTGGCGCCGTCTTGTTCGTGTTCGTGACGCTCGGGCTCGGCGTGCTGATCAGCACCGTGTCGCAGAACCAGGGCCAGGCGATTCAGCTGGCCATGATGACCACGATGCTGCCGCAGGTCTTGCTGTCCGGCCTGGTGTTCCCGCTCTCCTCGATCGCGGCCGGGGTTCGCTGGATCGCCTACCTGCTGCCGCTCACCTACTTCAACGAGATCGCCCGCGGCGTCATGCTGCGGGCTGAGCCGATCGGCCCGCTATGGCAGCCGTTCGTCCTTCTCGCCGTGCTCGGGCTGGTGATCGTCACGCTGGCGATCCTGCGGTTCCGCAGTTACCTAGCGCCTGCGCCGCCCGCACGCCGGCGGCTGCGCAGGCGTCCGGTGGCTGCCGTTCAGCAGGACCAGGCACGGCCCGCATGACGGGCGGAACGGGCGGATCGGCGCCGGGCCAGCCGTGGGGCGCGGCAGCGCTCCGCCTGAGCTATGACGGCGCGCTCGCACTCGACGACGTGACCGTCGCCGTCACGGCGGGTCAGGTTACCGCGGTCGTCGGCGGAGACGGCGCGGGCAAGACGTCGCTGCTGCGGTGCCTGGCCGGCGTGCTGCGGCCGGACGCCGGGGAAGTGCGGAGCCCGGCCAAGTCACGGATCGGGTTCCTGCCGGCCGGCTCCGGCCTCTACCCGGACCTGACCGTCTCGGAGAACCTCGCCTTCCGTGCCACGGCCTACGGGCTGCGAGGCGCCGCGGCGGTCCGGCGCGCCGCCGAGCTGACCGAGCAAGCGGGCCTGGCAGCCGCGCGGGACCGCCTCGCCGCCCATCTCTCCGGCGGCATGCGGCAGAAGCTCGGCGTGATCGCCGCGCTGCTGCACCGGCCCGAGTTGCTGATACTGGACGAGCCGAGCACCGGCGTCGACCCGGTCAGCAGGTCCGGATTGTGGTGGCTGATCGCCTCCGCTGCCGCCGACGGCGCCGCGGTGATCCTGGCGACGACCTACATCGATGATGCGCAGCGGGCAGCCGACGTGCTCGTGCTCGATGCTGGCCGGCCGCTGGCCTCCGGCGCACCGGAGCAGATCATCCGTCGGATGCCCGGCTCGGTGCGGGCGGTAGCTACCCGGCCGGCCGCCGAACTCGCCTGGCGGCGCGGTCCTGGCTGGCGCGTCTGGTGCCCGCCGGGCAGCACCGAAGCGGCCGGCCCGGCCGCTGAACCGGACCTGCAGGACGCCGTGATCGTCGCCGCGCTGGCCCGGCAGTCGCCGGACCAGTCAGAGCGGGAACGGGCAATACTGCGACGGGCCGCGCCGGAACGGGCAACGACAGGCCAGCAGCACCGCGGGCAGCAGCGGCTAGCCGGACCGCTCGCCGAGAGCGTTGCCGTCACTTGCCGTTTCGGCACCGTCACCGCGGTCAGTGATGTCAGCATCGCCGTCCGCCCCGGTGAGATTGTCGGCCTGCTCGGCGCGAACGGCGCCGGCAAGACCACCCTGATCCGCATGCTGCTCGGCCTGATTCCCGCCACGGCTGGCGAGGTACGCCTGCTCGGCGGCCCGCCCAGCCGGGTGACCAGGCGCCGGATAGGTTACGTCCCGCAGGGCCTCGGCCTGTACGAGGATCTGACGGCGGCCGAGAATATGGCCTTCGCCAGCGCGGTGTTCGGTAGCCCGGCGGGACGCTGGCAGGCGCCCGATGACCTGCCCGGCACCGGCGGCGGGCCGGCGCTGCCAGTCGGCCAGCTGCCGCTCGGCCTGCAGCGCCGGGCCGCTTTCGCGCAGGCACTCGCGCACGCCCCGGACTTGCTGATCCTGGATGAGCCGACCTCAGGCGTGGACGCGCTCGGCCGGACGCGGCTCTGGCAGACCATCGGCGCGGCAGTCGAGTCGGGCGCCGGCGCGCTGGTCTCTACCCACTACATGGAAGAGGCGGACGAGTGCGACAGGCTGATCATCATGGCTGATGGCATCGTGGTCGCGGCCGGCACAGCCGACGAGATCATCGGCGGCGCGCAGGTCACCGTCGTGGACACACCTGACTGGGCGGTTGCCTTCGGCCTGCTGCAGCGCGCCGGCCTGGCGGTCGCGCTGGCCGGCCGCGGGCTGCGGGTGCCGGGAGCGACCCCGGACCAGGTGCGGCAGGTGCTGCCGCCGGATTGCCGCGTCGCCGCCGAGCCGGGCACGCTCGAAGAGCGGTTCTTCGAGCTCGTCAGGGCCGCTGGGCGACCGGAGGCGCCGGCGTGACGCGAGATGCCCACGAGGCCAGGTCACGGACCGGGCGCCGGTCCGGTGACAGTGGCAGCAAGGTGGCGATACTGGCGGCCGCCAGGCTCCAGTTCGCCGAGTACGGCTACGACGGCACCACTATCCGCGGGATCGCCGCGGCGGCCGGCGTTGACCCGGCCCTCGTGCACCATTTCTACGGCACCAAGGAACGACTGTTCGCGGCGGCGACGGAGCTGCCGATTGTCCCGAGCGAGGCGATCAACGCGGCCCTGGCGAGTCGCGAGCCCGGCCGTTCGCTCGGCACGCACCTGGCCTACTCCGCGCTCGCGTTGTGGGAACGGGCAGATATGCGCGGAGCGTTTCAGGCGATGCTGCGATCGGCGCTGACCAGCGAGCAAGCCGCAGCCACCCTGCGTGACTTCATCGCCGAGGCGATACTCGGCCCGGTGGCCAGCGCCGCCGCCGGAGCGGACGCCGGCAATGCCGCGTACCGCGCTTCGCTCGTCGCGACCCAGATGCTCGGTCTTGCCGTCGGCCGCTACGTGCTGCGCTTCGGCCCGGTCGCGCAGGCAAGTAAGGAGGAACTGGCCGTCGCGATCGGCCCGGCCATCGATCGCTACCTGACCGGGGACCTCGGCCAGGCCGGCCGCGGGCACTAACATCCGCAGAGTGGACCCGATTCTTGGTGATTGCTCCCTGGCGAAGCTGCGCGAACGTACCAGTCATAAGTGGCGGACCTACCCGCCAGACGTGCTGCCGGCGTTCGTCGCCGAGATGGACTTCGACCCGGCCGAGCAGATCAAGGAGGCGATCAGGGCCGCCGTCGCGGCTGGCGACCTGGGCTACCCGCACAAGGGTGAGCTGGGCGAGGCATTCGCCGAATTCGCGGCTGCCCGGCTGGGCTGGTCGCCGGATCCGGACCTGGTATTCGCCATCCCCGACGTGATGACCGGCATCGCCGAGCTCGTCCAGGCTCTGGTCGGGCCCGGCGACGGAGTCGTGATCAACCCGCCGGTGTATTCGCCGTTCTTCATCCGCGTCCAGCTGGCCGGCCGGCGAGTCATCGAGGCGCCGCTGGCGGTCCGCCCGGACGGCGGCTACGACCTCGACCTGGACGCCATCGAGGTGGCGCTGAGCCAGCCGGGAACCGGCGCCTACCTGCTGTGCAACCCGCACAATCCGCTCGGCAGGGTCTGGTCGCGCGCGCAGCTGACCGCGATCGCCGAGCTCACCGACCGCCACGGCGTACCGTTGCTGGTCGACGAGATCCACGCGCCGCTGGTGCTGCCGGGCGCGCAACACGTGCCGTTCCATACGATCGAGCATCCCGCCGCCCGCCGCGCCGTTGTCTTCACCTCGGCGTCCAAGGGCTGGAACATCCCCGGTCTCAAGTGCGGCGTGGCCGTGGCCGGCGACAGTGACGGGGCGGCGATCCTGACTCAGCGCTGGGATGCGCTGCTCGCCAGCCACCTCGGCGTGCACGCAACCATCGCTGCGCTGCGCAGCGCCGGGCACTGGCTGGACGCCGCCATCGCGCAGATCGACCGCAATGCCAGGTTGCTCGCCCGCCTGCTGGCCGACTACCTTCCGGCGGTCAGCTACCAGCCGGCGCAGGCCAGCTTCCTGGCCTGGCTGGACTGCCGCGACCTCGGGCTTGGCGAGGACCCGGCCGCTGCGTTCCTGACCGCCGGCCGCGTCGCGCTCAGCCCCGGCCCCGACTTCGGCGTGCAGGGCACCGGATTTGCCCGGCTGAACATCGGCACTTCACCGGAACTGCTCAGCGAGGCAGTCCGCCGGATGGCGGCCGCGCTGCCCGGTACTGGCGCCGCCCGCGGCTGACTCAGGCGCGGGCACCCTTCATGACGAGCCAGGACACACCTGGTCAGGCGCCTTGTTACGTGCGAATGTGGAACCTAGTCCCCCCGCCCAGGTCGCAGTTGGAGGGGTCATTTATGGGCAGGGATGTCCCGTCCATCATTGTGAGCCAGCAAGATCGCCGCGCTTACCGGGAGAAAGTTCGCCAATGCCTCGATGTGTTCGCCCGGATGCTGCGCGAGTCCAGGTTCGACACTGAGCCGCGCCAGGCTGGCCTGGAGATCGAGCTCAATCTGGTCGGCGCCGACGGACGGCCGGCCATGACGAACACCACGGCGCTGGCAGCCATTGCCGATCCGAGCTTTGCCACCGAGCTTGGCCGGTTCAACCTCGAGATCAACGTGCCGCCGCGGCAGTTGACCGGCGACGCGTTCAGCGCGCTGGAACGCGACGTGACCGGCAAGCTCGCGCGTGCGGCGGACCGAGTACGGCGCACCGGCAGCCGCCTGGTCATGGTCGGCATCCTGCCCACGCTGCGCCAGGGCGACGTCACCGACGACGCGATGTCCGCCAACCCGCGGTACCGGCTGCTGAACGAGCAGATGATCGCGGCCCGTGGCGAGGACATGCGGATCAGCATCGACGGCCCGGAACGGCTGCTGACGCACGTCGGCACGATCATGCCCGAGGCGGCCTGCACCAGCGTCCAGTTTCACCTGCAGGTGAGCCCGGAGGCATTCGGCAGTTACTGGAACGCGGCACAGGCCGTAGCAGGCATCCAGGTAGCGCTTGCGGCTAACTCGCCGTACCTGTTCGGGCGTGAACTCTGGCGGGAGACAAGGATCCCGCTTTTCGAGCAGGTCACCGACACCAGGCCGGAGGAGCTTCAGCAGCAGGGCGTACGGCCCAGGGTATGGTTCGGCGAGCGGTGGATCACCTCGGTCTTTGACCTGTTCGAGGAGAACATCCGGTACTTTCCGGCGCTGCTGCCGCTGCGCGAGGAGGAGGATCCCGAAGCCGCACTCGACAGCGGCGAAGCGCCGCAGCTTGCCGAGCTGACCTTGCACAACGGCACGGTGTACCGGTGGAACCGGCCGGTGTACGCGGTCAACGGCGGCCGGCCGCACCTTAGGGTGGAGAACAGGGTGCTGCCGGCCGGTCCCACCGTCGCGGACGTGGTGGCGAATGCCGCGTTCTACTACGGCCTGGTCCGCGCGCTGGCGGAGACAGAACGGCCGGTATGGACGCAGATGTCGTTCGCTGCTGCCGCCGACAACCTGGTCGAGGGCTCCCGGCACGGGATCGATGCCCGGGTCTACTGGCCGGGGATAGGCGAGGCGCCGGTCACTGAACTGACATTGCGGCGGTTGCTGCCGCTGGCAGCGGAAGGGCTGCGGCAGTGGGGCGTCGACCCGGCGGACGCCGGCCGGCTGCTCGGGATCATCGAGCAGCGCTGCCTCACCGGCAGGACCGGGGCGACGTGGCAGGTCGAGACGGTGCAGCGGCTGGAGCGCGGCGGAGCCGACCGGCGCGAGGCGCTGCGCCTGATGACGCAGGGATATATAGAGCGAATGGTGACTAACCACCCCGTGCACACCTGGCCCGGCCTCTGACGCTCGCTAGCTTTGCCGCTCCGGTGAGTGGGCATACCAGTCAGGCAAAGGTCCCGGAAACTCTAATCGGGGGTGGGACATGGCCGTGAAGCCGACGGTAACTCCAGCGGAGCCAGGCACCGGAGAACCCCAGCCCGGCCGCCGGTCCGCCTGGCCGCGATTCGGGTCACCAGGACCAGAAGGTGCCCCCATGGTCGACACGGCGATGGCCCGCAGATACGCCGCCGAACTGCTGGGCACGGCGCTGCTGGTGTTCTTCGGCGCGGGCATGGCGACGGTCAACTTCGGCTTCCGCGCCTTCGGCAGCAGCGTCGCCGCCGGGATCCTGCTCACCGGCCTGGTGTTCGGGCTCGTGCTGCTCGGCCTCTTTGCGGTGATCGGCCCGATATCTGGCTGCCACGTCAACCCGGCCGTGTCGTTCGGCGCCTGGCTCGCCAGGCGCCTGACCGCCATCGACCTGGCCGGCTACTGGATCGCCCAGCTCATCGGCGGCCTGCTTGGCGCATTGCTGTTGCTGTGGGTCATGCACACCTCGCCGTTCTATAGCACATCGAGGATCGGCCTGGGCGCCAACGGCTACGGCCGGCTGTCGCTGCTGCACGCCTCGGGCGGCGGCGCGTTCCTGATCGAGGTGATCCTGACCGCGACGTTCGTGCTGGTCGTGCTGGCCGCCACGCGCCGGGACGCTGCCGCTCCGGCGGCTGGCGTTGCCATGGCCGTCACGCTGGCCCTGACCAACATCATGGGCATCCCGATCGACGGCGCCTCGGTCAACCCGGCCCGTAGCTTCGGACCGGCCATCGTGGTCGGCGGGCTGCCGCTGAGCCAGCTCTGGCTGTTCCTCATCGCCCCGCTGGTCGGCGCGGTCTTCGCCACCGGCATCTTCCTGCTCTTCAGCCATGTCAGCGCAGGCGCGGTCATGCCCGGCGCAGGCGGCGTGCGGGCACAACCCGCGACGACGATGTCGGCTGCCGACGAGGTGGTCGCCGAGCCGGCGGGCAGCACCGCGACGACGACGCCGGTCATGCCGCCGGGAACGCAGCGGGTAGTGAGCGGCGGCGCGACGGAGGGCGCCCGGACAGCAGGCTCGGGCACAGCTCCTGGCCAGGCCGCGCCCGGCGAAACCGGCGGCGGAGCCAACCCGACGCCACCCGAAGGCAACCGGTTAAAACGCATCGGGGGGCGGCCAGCCGCGGTGGTGAGACGATCGGGTAGTGACTGGCGTCGGCAACCCCGTTGCCGCCCCGCAATTGCGAGCCGGCAGCGCACCCGGCCGCTGGGTGCTCGCCGCAACGGTACTCGGCTCCAGCATGGTGATGCTGGACTCGACAGTCGTCAACGTGGCGCTGCCGACGATCGGTCGCGACCTCCGAGCCTCACTCGCCGGACTGCAATGGACGGTCACGGCGTACGTCCTGACGCTGGCGGCGCTGATCCTGCTCGGCGGCTCGCTGGGTGACCGGGCCGGGCGGCGCCGGGTGTTCCTGATCGGCGTCGCCTGGTTCGCCCTGGCCTCGGCGGTCTGCGGGCTGGCGCCCGGCATCGGCGTGCTGATCGGCGCGCGGGTGCTGCAGGGGGTGGGCGGCGCGCTGCTCACGCCGGGCTCGCTCGCGATCATCCAGGCGAGCTTCGCTGCGACCGACCGCCCGCGCGCGGTCGGCGCCTGGTCCGGGCTCAGCGGGGTGGCCGCGGCTATCGGCCCGCTACTCGGCGGCTGGCTGGTGCAGACGGCCGGCTGGCGGTGGGTGTTCCTGCTGAACGTGCCGCTCGCCGCGGCGGTCGTCGCGGTGACGATGCGGCATGTCCCCGAGACCAGGAACACTTCCGTGAGCGGCGGATTCGACGTGGCGGGCGCATCGCTAGCCGCCCTGGCGCTGGCAGGCCTCACCTATGCGCTGATCGAGGCGCCGGGGCGGTCGGCCAAGGCCGGGATCGCGGCTGCCGCACTGGCCGGCCTCGCCGCGGCCGTAGCCTTCGGCGTCATCGAAGTGCGCCGGACCCGGTCGCCGCGGCCGGTGGCGCCGATGCTACCGCTCGATGTCTTCGCGTCCCGGCAGTTCACCGTGATCAACGTGATCACATTCGGGGTCTACGGCGCGTTCGGTGGCCTGCTGTTCCTGCTGATACTGCAGCTGCAAGAGGTGGCCGGGTTCGCGCCGCTGATGGCGGGCTCCGCGCTGCTGCCGGTGACGGTGCTGATGCTCGCGTTGTCCGCCAGGTCCGGCCGCCTCGCCCAGCGGATCGGGCCGCGCCGGCCGATGACCATCGGCATCGCTGGGCTGGCGATCGGCATGGCGCTGATGACCCGCATCGGACCGCATGCCAGCTACCTCGCGGACGTGCTGCCCGCGGCCATCGTGTTCGGCCTCGGCCTCGGCCTGACCGTCGCGCCGCTGACCGCGACCGTGCTCGCGAGCGCTGACGTCCGGAATGCCGGGGTGGCCAGCGGAGTGAATAACGCTGTCGCGCGGGCTGCCGGGCTAGTGGCGGTTGCCGCCCTTCCGGCAGCGGCCGGCCTCGGCCCGGCGAGTTACCGCCAGCCAGCCCGTTTCGATCACGGTTTCGATCTGGCGGTCACCGGATGTGCGGTAGCCCTGCTGATCACTGCGGTGCTGGCGGCGCTCCTGGTGGACGACAACGTGCTGCGCCCTGCGGGCCCGGTGCCGCCGGAGCCGGAGGCCAGGGTCGCCTGCCCGATCAGCGCGCCGCAACTCCAGCCGGTCCCGCGCCGCTGATGGCCGTGTCAGGCCCGGTATCAGGCCCGGCCGGCCGAGTTGTCCGGGGCGGCCGCCGGGCGCAGCTCGACCTCCAGGTCAGGGCGGACCAGCCGGGACTCGGCGTAGAGCTGGTAAGCGCGCCAGTCCGCGTCGGTCAGCGGCGGCGGGTCGAGCGCCCGCGGCCACAGTCTCCGCACGCGCACCACAGTCAGCTCCGTCACGATGAGCGTGATCTGCGCCTGCAGATAGAACCAGGCGAGCAGGCCGAGCACGACGCCGAACGTGCCGTAGGCCGAGTTGCTGGCATGCTTGACGATCACCCCGCCGGCCAGTTGCAGGATCTGCCAGGCGACCGCGGCCAGGATCGCGCTCAGCCGCAGATCACCGGTGGCGACCTCGGCGGCGGTCGCGGTCCGGAAGCCGAGCCAGAACAGCCCGATGTTCAGGATCAGGGACACCGCCGCGGCAGCGATCTGGCCGGCCACGCCGAAGTGACCCGCACCGCCCGCCACGGTCGACAGCGCGATCGTAATGATCTGGCCAGGGCCGATCACGGCGATCAGGCCAAGGCTGCGCATCAGCTTCTTCGGGAAGCGGGGGCGCCGGAATTGCGGCACCTCCCAGACGCTGTTCAGCGCATTCTGCATGGCGTTGGCGATGCCCCTGGCGCCGTAGAGCGTCAGCAGGACGCCGACCGCCAGCGCGATGCCCGTCCCGGCCAGCCCGTGTTTCATGCTGTCGCTCAGCTCGGTGCCGATGACGGGGTAGCTATGCAGCGCATCCAGCAGGTGATTGCCCACCGTCGGGTTCTTGCTCGCGATGATGCCGAGGATCGTCACGGCGATCAGCAGCAGCGGGAAGACCGAGGCGAATGCGTAGTAGGCGACAAGCACGGCGAGGTAACTGGCCCGGTCGTCGCTGAACTTCCGCACGGTCGCCACCGCGATAGCGATCCACGGCCGGTCTTGCTGCGCCCGGTCGACGGACTTGATCAAGCCGCTTGCCTTGGCCAGCCGGCCTTTACCGGTTTGCTGGTGCACGCCCATGAGGCCGCAGTATGTACTACCCGGCGAGCGGGAGCAGCGGCCGCGGCACCTGATGTCGCCGGTTAGCCGGCAACGAAGATGCAGAACGGATGACCTGAGGGGTCCGCCAGGACGTACAGCGGTTCGTCTGGGTCCGGTGTCCGGTCCAGCAGAAGCTGCGCTCCGAGCGACTCTGCCCGCTGCCGTTGCCGT
Source organism: Actinomycetes bacterium (assembly GCA_021792405.1). Taxonomy (GTDB): domain Bacteria; phylum Actinomycetota; class Actinomycetes; order Streptosporangiales; family Streptosporangiaceae; genus JAJYUU01. Next base: position 17,465 of record JAJYUU010000007.1, read on the forward strand.
TGCAGCTCGGTCAAGCTGGAGACGGTGAAGTCGAGGTGCATCTGCATCGGGATGTCAGGCTCCGGCCAGGTGGTCCGCTCCAGCCGTTCGACCTGCTGGAACGCCAGCTTCCTGCGGCCGCTTGAGTCCACCAGCACGAGCCAGTCGGCATCATCTGCAGCCCCGCCGGCTGGCGGCTCGTCGCCCGCCCGGTACTGCAGGCCAAGGAGCTGCCGGTAGAACTCGGCCAGCTGCCGGACGTCGGTAGTGTCGATGGCGGTGTGCAGCAGTTGCGGGTACTCACTCACCAGGGCATTATGCCGGTGATCGTTGTCAGAGCCCGAACTTCCGAAGGCAGCCGGCGACGCCTCGTTGCCACGGGCAGCTAAAGGGCGGCAAGCACTTCGGCGGCCGCCCGCTCTCCGGAGCGGATCGCACCGTCCATGTAGCCGGCCCACATCGGGGAGGTCTCGGTGCCGGCCCAGTGGATCGGTCCGGCTGGCTCGCGCAGCGCGGGCCCGTACCTGGTCCACACGTTCGGCCCGAACAGGGTGCCGTAACAGCCGCCGCTCCACCGCTCCTGCTGCCAGTCCAGTTCCAGGTATCCGGCCGGCTTGGCAGCCCGCGGGCCGAAGTAGCGGACTAGCGAGCCGACCACCGCCTGGCGCCTGACCGCGGCCGGCTCGCGGCCGAGCCGGCGTGCCTCGTCCCCCTCCAGGAATGCCAGCAGGATGCCGGGGGTGGCATCTGGCGGGGAGTTGTCGAATACCACCCGCGCTCCGTCGCCGTCACCGGTCGCCTGCCCGCAGAGGCCCTCGCTGCGCCAGAACGGGTCGTCGTAGATCACCTGGCACTTGATCACCGAGCCCATCGGGGTGCGCTGGGTCAGCTGCTCGCGCCAGGCCGGCAGCGCCGGGACGTACTCGATCCTGCCAGCCAGCAGCGGCGGCGCGGTCACGATGATGTGCCTGGCCTCGAACTGGCCCGCCGGCGTGCTGGCAGTCACCGCGTCGCCGCGCACCTCGATCCGGCTGACCGGCGCCGCCAGCCGGACGGCATCCCCGAAGCGGGCGGCCAGCCGTTCGGCGAGCACTGCCGAGCCGCCGGCGAACCGGTCCTGCTGCGCACCGCCGGTGGTGTCGATGAGCCGCTGGAACGACCCCCCGGAATGCGAGTAGAACAGCACGTGCAGCAGCGAGACGTCACCCGGCTCGGCGGCGAACACGGCCTCGATGCCGAGCGCCAGGAGCTTCCTGGCGCTGCTGCTCGCGGTGTTCCTGCGAACCCAGGTCTGGAACGTCTGGCCGTCCAGCTGCGCCGCGCGCGCGGCGGTCCAGGGCGCGTCGGCCGGCACCTTCCTGGCGAGCGCCTCCAGCCGGGCCTGGGCCCGGCCGACGTCAGCCAGCACGAGCGGATTGATCCGCGGTATCGCGCCGGTGTAGGTGCCGCGCCTGCCGTTGAAGTGCAGGACCTTGCGGCCGGTGTCGTAGGTCGGGAACGTGGCTACGCCGAGGTCCTCGGCCAGCGCGTACAGCCGGTCCTGAGTCGGCCCCGCCCACTGGCCGCCCATCTCGGCGATCTTTCCGTCGCCGATAGCCTCGTTGACGATGCGGCCGCCCACCCGGTCCCTGGCCTCGAGCACCACGACCGACCGTCCGGCGGCAGTCAGGTCACGGGCGGCAGCTAGCCCGGCCAGGCCGGCGCCGACCACGAGGACGTCCGCTGCTTCGCTCATCCCGGCAGCCTAGCTAGGTGCGCGTCATGCGTCCCAGCCAGCGCGACGGGGCGGTCACGGCAGCGGGTGCTCGGTGATCACGGCGAACGGCTGGAAGCCGAGCCTTCGGTAGACCGGCTCGCCCTCGGCCGACGCTGCCAGCACCGCGATGCCCGCGCCCATCGTGCGGGCGGTGTGCAGGCAGGCCCAGGTGATCGCGGTGCCGAAGCCGCGCCGCTGATGACTTGCCAGCGTCGAGATGTTGTAAAGGCCGGCCACGCCCGCGTGACTGAAAACCTCCGCCGTGCATACCGGGCGGCCGTCCTGGTAGCCAGTCAGGTAGCGGGCCCGGCTGGTCCGCGACAGCGCCGGGCCGGCGGTCCGGGCGAAGAACTCGATCACGGTGGGCGCGAGCGGATCCCAGTTCGCGGCCAGTACCCAGGACCAGTCGCGCAAGTCGGCTGGCGCGGCCGCCAGCCTGATGTCCAGGCCGGAGCCGGACGGCAGGCTGGCTGTCACCGGGCTGCCCGTTCCCGCGCGCGCCGTCTCGCCGGGCAGGTCGGCCAGGTGCCGCCACATGGCCGGTTCGGCGCCTGCGGCTGGCAGCCCGGCAGTGGCCAGCACCGCCGCCAGGTTAGCCGGGGTCGAGGCCGGGCCAACTCGCCAGGCAAACCACCGCCCGGTCGCGGAGAGCTCAGCGATGGTCTGCGCCACCCGCACGGGCGCGGACGCCGGCGTGAACCGCGCAGCGCCGACGAAGTTGAAGGTGTCGTCATCCAGCCCGCTGTCGGCGACCAGCAGGTCCGGCGCCTCGCGGACGGTCATGCCCGGCGTCTGGCGGTGCAGGTGGCAGGCATGCTCGGCGAGATTGAGTTCCAGCCGCATGCCAAGGTCGGCAGGTCGCCGCGTGACGGCCGGCCGCTGACCGCCCGATCTGCTGGTCACCGGGCCCACGGTAGTCTTGCGCGGGGGACAGGCACGGGGATCCGCGCTTGAAGGGCTGACACGGTGCTATCGCTGGTAATACCCAAGGGCTCGCTTGAGCGCGCCACGCTCGATCTGTTCGACGCTGCCGACCTGACGGTGCGCCGGTCCTCGGACCGTGACTACCACGCGAGCATCGACGACCCGCGCATCGAGCGGGTCCGGTTCCTTCGCCCGCAGGAGATTCCCGCTTATGTCGAGCAGGGGCTGTTCGACTTCGGCATCACCGGCCGGGACTGGATCACCGAGACCGGTGCCGACGTGGCGTCGCTGGGCGAACTCCAGTACTCCAAGGCCACCGCGGACCCGGTCCGGGTGGTGCTCGCCGTGCCCGCAGCCGTGCCCTGGAGGTCGGTCGCCGACCTGCCCGAGGGCGTGCGCATTTCCACCGAGTTCCCCGCGCTGACCCGCAGGTTCCTGGAAGCACACGGTGTCAAGGCGGTGGTGATTCCCTCCTATGGGGCGACCGAGGCAAAAGTGCCCGACATCGTGGACGCGATCGTGGACCTCACCGAGACCGGAGCCTCCCTGGCCCGTAACGGCCTGCGCATCCTGGACACCCTGCTGACCAGCTACACCGAGCTGGTGGCGAACCCGGCTGCGTACGCCGATCCGGCCAAGCGGGACGCGATGGAGGACGTCGCCCTGTTGCTGCGCGGTGCTATCAGCGCCCGCGGCAGCGTGCTGCTCAAGCTCAACGTGAGCGCAGCCGACCTGGCCGCGGTCTCGGCGATCCTGCCGGCCATGTCCTCGCCGACGGTGACCTCGCTGGCCCGTGGCGACATGCATGCGGTCGAGGCGGTCGTCCCCAAGCGCGGGGTGAACCGGCTGATCCCGGCGCTCAAGGCAGCCGGCGGGCGAGACATCCTGGAGATCCCGATCAGCAAGATTGTCGAGTAGCCCAGATTGTCGACTAGGCCCGGATTGTCGGATAACGCAATGCTCAGGCGAGTTGACCTGCGCGGCCAGGTGCCAGGCAAGATGCCCGCCGCCGACCTGGCCGCGCTGCTGCCGCGCGCCAGCCTGGACGTCGGCGCGGCCATCGACCGCATCCGGCCGGTCTGCGAAGACGTGCGGCAGCGCGGCGCGGCAGCCGTCCGGGAGTACTCGGCCCGGTTCGACGGCGTCGACCTGGCCAGCACCCTCGTTCCGCAAGAGGCGCTGACAGCGGCGCTGGCGGACCTCGATCCGGCCGTGCGCGCGGCGCTCACCGAGGCCGCCAGGCGCGCCAGGCTGGTCCATCAGGCTCAGCGCCCGGCCGAGACCTGGACGGCAGTCGCCGCCGGGTCCACCGTCACCGAGCGGTACCTGCCGGTCCGCAGAGCCGGCGTCTACGTGCCCGGCGGCCTGGTCGCCTACCCCTCGTCGGTGCTGATGAACGTCATCCCGGCCCAGGTGGCCGGAGTGACTGAGATCGCGGTGGCGTCGCCGCCGCAATCCGAGTACGGCGGCCTGCCGCACCCGGCCATTCTGGCGGCGTGCGCCCTGCTCGGCGTCACCGAAGTGCACGCGGCCGGCGGCGCGCAGGCCATCGCGATGCTCGGCTACGGGACATCGCAATGCGAGCCGGCCGACGTCATCACTGGTCCCGGCAACGTCTATGTCGCCGCGGCAAAACGGCTGCTGAGCGACCGGGTAGCGATCGACGCCGAGGCTGGCCCGACGGAGATCGCGATCATCGCCGACGACGGCGCGGACGCCAGGTTCATCGCGGCCGACCTGGTCGCTCAGGCTGAGCACGACCCGCTGGCAGCCTGCCTGCTGATCAGCACCAGTGCGGCGCTGGCCGACCGGGTCGAGATCGAGCTGGCGAAGGCGGCCGCGCAGGCCAAGCACGCCGAGCGGGTCCAGGCCGCGCTGGCCGGGCAATCAGCGTGCGTGATCGTCGGCGACGCGGACGCCGCGCTCGCCGTGTGCGACGCCTGGGCACCCGAGCACCTGGAGATCCAGGCGAGGGACGCGGCGATCCTGGCCCGCCGGGTCCGCAACGCGGGGGCGATCTTCGTCGGCCCGTGGGCGCCGGTGTCGCTCGGTGACTACCTGGCCGGCTCTAACCACGTGCTGCCCACCGGCGGGACGGCGCGGCTGCGCGGCGGCTTGTCGGTCCTGTCCTTCCTGCGCTGCGTGCACGTGGTGGAGTGCGACGAGCCGGGCCTCGCGGCGGTGGCTGCGCACATCGACGCGCTCGGCGGCGCGGAGGACCTGACCGCGCACGTGCAGGCGGTACGGGTCCGGGTACCCGCGGAGCCCCGGGCCGCAACCGGGGACTACCAGTGACCGCCCTGCCGGTCCGCGCCGACCTGGCCGGCCGCCACCCGTACGGCGCACCGCAGCTCGACGTGCCGGTCCGGCTGAACACCAACGAGAATCCGTATCCGCCGTCGGCCGCGCTGGTCGCCGACATCGCCGCCGCGGTAGCGGACGTCGCGGGCGGACTCAACCGGTACCCGGACCGGGACGCCAGCGCACTGCGGGCTGCCCTGGCGCGCTACCTGGGCCATGGGCTCACCGGCGACCGCACCTGGGCGGCGAACGGGTCGAACGAGATCATCCAGCAGCTGCTGCAGGCATTTGGCGGACCTGGCCGCAGTGCGCTGGGCTTCGAGCCGTCGTACTCCATGCATCCGTTGATCAGCCAGGCAACCGCGACCCGGTGGATCGCGGCGGACCGGAGCACCGATTTCGGCCTGGAGCCGGCCGAGGCTGCCGCAACGGTCCGCCGCCATGAGCCGGACCTGGTATTCCTGACCTCGCCGAACAACCCGACAGGGTCGGCGACCCCGCTGGCGGTCATCGAGGCGGTCTGCCGGGTCGCGCCCGGCATGGTGATCGTCGACGAGGCTTACGCGGAGTTCTCCAGGGATCAGTCCGCCACGGCGCTGACGCTGCTGCCGGAGTTTCCGCGGCTCGTCGTCGTTCGCACCATGTCGAAGGCGTTCGCGCTGGCAGGGGCACGGGTCGGTTACCTGGCTGCCGATCCCGCTGTCGTCGAAGCGCTGCTGCTGGTGCGACTGCCGTACCATCTGTCCTCGGTCACCCAGGCCGTGGCGCTGGCAGCACTCAGGCACTCGGCAGAGCTGCTGTCGTCGGTCGCCGCGATCCGGGCCGAACGCGACGCGCTCGTGCACAGCCTGCGTGGCATGGGCCTGCGCGCCGCTGACTCCGATGCCAATTTCGTGTTGTTCGGCAAGTTCACCGACCGCCACGCGATCTGGGCAGCCCTGCTTGAGCGCGGGGTGCTGGTCAGGGAGACCGGCCCGCCGCACTGGCTGCGGGTCAGCATCGGGACGGCGGCCGACAATTCCGCGTTTCTGGCTGAGCTTTCCGGGATCGCCGGCGGCGACCCGGCTGCGGTGCTGCCGTGACCCGGTCGGCGCGCATCGGCCGGGTCACCGGCGAGACCCAGGTGCTGGTGGAACTGAACCTTGACGGGGCCGGAGTCGGCCGGGCTGAGACCGGAGTACCGTTCTTCGACCACATGCTGGCGCAACTCGGCCGCCACGGACTGCTCGACCTGACCGTGCAAGCGCGCGGCGACCTCGAGGTCGATGCCCATCACACGGTAGAAGACACGGCCATCGCGCTCGGCCAGGCGCTTCGTCAGGCGCTCGGCGAGAAGCTCGGCATCTGCCGGTTCGGAGACGCGCTCGTGCCGCTGGACGAGACGCTGGTCCGGGCCGCTGTCGACCTGTCCGGCCGACCCTACGTGGTGCACACCGAGCCCGACGGCATGCCGCCACTGATCGGCACCTACGACACGACTCTGACCAGGCACTTCTTCGAGTCGCTCGCGCACTCGGCAGGCATCTGCATCCACCTTGACGTGCTGCGCGGCCGCAATCCGCATCACATCGTCGAAGCTGAGTTCAAGGCGTTCGCCAGGGCGCTGCGGGCGGCAACAGCCCCGGATCCGCGCTCGGATGGCTCGGTGCCGAGCACGAAAGGTGTCCTTTAGCGTTAACGCGTAAATTCTTTAGCCCGAAACGGTGCAATATCCTTCGAGATCATGGTCTTGCCCGGCGAGCTGGCCATGTAGCGCGGGTCGGACACGTACAGTTCGGCCAGGCCGCAGTGCATCTCTCGTAGCCGCAGTCGTTAGCGCTGCTCGGCCTCCGCAGCGTGTTCCTCGAGCCGGTCGGTCCCGAAGATCTCTAGCTGCTCCTCAGGGGTCAGTGAGATGCCCATCTTTCTCGCTTCCATTTCTCGCTCGACGGCGGTCAGCAGCCTGGCCGCCCGGTCGCGGCGTGTCCGTAGCAACTGGTGCTGGCGGCGCAGGTGCTCGTCGGTTCCGGCATCCGGGTCCGCGAGGATCGCGGTGATTTCGTCGAGCCCGAAGTCCAGTTCCCGGTACAGCAGGATCTGCCGCAGCCGCCGCAGGTCGCCCGGCGAGCAGAGCCGGTAGCCAGCCGGACTGCGGCCGCTTGGCACCAGCAGGCCGATCTCGTCGTAGTGGTGCAGCGTACGGACCGAGACGGCCGCCAGCCTGGCGGCATCGCCTACGGTGCAGTGGCCCGGCGTGCTCTGCGTCATAACGCCTACTCTGCGGCCTCACGCTGCGTCAGAGTCAAGCGGCCGGGCTCGCTAGCCTGTTAGCACCCGGTCCAGCCGTGGCCGGTGCCGATGATGATCAAGGAACTGGAGTTGCCGTGGCCAGCCGCCGGCCGAGTGTCGTGGTGCTCGACTACGGCTCAGGCAATCTGCGGTCGGCCGAGCGGGCGCTGCAGCGGGCCGGGGCGGCTGCCGAGATCAGTGCCGATCCCGGTGCGGCGCTGCGGGCCGACGGACTCGTCGTGCCCGGCGTGGGGGCGTTCGCGGCGTGCATGAGCGGCCTGCGGGCAGCGGGCGGCGACCAGGTGATCCTGACCCGGCTAGCCGCCTCGCAGCCGGTGCTCGGCATCTGCGTGGGCATGCAGATCCTGTTCGCGGCCGGCGACGAGCACGGCGTCACGACCAGCGGGGTAGGCTGCTGGCCTGGCACGGTGCGGAAGCTGACCGCTGGCGTGCTCCCGCACATGGGGTGGAACGTAGTAGCCCGGCCACCGGAATCCCGCCTGCTAGCCGGGCTTGACGCGAACGCGATGTTCTACTTCGTGCATTCCTACGCCGCCCGGCAGGCCCCTCCGGCCAGGCCAACACCGTCGGCCAGGCCCGGTGCGGCGGAGCCGCCGCTGACCGGCTGGACCACGCACGGCGAGCCGTTCGTCTCGCTGGTCGAGGACGGAGCGCTGATGGCAACTCAGTTCCATCCGGAGAAGTCGTCCGACGCCGGCGCGGTGTTGCTGGCCAACTGGCTGGAGGAACTGCGGTGAGCGTGGAGGTGCTGCGGTGAGCGTGGAGGTGCTGCGATGAGCCTGGAATTGCTGCCGGCCGTCGACGTCGCGGGCGGCCAGGCGGTCCGGCTGGTGCAGGGCGTCGCGGGCACGCAGACGAGTTACGGCGACCCCGTGGACGCGGCCCTGGCCTGGCAGGACGCCGGGGCCGGCTGGATCCATCTCGTCGATCTTGACGCCGCGTTCGGCCGGGGATCGAACGGCCCGCTGCTGGCCAGCCTGATCGGCCAGCTGACGGTCCGGGTCGAATTGTCCGGCGGCATCCGCGACGACAAGGCGCTTGATGCGGCGCTGGCGACCGGCTGCAGCCGGGTGGTGATCGGCACTGCCGCACTCGAGGACCCGGACTGGGTCGCCGCGGTGATCGCCGAGCACGGTGACCGGATCGCGATCGGGCTCGACGTGCGCGGTACCCGGCTGGCCGCACGGGGCTGGACCGCCGACGGGGGCGAGCTTGACGACGCACTGGACCGGCTGGAGGCTGCAGGGTGCGCGCGTTACGTCGTCACCGACATCGAGAAGGACGGCATGCTCCGCGGTCCCAACACCGACCTGCTGCGCCGGGTTTGCGCCCGGACAGCGCGGCCGGTGGTCGCCAGCGGCGGCGTGTCGAGCCTGGCTGACCTGCGGGCGATCGCCGGGCTGGCCGACCTGGGGGTGGAGGGCGTGATCGTCGGCAAGGCGCTGTACGCCGGCGCGTTCACGCTGACGCAGGCACTGGCGGAGGTGCGGGAATGACCGGGATCCGAAAGGTATCCAGCGGCGCGAAGTGGGAGCCGATCGTCGGCTACAGCCGGGCGGTCGCGGCTGGCGACTTCGCCTTCGTGTCCGGCTGCACATCCATCGACGGCGCCGAGTTCGTGCACCCAGGTGATGCGTACGCGCAGACCGTCCAGGCCATCGCGAATGTGGCTATCGCTCTCGGCACGCTCGGCGCCGGGCTGGCCGAGGTGGTGCGGACCCGGCTTTATGTAACGGATATTTCTCGCTGGCAGGAGTACGCACGAGCGCATGGCGAGGCATTCGCCGGCGTGCTGCCGGCGACGTCGATGATCCAGGTCAGCGCGCTGATCGACGCCCGGATGCTGGTGGAGGTCGAGGCGGTTGCCTACCGGCCGGGAATCGGCGGGCCGTCAGTGCCCGGGGCGGCCCTGTGACGGTCGCGGTGCGGGTCATTCCCTGCCTGGACGTCGACGCCGGCCGGGTCGTCAAGGGAGTCAAGTTCGCCGGCCTGCGCGATGCCGGCGATCCGGTCGAGCTCGCCGCCCGCTACGACCGCGCGGGCGCCGACGAGCTGACGTTCCTGGACGTCACCGCATCCAGCGACGACCGGGAAACCATGTACGACGTGGTCAGCCGCACTGCGGAGCAGGTCTTCATCCCGCTGACCGTCGGGGGCGGGGTCCGCAGCACCCGCGACGTGGACCGGTTGCTCCGGGCCGGGGCCGACAAGGTCGCGCTGAACACCGCCGCGGTCGCCCGGCCGGAACTGCTCAGCGAGGCCGCGCACCGGTTCGGCGCGCAATGCGTGGTGCTGTCGGTGGACGCCAGGCGCTCGCCGGGGATGGACTCCGGGTATGAGGTCACCACCCACGGCGGGCGGCGGGGGACCGGGATCGACGCGGTCGGCTGGGCCAGACAGGGCACTGAGCTGGGAGCAGGCGAGATCTTGCTCAACTCGGTGGACGCCGATGGCACCAGAGCCGGATTCGACCTCGAGCTGATCGCAGCGGTCCGCCGGGCCGTGCCCGTTCCCGTTATCGCCAGTGGCGGCGCGGGCGCGCTCAGTCACTTCGCGCCCGCGGTCGATGCCGGGGCCGATGCGGTGCTGGCGGCGAGCCTGTTTCATTTCGGCGAGCTGACGATCGGAGCCGTGAAGGCCGCACTTGCGGCGTCCGGGCATCTGGTTCGGGAGGTGAGGAATGCGGATTGACGCCGCGGCCTCCGGGCTCGATCCGGAGATCGCAGCCAGGCTGAAGAGGACCGACGGCGGGCTCGTTGCCGCGATCGCGCAGCAGTACGACACCGGCGAGGTGCTGATGCTGGGCTGGATGGACGACGAGGCGCTGCATCGCACGCTGACGACCGGCCGCTGTACCTACTGGTCCCGCAGCAGGCAGGAGTACTGGGTCAAGGGGGAGACGTCTGGCCACGTGCAACGGGTGGTCGCGGTGGCGCTCGACTGCGATGGCGACGCGGTGCTCGTCCGGGTGGATCAGACCGACGGTGCCTGCCACACCGGTGACCGGACGTGCTTCGACGCGGACGTGCTGCTCAGCGACGAGCGCTAGGCGGCCAGCGAGTCAGGGCGCCGAGTATGCCTGCGCCCGGCTGAGGCCGGCCAGACGGCACTGCGGGCGGGTCAGCATCGACTCGGAGTCCGTCCCGGCGTAGGCGCGCTTGCAGAGCGCGCGGGCGGCCGCACCGCACTCGTGGATGAGCGCGCCGCCGGTGCTGCTCGGCATGGTCACGGTGACGCAGCCGCCTTTCGAGCTCCCGTAGCTGCCGGGCCGGACGGCCGCCCAGACCGCTACGGCAGCCAGTACCAGCAGGACGACGGCAACAGCGGCCGCGATCCTGCGCTTGTCCCGGACGGTTACCTGCTCGGCGGCAGGCACGCTGGCGAACGGCATTATCCGGAGCATACGACGTGCATTGCCAGCACCCCGGCCGCGACCTGCTCGAGTTCTGCAAGGAACGGGAAGACGACGTGCTGCGCTTCGTCAGCGACACCGGATCTGGCCCGCGAGCAACATCAGCAAGCGCGGCATATAGGCCGGTCAGAACCCTGCTTGGCTGCTGGCTGCGCGATCACGCGGAGCTGATGCTCATGGTTGGCGTGCCGGGGCACCCGGCCGGGCTATTCCGGGGCGGTTAGCGCTTGCGCCCGACGCCCGCCCAGACCGGGATGACCCGCCCCGTCGCGATGGCAGGATGCCATTGCTCGACGGACACCAGACCAGGTGCGACAAGGTCGAGCCCATCGAAGAACCGTGAGACCTGGTAACGGTCGCGGAACGTGTACTGCTGGAAGCTGAGTTGGTTAACGCGTTCCCGCATCGCTGCCATCCGCTCCGCATCGATGTCGGAGGCAGGATGCGTGAGCGCCAGGTAACTGCCGGGCGGCATCGCGCGCATGATCGTGGCGATGACGGCGTGCGGGTCGTCTGCATCTGTGATCGCGTGCAGGGTCATGAGGACCGTGACAGCGACTGGCTCGGAGAAGTCCAGAATCTGGGCCGAGCGCTCCAGGATCTCGTCGGTGTCGCGCAGGTCGGCGTCAATGAAGTCAGTACGGCCTTCTGGCGTGCCGACCATCAGCGCCCGCGCGTAGCTGAGCACCACTGGGTCATAGTCCACGTACGCTACGCGGCTCGCCGGTGCTACCTCCTGGGCGACCTGGTGCACGTTGGGCGCCGTCGGGATGCCGGTGCCCAGGTCGAGAAACTGGCGGATGCCCTCCTCCGCCGCTAGATAGTGAACTGCCCGCGTCATGTACTGGCGGTTCGCCCGCAGGCCCGCAACCGTGTCAGGCTGGGCTGCGATCATCGCGTCGCCCGCCTCCCGGTCAGCGGCAAAGTTGTCCTTGCCGCCGATCAGATAGTCGTAGATTCGCGCCTGGTGCGCGATGCTGGTGTTAAACGTCCGGCGCTGGCCGCCTCCTGACCGCTCAGCGGGGTCGGCCCCCTGCGTACGCTCAGCTGTCACGCGGCGTTACCTCCTGGCCCTCGCGATGTATTGGCCTGTAGCCACACGCTCCATTATGACTACCATTCGGGCAACTTCATCTTCGAGCGCGCCGGCGACCAGGCGGATTGCGGGGTCGACCGCAAGGCAACGGCGGCAAGTTCTAGGGCGGCGTCTGCACGGAGGTGGCGCGGATCGTGACACTCAGTGCGCGAACGTCACGGCGAGGAGGTAGACGTTCATCGCGATGATCAGGCCGGCGGTCCCTGCTGCCGCGCACGTGGTAAGCCGGCGGTTGACCAGCGCTCCCATGATGTCGGCACGCCGCGTGAGGGCGACCAGCGGTACCAGTGCGAACGGGATGCCGAACGAGAGCACAACCTGGGAGAGCACCAGGGTGGCCGTCGGCGGCAGCCCGGCCGCCAGCACGATCAGGGCCGGCAGCATGGTGACGCCGCGGCGGGCGAACAGCGGCACGCGGCGCCCGATGAAGCCCTGCATCACGACCTGGCCGGCGTAGGTGCCCACGCTCGATGCGGACAGCCCGGAGGCGAGCAGGGCCACGGCGAACGCCAGCGCGGCGCCGCCGCCTACCAGCCGGACGAGGTCAGCGTGCGCCGCCTCCAGCGGCCCGCCTGCCATCCCGGCTGCCGTGGTGGCAGCGCCGGGATGGCCGAACAGCGTCGCCGCAACGACCAGCATCGCCAGGTTGATAAGCCCGGCGGCGCCCAGCGCGACAACCACGTCGAGTTGCTGGTAGCGCAGCAACTGGCGGCGCTCGCCCTCGTTGGCACAGGACACCCGGGCCTTGGTAAGTGCGGAGTGCAGGTAGACCACGTGCGGCATTACGGTTGCCCCGACGATGCCCACGGTCAGCAGCAGATAGGCCGGCCCGCCTAGCTGGGGGACCAGGCCGCTAGCGACGTCGGCCGCGCTCGGGTGTACTTCGGCGAGGTCGTAGGCGAAGCCGAGCAGGACGATGCCCAGCAGCGCTATGACTGCCAGCTCGAACCGCCGGTAACCGCGCTGATTCAGGGCGAGGATGCCGAGCGCCACGACCGCCGTGATCAGGCCGGCGACCAGCAGCGGTGTGCCGAAGATCAGGTTCAGCCCGATGGCCGCGCCAACGAACTCGGCCATGTCGGTGGCCATGGCAACCAGTTCAGCCTGAACCCACAAGGCGCGGGACACCGGGCGCGGCAGCTGCTCGCGGCACAGTTCGGGCAGGTCCTTGCCGGTTGCGACGCCCACCTTGGCCGACAGGTACTGGACCAGCATGGCCATCAGGTTGGCGACGACGATCACCCAGCCGAGGCGGAAAGCGAACGTCGCCCCGGCCGAGAAGTTGGTGGCGAAGTTGCCGGGGTCGACATAAGCGATCGCGGCCACGAATGCGGGTCCGAGCAACGCGACCGACCCGCGCAGCCGCCCGCGCGAGCGCAGCAGGGCAAGCTCCGGCCCGGCCGGCTGCGCGGCTACCTCGGTCTGCGCAGTCACCAGCCGTCAGCCGATCGACGGGCCGAGACCTGGCGCACGATCGCGACTCCGATGGCGTAGTCACCGCAGACGTTCAGGCCATCAAGCGCCGGACCGGCCTGCAACAGCGCGGCGCCGCCGCCCGCCACGATCCCCTCGGCCATCGCTGCCCTGGTAGCCGACAGCGCGTCTTCGACCCGGTGCCGCAGTTCTCGCAGCTCCGCGTTGGTCGGCGCGCCCACCCGGATCACCGCGACCTTCCCGGACAGAGCGCCGACTCGCTCGGTCAACTCGTCCTCGTCGATGCCGAAGGTGGCACGGTCCCGCTCCGCGCGCAACTGCGTGAGGCGGAACTGGACCGCGTCCGGCGAACCGTGACCGTCGATGATCGCGGTACGTTCTGCCGTCACCCGGACCTGCGCAGCCCGGCCCAGCTGATCTGCCCGCATGGCTTCCAGCGTGAAGCCGGACTGCCTGCTGTGCACCGCGCCGCCGGTGATCGCAGCGATGTCCTCGAGCTTGTGCAGCCGCCGGGCCTCAACGCGCGGCGGCTGAGCCCTTTCGGCCGCGCTGCAGGAATCGGTCGGGGCGGGCCGGAACCGGTCGCTGTCTCGGCATGTCCAGGGCCGCCATTTACCGCAAGATCCATGAGAACCGGATCGTCGTTCCGGGCTGCTGACGTCGGGCGAGACCAGGCCGACCGAGCTGACCGGCCATAACCGAGCGCAGGCCTGATTGGCCTTGTGTTAATGGCTGACCCAGGCTTGACCCGGCCGCAGTGATTATGGTTCATTGCATCAAATGAACTCCGGAGGGGATCGGCAGCCTGGGGGGCGCCGTTGAGTTGGGCTATCGCGCTCACGGTGTGTGGAGCCGTGGCGTGCGCTGCGGCTGCCCTTGCGTTCGTGGGCCTCGGGCAGGCCAGGCTTTCCGGCGCGGCAGCTCTTGCGCACGACGGCCTCGGTACCGGGATGCGCGCACCCGCGTGGTCGCTGGCGGACTCGGCGGGGGTCGTGCACACTTCCCCGCCATTGCTGCCGCTGCAACTGGTGGTCTTTGCCGACCATTCGCTGAAGTCGTTTCCCTCGGTTGCCGAGGGGCTGCGCGAACTGCTCGCCGACCAGGCCAGTCAGAGCGACCAGGACGCGGTGGAAATCGTGCTGCTGCTCAAGCATCCGAACCCGATGGCCGAGCCGGTGCTCGCCGAGCTCGGCCTCGGCGCGGTCAGCGTGCTGCAAGGATCCCCGGCCCTGTACGCCGACTACAACGTGCGGGTCGGGCCGTTCCTGATCTTTGTCGACTCGGCGGGGCTGGTGCGGGCGTCGAGCCTGGTGAACTACTCGTGGCAGGTGGCCAAGCTGCGGCAGTTGGCCGGCTTGCCGGTGACGGCGGCCAAGCGGTGACCACGCTCCTGCTCGCGGCCAAGGCGGCGGTCGCCGTCCTCCTGCTCGCCTCGGGCGGCGCGAAACTGGCTGACCTGGCCGGGTTCGCCGGCACGGTCCGGCTCTTCGCCCCGGCCCGGTCGTCGGGCTGGGTGGTGGCGGCGGTCCGGCATGCCGCTGTGATGATCGCGGCTGCCGAGTTGATGGTCGGCGCGGTGAGCCTGTGCTGGCCCGCCCTTACCTGGGTCAACCTGGCGGTGCTAACGCTGACCTGCGGCTTCGTGATTGCCGCCGGGCTTGGCTATGCGCGTCACCGGGGACGGCCGTGCCATTGCTTCGGCGCGCTGACCAAGCGGGGATTCGGGCTGAGCAGCCTGCTGCGCGCGGCGGTCGTGCTGGCCGCGGCAATCGCATCCTGCATGCCGGTGCGGCCAGCCCCGCAACTGCACTTCACGCTGGTGTTCCACCTGCTCCTGCTGGCTGGAGCGGTACTCATGGCAGCCGCGGCCGCAGCCGCGGCGAAGGCGCTGCTGACACAGCCGGATTCTGCTGGGACGGTTGCCTGATGCACATACCGGTCTACCTGGAGATCGCGCAGTGGGCGCTGCTGCTCGGGCTCGGTTCGCTGCTCGTCGTGCTATACCGGCAACTCGGACGGCTGCTTGGCGACAAGCAGGACACCGCCGACCTCGGTCCGCCGGTGGGCAGCAGGGCGACGCCCATCCGGTACACGGCGGTGCCGGATGGCAGCCACGAGCGGCTGGCACCCGGTGACGGTCAGCCGGCGCTGATCGCGTTCGTCGACCCCACCTGCCCCGCCTGTGAGCAGTTGGTCGCCAGCCTCGGCGAACTGCACGCAGCAGGGGAACTGGCCGGCTGCCGCGTGCTGCTGCTCATCTCTGATCCGCCCGGCTATCTCGGTATCTCGGCCGCGTTCCAGGCAACCAGCCTGCCGATCGGGCGGCCGGTCAGCGCGGCGGAAGTGACCGGATACCGCGCCAGCGGAACGCCGCTGCTGGTTGCCGTCGACGGCGCCGGCACCGTGCGCGCGGCCGGGGTTGCCAGCAAGCTGCCGGAGGTCCGGTCCTACGTGGCCGCTGTGGCCGCCGAGCGAGAGGTTGCCCGATGAACTGGAAGAATGCCGGAGAGCGCCTCGACGCTCGGATTGGTGCGCTGGCCGAGCGCGCGGCCAGGCAGGTCAGCAGGCGCAACGCGCTGCGCGGCGTAGTGCTCGGCGGCACCGCCGGGCTCGCCGCGCTCGCCACCGGCCAGCGTCCCGCCCTGGCCGCGAGCTGCTACTGCGGGCCGACCCGCCGGTGCTCGAACTGTCCCGCGGTCGGCTGCCCGCACGGCTACGAGCTGTGCAAGAGCTCGTTCAACCCTGATTGCTTCAATGCTCAGGGGTACCGGTGTGAGTGGCCGCAAGGCACCTGGATCGCCTGCATGGGCACCGGCAAGGGGTACGGCTACCGGATCTGCTACGACTGCAAGGGCAGGTCGGGCTGCAGGGGCTGGTGTACCTGCCTGAGCGAGTGCATCTGCTGCCACTGCCAGACAGTCGAGGAGGTCCGGGCTGAGCAGGACCGGATCCAGCTGCTCGAGGCGCAGTGACCGGCGCCCGCAGGGCAGTGGCTGGCGTGGTCGCGGCCGGCGCCGGGCTGGCGGCAGCCTGGCTGGCCTCCGGTGCCATCGGCATCCTGTGCGCCATGGCGGTTTTGCTGGCGGCGGGCAATGGCTATGCGAAGGCTTACTCGCCTTGAGGTGCCAATTCCGCGGCCTCGCTTGCCGCCCGTCTTCCGGTCGGGAGACTCGCCAGGACGTGTGCCGTCCTGCTCGCCTACCTCGTTCCCGGTGCCGCTGCCTGGGCGCTGCTCGGCCTGGCGCTCGGCGTTCTTCCGCTCGCGCAAGCGGCAGTCGTCGCGGTGGCCGTGTACGGGTGCGGCTACGGCTTGGCCGAAGTCACTGGCCGTCACTGGCCCGCTCCTGGCCGCCGCTGGCAGGTGCCGCAGGACCTGCTCATCGGCGCCGGCGGCACCCGTCGGCTGGTCATCTGGGGCGCCGTTCTCGGGCCGGGCTTCCTCACCAGGAACCCCTACCCCGGCTTCGGCATGCTCGTGCTGCTCGCCGCAGCGGCGGGCCGCTGGCCGGCGGCCATCATCGTCGCGGCGGCGATCGGCGCCGCCCATGCTGCCGGCCGGGGCATCGCGCTGCTCCGCGACAGCAAGACCGGCCAGCACGACCCGTTCGCGCTGGTGCTGCGGTCGCTTCGGTGGCGAGCGCTGGATGGCATGGCGCTGCTCGCGGTAGCCGGCGCCGCAATCGTGACGGCCGGGCACCAGCTCGGCTGACTGGCCGCTAATGACGGGAGTACGCATGCGCGGCACGCTTGCCAGCAGGGCAGTTCGCGGTAGGGCAGTTCGGGTGGCCATGGCCGCGCTGGCGGTGGGCTCGGCGGGGTTGCTGGCCGCCTGGCCCGCAGGGACGGCAGTCGCGGCACCGGCGGCCGCGCAGTCGGCATCCGCGCAGTCGGCGGCACCGGCGTCCGCGCGGTCGGTGACCGCGCCGGAGCGCTTCCACCTGACCACCGACAACGAGAACTCCAACCGGCAGCAGGTGCAGGCGACCGGCCCGTTCACCCAGGACGGCTACGCGGTGGCCGGAATCTTCAGCTCAAGCCACAGCGTCAGCCGGCTGGTGTTCCGCCGCGGCACGGTGCGCCTGGTGACCAGCATGACCAGCTTTCTGCTGCCGCCGCCGAATACGCGTACTTGTAAGTTCACCGAGCAGTTCAGCGGCTCGTACGTGATACGCGGCGGCTTCGGCAGGTACCCGCATGCCAGCGGTACCGGCCGCTACGTCAGCAGGATCTTCGGCCAGGTCTGGAAGCGGCACGATGGGATCTGCGGCTACGCGGTGGTGTCATTCTGGCAGTCGACGAGAACCGTGGGCTCACTGCACCTGTAGCGCAGGCAGGGGTAGGACAAAGGCATGAGCGGCGATCTGTCCGGGCGCACGTTCCTGATCACCGGCGCCAACACCGGGATTGGCCTGGCGACTGCCCGGGCGCTGGCGATGCGCGGCGGACGGGTCTATGTGGCCTGCCGGTCAGAGCAGAAAGGCCGGGCAGCGGCTGAGTCAGTCGCGGCGGCGGCTGGCGCCGATGTAGCCCGTTTCCTGCAGCTGGATCTGGCCGATCTCGCTGCGGTTCGGGCGAGCGCTCAGGCATTCCTGGCCTTGGGCGAGCCGCTGCACGTGCTCATCAACAACGCTGGCGTGGCCGGTCGGCGCGGGCTGACCAGGGACGGCTTCGAATTGATGTTCGGAGTCAATCACCTCGGTCACTTCGCCTTCACAACCGCGCTGATGGAGTGCCTGACCAGCAGCGGGGCCCGGATCGTCAACGTCTCGAGTGACGCGCACTACGCGGCGCGCGGCGTCGATTTCGGCCAGTTGCGGCGTCCTGCGCGTGGCATCACCGGAATGACCGAGTACGCGGTTTCCAAGCTGTGCAACGTGCTGTTCACCCAGGAACTTGCCCGCCGCCTGGCCGGCACGGGCGTCACCAGCTACGCGCTGCACCCCGGCGTGGTCGCCTCCGACATCTGGCGGCGGGTGCCGTGGCCAGTGCGCCCGCTGGTGACTCGGCGCATGCTGACCGTCGACCAGGGCGCTTCGACCTCGCTGTACTGCGCGACGTCTCCGCAGTTGGCCGATGTCAGCGGCCGGTACTACGACAACTGTGCAGAGCGGGAGCCAAGCCCGGTGGCTACCGCTGAGCTCGCCGGGGAGCTCTGGCAGCACAGCGCGGACTGGACGGCTGCCGCGGGCTAGAAGCGTCCGGGCCCGCGTCCGCGTCGCCTTGCCTCCAGCAGTTCCAGCTGGTCCATGAGTTCGGCGGCCCGGCAATTGCCCGAGGCTCGGATGATCTTGATGCCGCCTGATGATCTTGATGGATGTTGGTTTTCTGCGCCTATAGCAACAAAAAACCTACATCCATGACTGGCGACGGGTCAGCAAGACCGACCCAAACTTCGTAAGTCGGGCGCTACCTGGGCCGGCTGGCGCCTGTGTGAACCGCCATGACGAAGGCGGCTAGATCTGGCCTTCCAGAGCGCGCACCGGCGCCGTGGTGCAGACGTTCGCCGGTAGGTTGCCGGTGATCTTGCAGATCGCCGCGGTGATCAGGTTGGCCGAGCCGACCGCGCCCTGCGCTACCGGCGAAGCGGGGTCATGCAGGTTGGCCGCGATCTGACTCCAGGTCAGGCCGTGCAGTATCTGCGGGTCATAGGTGGTGCCCGCGATGAACCGGTTGCCGATGTCGATGAACGGGTAGCCGTTGCTCGGATCGTATTTGTTCCAGATTGCCTGCTGTGCCGGGGTCGGTTTCTGCAGCGGGTTGTGATTGATGTCCTGGTTCTCCACTGGCGTGAACACCAGGTACTTGCTGGTGTACGTCGCCCCGTAGAAGGTGAGCGTCGCGGTGTTGGGATAGACGTCTGTTGCCGAGGAGTGGATGCCCCGCAGCGGCGAGAAGGTGCCGAACCGGCTCAGCGCGACGGCCATCGCCCACCGCTCTGCCGCGCAGTACGGGCACCACTCAGCGCCGATGTAGAGCATCTCCGGCTTACCGCCGGAGACCAGCGCGGTGCCGGTGGCGGGCCGGATCGCGCCTGGCAGCGCTGCGCCGGCGCCGACCTTGGCCAGGGTGCTGGCGGGCACGGTGAGGTCAGCCTGGACGCCGGCGGGCAATGGGCCATTGGTCGCGGTGGCCTGCTTGGGCTTGTTACTGCTCGCGACAGCCGCGACGATGATGACGACGATCACCACCAGCAGCACGGCGCCGACGCCGCTGACGGCGAGCGTGCGGCGGCGCTTCTCGGCCTTGCGCTGCGCTGCCTGCTGCTCGGCGATCCGCGCCCGCGCGGACTGGCTCTTGTTCCGGTCAGCCTTGCCCATGGTCAGGATCTGGCTCCTCGGACTCGGCGCGATCGCTACGGACAGTCACTCAATGATGACATGTTGTCTTCGAGGCCCGCGGGACCGGTTCGCTCTCCCGGCGGTCCGCTAACTTGCGCGGCTCTCGGCCGCAGCCGGCTTCTCCCAGCTGAACGCGGTGTAGAAGACCAGCAGCGCGAAGAGCAGGAAAGTGGCCACATGCACGCTGGTGCACCACAGGCAAATGGCGTGGATCAGGTCGACCTCGGCGTAGATCAGGTAGAGGACGAAGCCCATGCCGGCGATGACGGACCCGAGCCGCAGCCAGCGGACTGCGGGTGAGCTGAGCCGCCAGCCCCATGGCGAGTTGACCGCAACCATGAAGAGGTAGAACGCAAGTCCCAGCACGGCGACCGGGAAGATCCCGAACACCATCGACTCCGGACTGGTGGTGACCTCCGCGCAGTTGATCAGGCCCTTGTCCGAGCAGGCCAGGGTGATGCTCGTGTCATAGTGCGCGAGCGTCAGGTAGATCGATGCGCCGAGGCCGTACAGCGACAGGATGAACGTGGCGATGGGCACGGCGCCCAGCGAGCGGAACTGGGACCAGGCCGCCCGCAGCAGCCTGTCCGCCGGACCGTCGGCCGGCTGGGCCGCCGCCGGGAGACCCGTGGCCTTACCGCCGGCCGCTGCCTTTCCGCCGACTGCGGCACTGCGGCCGGCCGGGCCGGATTTCCCGCTATCTGACCCAGCCGGAGTCCAGGCAGCGCTGGCCGGTAGTGCGCCGGCCGGCTTGCCGGTACCGGCGGCCTTCGGCGTGCTGCCCTGGCGCTTGCCGGACGCCTGGCCCTTGCCCGCGGAAGCCGACCGCGCGGTCGGCGAGCCCGGCCGGACCGGCGGTTGCCTGGTGCTGGACTGCCGGGTGCTGCCCGAGCGGCGCCCGGCAGGCTTCTGGCCGGCCATCAGAGTGATCCCGCCCCGGCCGTGGCCGCCGCTGAGCTGCAGACCGACGCGGGCGCGTTCTTGGTGATCTTGCAGATAGCCGCGGTGATCGAGTTCGCGGCTCCGTCGATGTCCTGAGCGATGGGGCTGGCCGGGTTCCTCAGGTCAGAAGCAATTTGCGTCCAGGTCAGGCCGAAGTGCCCGGGGTTAACGGATGGCGTGGTGCCGAGTGCGGACGGCAGGTACTGGCTCCCGATGATCAGGTACTGGTTGCCGATGTCGACGAATGGGAAGCTGCCGGAGTCAGTTGACGGTACGTACGGCGGGCCGTCGTAGGTGGACATCAGCGCGCTCTCCGCGGCCGTCGGCGTCTGCAGGGTCGCGTACCCGCTCCCGGATCGCTGCTCGCTGTACATCTCGACTGGCTTGAACACCAGGTAATTGCTGGTGTAGCTGGACTTGTAGAACGACAGCGTCGCGGTGTTGGTGAAGATGTCGGCGTTCGACGAGCGGATCAGGTGCAGCCCGGAGAACCGCCCGAACCGGCTCAGCGCGATCACCATGGCCCAGCGCTCGGCCGCGCAGTAGGGGCAGTACTCCGCGCCCATGTAGACGACCTCGGGCTTGCCGCCGGAGAGCAGGACCTTCTGGCCCTTGGTCGCGATCAGCGGGTTCACGGTGCCTTTGCCGACCGCATTCAGCGTGCTGGCCGGGACGCTGGTGAGTTCCCTGGTAACCGACGCCGTGGTGGCTGAACTGGCCGCAGAGCCGGCCGCGGCGGGCGGCGTGTTGCCGCCGCTCTTGACGATGATCAGGACGATCACGACCACCAGCACGCCGAGCACGCTCCCGCCGGCCAGCATCATGCGGCGGCGAGTTTCCGCGCGCCGCGCGGCAGCTTGCTGCGCCGCGATTCTCTCCCGAGCGTTCATCCGCCGGATCCGCTCAGCCTTGCCCATGCCTGCCTCGTCTGGGTACTTAGGGGGTTATCTGACGGCCGCGAAGGACGCCGCACTCAATGCTAAGGCGCGCCGTCTGGTGCAGCCGCAACTGTTATCGAAGCGGAAGCAGTTGAAGGTTACCTGAAGGCCGGCTCTACCCGGACTGAGGCGCAGTGCCGGAAAACACCGTTTCACGCTGTCCATGATTCTTGCGGTGCGCAACCAGAGATAGCTATCGTCTGAGGAATGCTGACCTTCATCAACCGGTGCCGCAGCCAGCTGGCCCCGCGGGCACGGACATTCCGGACCGGCGTGATTCTCGCAGTAGCGTGTGCCGGGCTCGCCGCAGCTGGCTGTGGCAGCTCCGGATCTAGTAGCGCCGGATCTAACAGCCCGGCGTCGGGTTCGTCCGGTCCCGCGGTGTCCGGGACGGCGAGCGTGGCTTATGCGGGATCCCTGCAGGACCTCGACGAGAAGAGCATCGGGCCCGGCTTCACCAAGGCGACTGGCTACCAGTACTCCGGTCGCGGCGGGGGCTCGGTCGCGGTGGCGCAAGAGATCGCCGCAGGCGAGATAACGCCGAACGTCTTCGAGAGCATCGGGGCCAAGCCGATCAAGATGCTGGAGCCCAGGTTCACCAGCTGGTACATCCAGTTCGCCGCCAGCCCGATCGTGCTTGCCTACAACCCGCAGAGCAAGTACGCAAGCGAGCTCAAGGCCTACGCCGACGGCAGCAAGCCGATATCCGGCCTGTTCACGCTGCTTGAGACACCGGGGTTCAGGCTCGGCCGCACCGACCCGAATATCGACCCGCAGGGCGCAGCTTTCATCGAGATGCTGGAGCTCGCCCAGAAGCAGTACCACCTCCCCGCAGGCACGGTGGAGAAAATCCTGGGCGGCCCGCCCTCGTCTGCTTCCTCGCCAGAGATCTTCGACGAGACTGCGCTGGAGCCGCGACTGCAGGCTGGTCAGCTCGACGCGGCCAGCGCCTTCCTGTCGCAGGCGGTCCAGCTGCACCTGAGCTACATCCCGCTGCCTGACACCATCGACTTCGGCAACCCGGCCATGGCGGCGCACTACGCCACGGCGAGCCTGAAGCTGGCCAACGGAACGGTGTCCACGGGCGGCCCGCTGGTGGTGGACGTCACCACGATCGGGAAGCCGACCAAGGCCGCCGAAGCGTTCATCGCCTACCTGTTGTCCAAGACCGGCCTAGCCCTGCACAAGGCCGCCGGATACACGCTGCTGACCCCGACGATCGTCGGGAAGGCCAGTGCCGTTCCCGCAGCCGTGCGCAGTGAGCTGAGTGGTTAGCCGCGCTCCGGTCGCAGCGGCCGGCTGGCATCGAGTCAGGTCAGCGCGCGCGGGGGCGTCGGTTGCGGGTGCGGCGATCATCTGGCTGGCGCTGCTCGGGCCGGTCATCGCGCTGCTCGCGCACCTGTCCTGGCATGCAGTGGTCAGTTCGCTGACCGCCCCCGGCGCGCTTGCGCCACTGGTGGTATCGGCTGAGTCCGGTGCCGTGACGCTGGCCGTGCTCATCCTCGTCTGCACCCCGCTGAGCTGGAAGCTGGCCAAGGGCACGCTGCCCTTCCCGCGGGTGTGGGAGGCGGGGGTGCTGACCAGCCTGTTGCTGCCGCCGCTGGTCATCGGCCTGCTGCTGGTCTTCATGGTCGGGCCGTACACCGCCATCGGCCAGGCCATCGCGCACCTGAACCTGTCCGCGACCAACACCTTCCTGGCCCTGGTCGTCGCCGAAGTGTATGAGTCGGCGCCGTACTACGTGCTCGGCGCGCAAGCCGCGTTCGGCAGCGTCCCGCCGCAGCTAGAGCAGCAGGCCGCGCTGCTCGGCGACCCGCCGCGACGGGTCTTCCGCCGGGTCACGCTGCCGCTGGCCGGCCCCGGCCTGGCGACGGCGCTGACGATGGCCTGGGCCAGAGCAATGGGAGCGTTCGGCGCCGTGATCATCATCGCCTATCATCCCTATGGTCTGCCAATGCAGATCTGGACGACACTGCAGGAAACCGGGCTGCCGTCCGCGCTGCCGTTCGCCCTGGTCCTGCTGGTGGTCGCGCTGCCGCTGCCGCTGGCTGCCTATGTCTGGAGCGCGCGTGCTCAGGGCCGACGTCGAGGTTGACCGCAGGGACTTCACCGTGCGCGCGGCGATGGAGGTCGCGCCGGGGGAGCGGCTTGCGCTGTTCGGCCCGTCCGGAGCCGGGAAGACCACGCTGCTGGAGGCCATTGCCGGACTGGTGCAGCCGCGTTCCGGCCTGATCGAGCTGGCTGGCCGGACGCTCACCAGGACCGCCGCGCCCAGGGTTGCGGTTCCGCCATGGCGGCGGCAGGTGGGCCTGCTGCGGCAAGATCCGGGCTTGTTCCCGCACCTGTCCGTCAGGGACAACCTGACGTACGCCCGGTCGGCCCGCGCGGCCGGCCCGCTCGGCACCGAGCTTGCCGGGTTGGCGGCGGCGCTGGGCATCGCCGACCTGCTGGACGCGATGCCGGCCAGGCTGTCCGGCGGCCAGCAGCACCGGGTAGGGCTCGGCCGGCTGCTGCTCGCGCACTGCGGAGTGCTGCTGCTCGACGAGCCGTATTCCGGCCTCGACGCCGCGCTGCGCCGCATCTTGACGGCCCTGGTGGTCGCTCTGGTGACCGAGCGCGGCATCCCGGCCGTACTGGTCGCGCACGAGCTCGCCGACGCCCAGGCCTTCGCCAGCCAGCTCGCGATCATCGACAAGGGTGCCATCGTGCAGACCGGCGCGCCGGATGAGATCGTGCTGCACCCCGCCGTCCGCCGCGTCGCCGAGCTCGTCGGCTATCTCGGGTTCGTGCCGGTGGCTGGCCGGCCTGGCACGGTGGCCGGCATCCACCCGGATCGGGTTGTGCCCGGCGCCGCCCCGGCCCGCGGGTTGGTACTGACCGGCACGATCGCGGCCAGCCGGCCTGCGGGCGCGACATTCGAGGTTGACCTGCAGTGTGCGGACGGCCAGGTGATCACCTGCAGGCTGGCCGACCGTCCGGGCCCGGACGGCGCGAGCTTGTCGGTGACCGCGCTGGACCCGCCCTGCTTCGGGCCGGACGGCTCAGCGGTCGACCTACGGGCCCACGCGATGGCGGCGCCAGAGCCGGCGGCGCCAGAGCCGGCGGCGCCATGACCGGGGAACCGTCCAGTCAGCGTGCCGGTGTCCAGCTGCGGCTGGCCCGCCAGGCCCGCGGCTTCTCCCAGCAGCAGCTGGCCGGTATGGCCGGGGTGTCCAGGCAGGCGGTGTCTGCCGTCGAGGCGGGCGCCTCGGACCCGTCGCTACGGGTCGCGCTCGCGCTGAGCCGGGCCCTGGGCCTGACCGTGGAGGAGCTGTTCGGGCCGGCCATCCCCGAGCCGGTGGTCACGACCCGGCCGCTGGCGCCACTCGGCAGCCCGGGAGCGAGGGTCGGAATCGCTCCGGTGGGCGACTACTTCGTCGCCCTGCCGCTGTCGGGCGGAACCGTGACCAGAGCCGGTTTCGCGCCGGCCGGCGGCCGGGTTGCGCACGCCGCCGATGTCGCTCCCCTCGGTCCGCCTCGGCCGACGCTGGTGGTGGCGGGCTGCGATCCCGCGCTGCCGCTGATCGAGCAGCCGCTGAGCCTGCTCGACCCGCCGGTCTCGTTCGCCTGGTGGCCGTGCCCGAGCCAGGAGGCGCTGAGCCTGGCTGCGGCCGGCCTGGTGCACGTGGCCGGCGCGCACCTGCGCGGCCAGTCGGGTGATTACAACACCGGGCCGGCCGCCGAGCTGCTGCGCGGCGGGGGCGAGATCGTCGGGTTCTGCTCGTGGCGCGAAGGCCTGGTGCTGCGGCCAGCGGTGGCAGCTGGAGTCTGCAGCGTCGCGGATGTCGCGGCTGCACGGCTGCGGGTGGTCAACCGCGAGCCGGGCGCGGAAGCCCGCCGGGTGCTGGACCGGGAGCTGGCCAGGCAACGGATCGACGGCCGGGAGCTGCCCGGCTACTCGACGAGGGTGACGGGCCACCTGGAAGTGGCAGCGGCCATCGCCGCCGGACTCGCTGACGCCGGCATCGCCAGCGAGGCGGCCGCGCTCGCTTACGACCTGGCCTTCGTGCCGCTGACGCAGGAGCGATTCGACTTGGTGGTGCCCGCCATGCATGCCGGATCGCGTGAGGTGCAGGCGCTGCTGCGGGCATTGTCGTCGCGATGGCTGCTCGACCAGCTCGCCAGCCTGCCCGGATACACCGTGACGCAATGCGGCGAGCGACTTGCGACCATCCCGGCCGGCTGACGGACGCCGGCGCTGGCGACCACAGCGACCACAGCGACCACAGCGACCACGGCGACCACGGCGACCCCGCTAGCCAGCCTTGCGGGCGAGGGTGAGCGTAGTGCTGTACGGGACGGTCAGCTGGCCGTCGGGAAACCGGCCCACGATGATCTTCGCGAGCCGGCCGAGCACGGCTTCCCTGGTAGCGGGCTCCAGCTCAATGAAGTAGGACTTGCTGCGCTCGCCGGTGATCCAGTCGGTGGCCGGCACCTGCCGGGTCCACGGCGCGACCAGGGTGCCGGCCGGCTCCATCCGGCCGTGCGCCGCCGCCAGATCGCTGGCCCAGTCCGGGGCGAGGTGCTCCTCCCTGAGCCGCTGCCGCTGGTAGCCGGGGCAAAACACGGTGACGAGCTGCTCATACTCATCGAACCAGGGCTCCCCGGTCGCGCTCGGCCGGTTCCACCAGGCTGCCCAGTGGCCGCCGGGCCTCAGCACCCGGGCGATCTCGGCGGCGGCCAGCCGCTGGTCGAACCAGTGCCAGGACTGGGCGAACGTCACCAGGTCGGCTACCGCGGGCCGGACGGGCATCCGGTTCCCGTCGGCCAGCACGCACGCCGATCGCGGATCGCGCGCTTTCGCCTTCGCCAGCATCTGCCCGCCGATGTCCAGCGAGACGACCCTGGCCCCGCGTGCCGCGAGCTGGCGGCTTGCGATGCCGGTCCCGGCTCCGCAGTCGAGCGTCAGTAATCCGGTCAGCGGCCCGGCCGCATCCTGAATGGCGGCGAATACCGCGTCCGGGTAAGTCGGCCTGGCGGCGTCGTACTCGCTGGCAGCCGAGTCAAACACCGAGCGGGTGACCGCGTTACCTGCGGGCATTGCCCCATTGTGGCGCGAAACCTCACCAGTACGGGAACGGGCTCGAGCCGCCCGGCCGCTGGCGTAACCGGCGGCTGAGACCGCTTTGAGCCCGTTCCCGGCCTGGTGAGTTCGGACGTGGGAGCGCCGCTGGCTAGCCGGCGTGCCCGTAGACCGGCACAATCACGGCCTTCGCGATCGTGGCGAAGGTCAGGTTGAAGCCCGCGACAGCGGGCGAGACCTCGGAGTCGACGCCCAGGTGGTCGGTGCTGAGCGCATGCACGGTGAACACGTACCGGTGCGGGTCGCCAGGCGGCGGCGCGGCTCCGCCGAAGTCCTTGGTCCCGTAGTCGTTGCGGACGCAGAACGCTCCGGCGGGCAGCCGGCTGCCGTCGCTGCTACCCGCGCCGGCCGGCAACTCGGTCACCGATGCCGGGATGTCCAGCACCAGCCAGTGCCAGAAGCCTGAGCCGGTAGGCGCGTCCGGGTCGTAGCAGGTCACCGCGAAGCCCTTGGTCTCTGGCGGGAAGCCGTGCCAGCGCAGGGACGGGGAAATGTTCTGGCCGCTCATGCCGAAACTGTTGTAGACCTGCGCGTCGCTCATCTGCTGGCCGTCGGCGACGTCGTCGCTTTCGACCGTGAACGAGGGGACTTTCGGCAGGATGTCGTGCGGAAGTGGAGCGCGTTCAGTCATCGTTTCCTCCAGTTCTGGGCCGGCGTGGCCTGGTCCACGCTACTGAAACCGTTGCGGCCCGGCAGGCAAGGCTGGCCTGCCCGGTCGGCCAAGTGCGGTTAACGTGTGCATCGTGAGGACGACGCGGGAGGCGGTCACCTGGGCCAAGCGGGCGGTTGTCGCTATTGTCCTGGTAGGGGCCGCTGTCATTCCCGGCCGGGCCAGCAACGGGCAGCCCCGGCACTGCGCCGGCCCACGCTGTACTACCGCCGGGTCGATCCTGTGGGCCGCCGCACTGCCGGGGCTCTGGCTGGCCCGGCCCGGCGTGTCTGGCACCGCGCCCGCCGATGGCGGCGCCTATGCCGCGACCGGCGGCGGCCTCGCGGTGATCGGCACGGGCACGACGGTGATCGCGTTCGACGACAGCACCGGGAAGCAGTCGTGGCGGGTGACGCTGGCCGGGCTTCCGGCGGGCTGGGCCGTCGTCGGCGTGCGCGCGTTCCAGGGGATCATCGCGGTCGGCGTGGCCCCGTCGCTAGGCCCGTCCAGCACCGCGCCAGGTCAGTCCGGTGCCGGGCGGCGCGAGGTCATGCTGTCGGCAGCGACCGGCCGGCAGATCCGCAGTTACCCGGCGGCAACGTACGGGGGAGCCGTCGCGGCGTCGCGCGCCAGCACAGTGATCGTCGGCGCGCGCGCGATCACCGCCTACGACAACGCGACCGGCCGGGTGCGCTGGAGTCGCGCCATCGGGGCGACCGGGCAGACCTGGCGCGTGACCGGGAACACCATCTACGTCACTGCTGACGGCGCCTCGGCCGGGGTGGCCGGCCGGGTCGCGCTGCGCCGGATCGACCTGCGAACAGGGGCACAGCGGATCGTGCACATCCAGGGAACGGCCCCTGGCTCCCTCACCGATGCGGTGGGCAACGTCGTGCTGTTCTCGGGCGCTGACGGTGTGCGGGCCTACCAGGGCAGTAACGGCACGTTCCGGTGGCGCGACGCTGCCGAGGTCGAACTCGTTGACAGCGGACAGGACAGCGTGTACCTGGCGAGCGGCAACCGCCTCCTCGGCGTCAGCCTCCCTACCGGGAAGGTCCTCAGTTCTGCGCCGATCTCGGTGGCGGCCAGCCTGTACGGGGTTGCTGACGGCGTGGCGCTCGGCTTGGACGAGAACGGACTCGGCGACGCCTGGGGCTACGACCTGCAGACCAGGCGGATCGTCTGGACGTCCGGGCCGCTGCCCTGGCCGCACTTCTTCGTCGACCTGTCGGGCCTCGGCGGGAGCCTGAGTCCCGGCGGTACGATCGCGCTGCTCGCGACGTGCACCGACGTCGGGCCGGCGGCGAACGCTACCGCCGCGCCGGCCTGCCGTCGGCCGGAACTCGAAGCGGTCCGGATCTGATCGGCCGCCCGCATGGTCAGCGGCTGCCCGCATGGGTACTGCCGTTACTTGCCGGCATAGAGCGGGGTCAGGCTGTACGGCGAGCGGCAGAGCCTGGACTTGCTCTGGGCCGCGGATGCGTTCCGGACCTGGGTGCAGGTACCACCCGGCGTCGCGCGCGCGACGAAGACGATCGCGACGACCGCGAGCGCGACGGCGATCGGGAAGAACAGCGCAGCACGCGGACGTGGCCCGATCCGGAACGGCGGCCGGAAGCGCGGCCGGAGGTGCAGCCGTCTGGCGACAGCGCCGGGAGCGCGGCGCAGCCGGGACGCGGCTATCAGCGCGCCGTGCCGCAATTGCTCTATCCTCGGCATCTCCTCGTCCTGGTTGAGCCGGGCGAAGATGGCGTAAAGCGCGGCAAGCTTCGGGTCTGATCCCTTGAGCGTGCCTTCGATCCGCTCAAGCACCCTGCGCTGCCGTACGGGCAGGCCCATCGACTACCTCCGATCTGGCCCCTCGAGATTCCCCCCGGCACAACCTAACAAGGCGTTGTGATCAATCTGTTACCGGGCTGACGTCGATGGGTGACATCTATGACCGTCGGATCCGGGCATCGGGCGCAAGCGGCACGCGGGCCATTCGCTCTAGCTGGACCCAGCGCTGCTCCGGCAATTGCCGCCGGGCTCACGAGCTCAGGCAGGAGCAGCTGACAGTTGATATATGTCCAGCCAGGCGCTGTCCTACCGCGTTCTCGGCGTGGTCGTTCGCCGTCTTAGCCGGCCAGTTCGGCGAGGTAGTTGTCCTCACGGGCATAGTCGAGGAACGGGTCGAAGTACCCGTCACTGAGCCAGGCCAGCGCGTCCGCGCCCTGGAGGCCGGCTGCCGCGGAGGTCAGCCACTCGACCTGCGCCGCGACGGTGGTCAGGTAGTCGCCGGCCGGAACATAGCCGAGGCGAAGGGCTGCGGTCATGTCGAGCACGATCGGGAACCTGGCTTCCCACGGGTGCCGGCCGAGCGCCGGGTCGGCGGTCTCGTCGAGCAGTACTTCGTCCCAGCTATGGTGCAGCAGCCCGGCGATAGTCCTGGCGATCTGGAGTCCGCTCGGTGCATCGGGATCGGCGCTGTTGAGTATCCGCCGGCCAGGCCGGACGGCAGCCGTCTCGATCAGCGCCGCAAGGTTGGCGGCGGCGACTGTCTGGGCCACGTCGGCGCCGCGCCGCGCCAGGAACACGGCGGGCCGGCGGTCGAGCACCCGCTTGACGAAGACCCACTCCCGCGGCCGTGCGGCCCACGGGCCGTGCACCTTTCCCGGCCGGAGTACCGTCACCGGCGCACCACTGTCGAGCAGGACCTGCTCGGCCGCTACCTTGCAGGCTCCGTAGCCTTCCCTGCTCTGGTAATCGCCGTCCGCGGCCGGCGCCATCGTGGGCTGGTCCTCCCGGATCGGCTTACCGAAGTCCGGCGGTGCGTCGGAGTTCACGTGACGGCCGGCTGCGTCGACATAGACGGCGCTCGCCGAGATCATCACTGTCGAGGCCGAGGCGCGCGCCAGTGGCAGTAGCACGGCGGCGTCTGCCGCCGTGTAGCAGAGGCAATCCACGATCAGGTCAGCGCCATCCCCGGCGGCGGCGCGCACTGCGCCGGCATCGGAGCGGTCGGCCGCGATGAACCTGGCACCGGCCGCGGTCAGCGAGGCCGGCATCCGGGCGGCGTCCCGGCCGGTGAGGTCAACCTGCCAGCCCGCGGCGATGAGTCGGCTGGCGGTGGCCCGGCCGATGAGGCCGGTGCCGCCGATGATCAATGCGCGTCGCATTTCCGCCAAACTAGCTCATCGCGCGCAAGCGTTGACCGGGAGGAGCCCGTTTCCGCATGCCTTCGGGGCCGCGAAGACTTCGCAGTGCGCGCGCCGCTGCTCCGCGCTGCGACCCCTTCATCCGAAACGACCGCGATCCCGGTTGTGGGCCAGGCGCCGGCCACGTCCATGCCCGGCTCGTGAGCAGGGCGGCTGCCCAGCAGCCGCCGGCTACCGGCCCGGTCGCCAGCAGCAGCCGGGCCGCGCGCCGTCCCGGCGCCTGGCGGGTGAACTCGCCGACCACGGTCTCCAGGTCGCCGAAGTCCGCGACGGCCGCGCGGGCGGCGTCCTGCTCGGCGGCGCCGGCGGCGAGGTTCTGCTCGTAGGTGTCGAGCAGGCCGCCGACGGCCTCGTCGGCGACGCGGGCGGGAAGGCCGCGACGCAGGCCGGCCACATAGCCGGTGATCAGCTTGCTGGTCATGGCGCCGGCTCCAGCAGCGCGGTGACCGCGGTGGCGAAGTCCAGCCAGGCGGCCCGGTCGCCGGCCAGCCGCCGCCGCCCGGCCGGGGTGAGCTGGTAGATGCGGCGCCGTCGTCCGCCGGCCTCGGCCCAGGTGCCGGTGACCAGCCCGGCTGCCTCCAGCCGGCGCAGCGCCGGGTAGATGGTGCCGGTCGGCAGGTCGAACCGGGCTCCGCTGCGGTCGCGCAGCGCCTCCCGCACGGCGTACCCGTGCCGGGGGCCACTTTCCAGGCTGGCCAGCAGCAGGGTGTCCAGGTGGCCCTTGAGCGCTTGCGCCTCTGCCCTCATACGTAGGTATGCTACTCCTGAAATCATTAAGTAGTTATCCTACTTAGCGGGTCAGGACGATGCAGGATGGAGGCAGTGGATGACAGACGCGGCGATCACCACCGAGGGGCTGACGAAGAGATTCGGGCCGGTGCTGGCGCTGAACGGCGTGGACCTGGAGCTGCCGGCGGGCGGCGTGCTGGGGCTGCTCGGCCCGAACGGGGCCGGGAAGACAACGCTGGTGCGGATCCTGGCCACGCTGCTCAGGCCGGACCAGGGCCGGGCCAGGGTGGCCGGGTTCGACGTTTCGAAGCGCCCGGCAGAGGTACGGCGGCGGATCGGCCTGTCGGGGCAGTATGCCGCGGTCGACCCGTTCCTTACCGGAGCCGAGAACCTGATCATGATTGGCCGGCTCTACGGCCTTACCCGCCGCAAGGCCAGCCACCGGGCCGCGGAACTAGCCGCCCAGCTTCAGCTGACCGAGGGGGCCGGGCGGCTGGTGCGCACTTATTCCGGGGGCATGCGCCGCCGCCTGGATGTCGCGGCCAGCCTGATCGCCGCACCGCCGGTATTGTTCCTCGACGAGCCGACCACCGGCCTCGACCCGGCCGGCCGGCTCGCGCTGTGGAACGTCCTCGCCCAGCTGACCGCCGAGGGCACGAGCCTGCTGCTGACCACCCAGTACATCGAGGAAGCCGAGCGGCTTGCCGCGACGATCGTCATCATCAGCAGCGGACAGGTGATCGCCCGCGGCACTCCCGACGAGCTGAAGGCCAAGGCGGGCGGAGACCGGCTGGACCTGCAGGCCGCGCCAGGCCAGGATCTGCGCCGCCTGGCAGCCTCGATCGCCGCGCTCGGCAGCCGGCAGCCTGCCGTTGACGAGGCTGCGGGCCGCGTCGTGCTTCCCGTGGCGGACGGGGCGGCCATCCTGCCCGACGTCGTCCGCCGTCTGACCGCCGCCGGACTGCAGGTCAGCGCGCTGGCCCTGCGCAGGCCCACCCTGGAAGAAGCCTTCCTCGCCCTGACCGGGCAGGCTGCCGGCACCCTGCCGCCCGAGACCAGCGCTGCCAGCAGCGTTCCCGCTGACGCGCCGCGGCCGGCCGGCAAGAAACGGAGCACGTCATGACCGCTGTCGCCACCACGGCGCGCCCCCTGCACTCGCAACGGCCAGCGCGTGCGCTCGCCGACGTCGCCGTGATCACCGGCCGCAACCTCCGGCGGCTGGTCCGAGTCCCCACCCTGCTGGCATTCGCGACCGTGCAGCCGGTGCTGTTCGTCCTGCTGTTCACCTACGCCTTCGGCGGCGCCGTGCACGTCCCCGGCACCGCCCGCTACATCGACTACCTGCTGCCCGGCATCTTCGTGCTATCGATCGGGTTCGGCGCCTCGCAGACCGGAGTCGCCATCGCCGAGGACCTCGGCACCGGGATGATCGACCGGTTCCGTTCTCTGCCCATCACCGGCGCCGCCGTCCTGGCTGGCCGGGTCGCCGCGGACGCGATCCGGAACCTGTTCGTCGTCGGGCTGATGACCGGCGTCGGGGCGGCCGTCGGGTTCCGGTTCCACGCCGGACCTGTCGCCGCGGCCGCGGCCGTCGCGCTGGCAGTGGCCACCGGAGTCGCGTTCTCCTGGCTCAACCTGCTGCTCGGCCTGGCCGTGCGGGACCCCGAATCGGCGGGCCTGGCTGGGATCTTCCCCGTCGTCATCCTGTTCTTCACCAGTTCCACCCTCGTCCCGGTGGCGACCATGCCCGGCTGGCTGCAAGCCTTCGCCAAAGCCAACCCGGTCACTGTCATCGCCGACGCACTGCGTGCCCTGTGCCTCGGCGGACCCGCC
This sequence comes from Actinomycetes bacterium, assembly GCA_021792405.1. Lineage (GTDB taxonomy): Bacteria > Actinomycetota > Actinomycetes > Streptosporangiales > Streptosporangiaceae > JAJYUU01. Next base: position 50,404 of record JAJYUU010000007.1, read on the forward strand.
ACCCGGCCAGTCCTCGAGGCGACCATGTGGCTCGCCGCGCTGCTGGCCATCACGATCCCCGCCGCGATCGGCCGCTACCGCCACGCCATCACACCATGACACCACCGAGCCGCCAGGAGCGAGCGCACTGTGCCGGTGGTCCTGCCCTCGCGCGTCCACCAGGCGTGCGCTGCGGCCGTCATGGGCTAGTCCCGCGGCACAGGCGGGTCCGTCAGGGCCGTCCGGGTGCGGCTGGCTTACCGAAGTGGCAGCGGCCAGCGCGCTCGCGGGAAGGCAGGACCCGCTCCGGCCGGGCGGCGGGCCGGGAAGGCTGTGGTCCGGCCGGGTGCGTCTGCCTTATGGCTGGTAGCCCGAGCATGGCAGGCATGCCGGGTTGCCGTCCTTCAGGCGTGCGGTGTTCTCGGCGACGAGTTCGCCGCACGTTGCGCAGGTCACGGTGGTGAAGCAGGAGGGCGACCGGACGTCGAGCGGGTAGGTGAAGATCCCCGATACCGTGAGCAGGCCAGCATCGTCCTCGGCCAGCAGGGCCTGGACCAGCGGGCGGCTGACCTCTGGCGGCACCTGAGTGGGCGGCACGCCCTGGCGGCGCAGGCCGACGAACGGTGACTGCAGGGCTTCGCTCATCACGCCGGGCCGGACCGACACCCGTACCGCCCTCCCGGTCACGGCGTCGGCCAGGGTCATGGCCCACTTGCCGTAACCGGTCCGTTCGATGACGTCCTTGCCGAAGGTGCAGCCGGTAGCCAGTTGCGCGCCGTCGGCGAAGCAGCCTGCGACGTGCCCGGTCCCGGTCTCGATGAACACCCGGTGTGCCATGTCGCCCTCACGCTCGACGCCGAGTGCGCGCAGAGCGGCGAGCCCGGCGCGGAACCCCAGCGGCATCGCGCCGCACAAGTGCCCGTGGATGAGAAACGACGCGTCCAGCACCTCGGCCCAGCCTGGCCCGAACCGCTGGCCTGCCCGCGCCAGTTGCCGCCACGCTTCGTGCAGGTCCGGGTTCATGGCAGATCCTTGTCGTCTCCTGTGCCTCGCATACTTCCCGGTCCCTCAGTGCACGGCTTCCCAGCGTGACGGCGCTGTCACAAGACCGCCTTGACCACCATCGACCCGGCGATCAGAAGCAGGAACCAGCCGAACGCGGCCTTCAGCTTCTGCTGGTCCAGCCGGATGGTGATGCGGCTGCCGGCCTGGCCGCCGATGAATGCCGCCGCAGCCAGGATCAGCGACAGCTGCCAGTCCCAGTGGCCGTGCAGCAGGTGCCCGGCGAACCCGCCGGCCGCGGTCAGCCCGACCATCACCGCGCTGCAGCCGACCGCGATCTCCATCGGCACGCCCAGCACCAGCACCATCACTGGCACGTTGATCACGCCGCCGCCGATGCCGACCAGGCCGCTGACCGCTCCGGCCGCAAGCGCCAGCGGCAGCGCGACCGCCATGTTGACGCAGTAGTGCTGCCTGCCCACTCTCCGGGCCCAGGCCACCACGCCGCCATGCCCCAGGACGCACGCCCGCCGCTGCGTCATAGGCCAGATCATGAACGCCGCGGCCACGACGATCACCCCGGCGATGATCAGCGACAGCACCGCCCCCGACAGCAGCGCCGACCCCAGGCCGCCGGCGAACGCGCCCGCCGTGGTCACGCTCTCCAATGTCAGCGCCAGCGGCCAGTCGATCCGCTGGGCCTTCCGGAACACCAGGGAGGCCGACACCGACGTCACCATGATCAGGAACAAGCTCGTGGCCGCCGCCTGATGGAACCCGATCCCGGTCCACACCTGCAGCGGCGTGTACAGCGTCCCCCCGCCCTGGCCCAGCATCGCAGCCACCACGCTGACCACAAGCGTGGCAAAGGCCAGGACGGCCACCATGTTGTCATGCCCTGCCCGGACCGCCCGGCCCCAAACGAGCCCGACCTCGGCGGCGCGGGAACCGCCGGCCGGAAGGACCAGCGGCCCGCATTCTCCGGGCATCCCGGCTGTTCACCGTGTTCGGTTGCGCCAGTGGCCCGTGTAGCGTTTAATCAGGATGTGCTGATGTCAGAAACAGCTGATGGATTGCTCCGGGCGCTGGCCGACCCGCTCCGGGCGCGGATCATCGAATTGCTTGCCGGCGAGCAACTGTGCACCTGTCACCTGGTCGAACTGACCGGTGCCCGGCAGACGAACCTGTCCAATCACCTGCGGGTGCTGCGCGAGGCCGGGCTGGTAGAACCTCAGCCGGCGGGCAGGTATACGTTCTACCGGCTGCGGCCCGAAGCGCTGACCTCGCTGGCGGACCATTATGCGGCCCTGGCCGACCGCGCCCGCAGCGCCGCCCAGTTGCGCAGGCCCTGCGCATGAGCGCCAGCGGCCATATCTGGCTCCGGGGCCGGGCACCAGCCCGGCCCTGTTCAGCGACGAGAAAGGCGATGAGCAGATGAGCGACCACGCCGCGGCCGCCGCGGACGGCAGCCGCGCGGCCGGCCGCCTGTCGGTGGTGGACCGGTTCCTGCCGGTGTGGATCGCGGCGGCGATGGCCGCCGGGTTGCTGCTGGGGCGGCTGGTCCCCGGCCTGGGCAGCGCGCTGGGCAGGGTGGCGATCCACGGCACGAGCCTGCCGATCGCGATCGGGCTGCTGGCGATGATGTACCCGGTGCTGGCCAAGGTCCGCTATACCGAGGTCGGGCGGATCGCCGCCGACCGGCGGATGATGACCGCCTCCCTGATCCTCAACTGGATCATCGGCCCGGCAGTCATGTTCGCCCTGGCCTGGCTGCTGCTGCCGGATTTGCCCGCCTATCGCACCGGGGTGATCCTGGTCGGCCTGGCCCGGTGCATCGCCATGGTGCTGATCTGGACCGACCTGGCCTGCGGTGACCGGGAAATGGCCGCCGTGCTGGTCGCGCTCAACGCCGTGTTCCAGGTCCTCGCCTACGCCGCGCTCGGGGTGTTTTACCTCAACATCCTGCCCGGCTGGCTGGGCCTGCCGGCCCAGAGCCTGCGCGTTTCCTTCGCTGACATCGCGGTCACCGTGGTGGTGTTCCTCGGGATCCCCCTGGTCGCCGGGTTCCTTACCCGCACCCTGGGGGAACGGGCACGCGGCCGTGACTGGTATGAGTCCAGGCTGCTGCCGCGCATCGGACCCATCGCGCTGTACGGGCTGCTGTTCACCGTCGTGGTGCTGTTCGCGCTGCAGGGCAAGACCATCACCGCCCAGCCGCTGAACGTCGTGCGGATCGCGCTGCCGCTGCTGGCCTACTTCGCGATCATGTGGTCCGGCGGCTTCGCCACCGCCCGCCGGCTGCGCCTGACCTATGAGCGCACCGCATCGCTGGCCTTCTCTGCCGCCAGCAACGACTTCGAACTGGCCATCGCGGTAGCGATCGGCGTATTCGGCGCTACCTCCGGGCAGGCCCTGGCCGGAGTGGTCGGCCCGCTCATCGAGGTACCCGTGCTGCTCGGCTTGGTCTACGTTGCGCTGTGGCTGCACCGTCGGCTGTCCTGGCCGCAGGAAGCCAGCACCGGAGCCGCCGTGCCTGCGGCCACCCGGGTGCAACCGCCTGGCAGCCAGCCAGGCACCGTGGCCCAACACCCGCAGGTCATGTTCGTCTGCGTGCACAACGCCGGCCGATCCCAGATGGCCGCCGCGCTGCTCGACCACTACGCCGCCGGGCGCGTCGAGGTCCGCTCGGCGGGCTCCGCCCCAGTCAGCACCATCAACCCCGCCGTCATCGAAGTCATGGCCGAGGTCGGCCTGGACCTGACCAGGCAGGTCCCCAAGCCGATCACCACCGAGGACGTGCACGCCAGCGACGTGGTCATCACCATGGGCTGCGGCGACGCCTGCCCGGTCTTCCCCGGCAAACGCTACCTCGACTGGAAACTCGACGACCCCGCCGGCCAAGACATCGACACCGTCCGCCACATCCGTGACAACATCGACTCGCTCGTCCAGGAGTTGCTGGCAGACCTGCTGCCAGTCGCCCGGGGGTAGGACTAAAGTGCCTCTGATTTGAGGCCTCACACGGACCTGTGACGATGCCGGACCGGCCGGCAGGCCTCGACGGGCTGGCGCCTGGCTCGCGAGCCTGATCGAAGGCCTGCCTGCGCCACTGCGACTGCCAAGTCTGCCGCGACGGCTCGCCGGTACTCCTTGCCGGTGCTCACCGCCTCGTTGATTCGCTCGGCGTCAGCTTCGCTGTCCGGGTGCTCTCCACCGGCCAGGCATGGGAGGTCCGCGAAGAACCGGGTCTGGCAGCTCGAGCAGCCCGCCCTGCCGCCGGCCCCGCTCGGAGGCGCGGGAAATGGTCCCGCACTTCTCGCTATGCGCCGCTGGCCTGCCCGTTCCCGCACTTGGCGCGAACAAGCACGGTGACCGGGGCCGAGGCAAGACGTAAGGTTTTCCTGTTATAATCAACGCTATGAACGACAGTTCTGCAGTTCTCGCCGTCGACGAGGTCGACGAGATCTACGCGGCTGCCGGCGCCCGGTTCTTCCGGGTGCTGGGGGATGCGACCCGGCTGCGGATCCTGGAGTTGTTGCTGGAGCAGCCGTGTACCGTCTCGGAGCTGACCGCGGCGGTAGGGGTTCCGCGGGCGC
>JAJYUU010000151.1 GCA_021792405.1 Actinomycetes bacterium
GTGATCTTCTCCGGGCCCCACGGGGGCAGCCACACCCAGTTGATCCGGAAGTCGGGCACCAGGCCGTCGAGCGCAGCCTGCGTCTGATCCTCGATCACGTCGGTCAGCGGACATGCCGCGCTGGTCAGCGTCATGTCGATGGTGGCAGTGCGGTCGGTTTCTACCGTTACGCCATAGACAAGTCCCAGGTCCACCACATTGACCCCGAGCTCGGGGTCAACCACGTCGCGCAGCGCCTCGAGCACGTCATCGATCTCCGGACCGCTCGTCCCGTTAGCCGCGCCCGCCTCGCCGGCCACCGACTCTGCCGCCGCCACCGGCTCCGCTGCCGCCAACTCGGCGGTGTCGGACGCGGCTGCCGCGTACTGCGTGCTGTTCTCCATCATTCCTGCTCCCTGTCCCCGTCTGGCCCGGCTCCGGTTCTCATCACCGCTGGCGCAGCCCCGGCACACTCGTCAAGCGCCCTTGCGGTCGCGTCCTTCCAGGCCATCCAGCTCAGCAGCGCGCACTTGATCCGGGCCGGGTACTTAGACACGCCCTCGAAGGCCACTGCATCACCCAGCACGCTCTCATCCGGTTCGGCGGTACCGCGTGACTGCATCAGCCTGAGGAATTCCTCGCTGATCGCCATCGCCTCGCCGACCGTCTTTCCGATGATCATGTCCGCCATCACCGACGCGCTGGCCTGGCTGATCGAGCAGCCGAGCGTCTCATAGGACACGTCGGCCAGCACCGGCTCACCGTCAGCGTCCTTCAGCGTCACCCGCAGCGTCACCTCGTCGCCACAGGTCGGGTTGACATGCTGCACCTGGGCGTCAAACGGCTCCCGCAGGCCCGCGTGCAGCGGCCTGCGGTAGTGCTCCAGGATGATCTCCTGGTACATCGACTCGAGCTCCATAACGCCACCTTCAACAGCCACGGCCCGGTCCGGTGTTCCGGGACCGGCAGCCTGCGCTACGCGGCCCCGGAGGACTCGCTCCCGAAGAATTTCTGCGCCTGCCTGATTCCGTCGGCGAGCGCGTCTACCTCATCGTGGGTGTTGTACACGTAGAACGTCGCCCTGGTGCTGGACTGGGCACCGAGGGCCCGGTGCAGCGGCCACGCGCAGTGATGGCCGGTACGGACGGCTATGCCTAGTTCATCGAGAACCTGCCCGACGTCGTGAGGGTGGATTCCATCCAGCACGAACGACACCGCGCCGCCGCGGTGCTCGGTGTCCAGCGGTCCGAGGATGCGAAGCCCGCCGATACCCGACAGCGCCTCGATAGCGTGCGCGGTCAGCGCCGCTTCATGCGCGGCCACCTCGGGCATGCCGAGCGCGTCCAGGTAGTCGCAGGCAGCGGCCAGCCCGACGGCCTGGGCCGCTGCAGGCACTCCCGCCTCGAACCGCTCGGGCGGCGGCAGGAACGTCGATCCCTCCATCCTCACGACCTCGATCATCGAGCCGCCTGTGATGAACGGCGGCATCGCCTCGAGCAGTTCACGCCGTCCCCACAGCACGCCGATGCCGGATGGCCCGAGCATCTTGTGCCCGGAGAACACCAGGAAGTCCGCGCCGAGCCGGGTCACGTCAACGGGCTGATGCGGAACCGACTGCGCGCCGTCGGCCAGCACGAGCGCGCCCTGCTCGTGCGCTGCCGCGGCGATCTCAGCCACCGGCGGCACCACGCCAGTGACGTTGGACTGGTGCGTGACCGCGACCAGCTTCGTCCGGCTAGTGATGAGCTCGCCAGCGTCGGCGAGATTGAGCCGGCCATCGGGCCGAACCCCGAACCAGCGCAGCGTGGCACCGGTGCGCTCGCACAACTGCTGCCATGGCACCAGGTTGGCGTGGTGCTCCGCCTCGGTGATGAGCACCTCGTCGCCCGGGCCCACCGCGAACCGGTGAGCCTGCGGGCCAGCGGTCGCCGCGTTGCTCATCGCGTACGCAACCAGGTTGACTGCCTCGGTAGCGCTCTTGGTAAAGATGATCTCGCCCGGTTCCGCGTGCAGGAACGCGGCAATTCGCGCTCGGGCGTTCTCGTACGCGTCGGTCGCTTCCTCACCGAGAAGGTGCGCGCCGCGGTGCGCCGCGGCGTTGCGAATGGTGTAGAAGTCGCGCTCGGCGTCCAGTACGACCCGTGGCTTTTGCGAGGTCGCCCCTGAGTCGAGATAGATCAGGTGGTTACCGCCGCGGACCGCGCGGCCGAGGATCGGGAAGTCGGCGCGAATGGCCTCGACGTCCAGCGGCGCTCCGCCGGCCGGCTCGCGGGTCGTCATCTCGCGCTGCGCTGTCACGCTGCCGCACCCGCCTGGACGAATCGCTCGTAGCCGCTGGTCTCGAGTTCGTCCGCGAGTTCCGAGCCGCCTTCTTCGACGATCCGGCCGGCCACGAAGACATGGACGAAGTCCGGCTGCACGTAGCGCAGGATCCGGGTGTAATGAGTGATCAGCAGGACGCCGTGGGACTGATCCTCGCGGAACCTGTTGATGCCGGCCGATACTACCCGCAGCGCGTCGATGTCGAGGCCGGAGTCCGTCTCGTCCAGGATCGCTATCTTCGGGTTCAGCAGCTCAAGCTGCAGGATCTCGTGCCGTTTCTTCTCGCCGCCGGAGAAGCCCTCGTTCAGGTTCCGCTGCGCGAACGACGGATCCATCTGGAGCTGCTCCATCGCCTCGCGCAGTTCCTTGCCGAAGGTGCGGATCTTCGGCGCCTCGCCGCGCACCGCGGTGATCGCGGTCCGCAGGAAGTTCGACACCGAGACGCCCGGCACCTCGACCGGGTACTGCATTGCCAGGAACAGCCCGGCCCGGGCCCGGGCGTCCACGCTCATCGTCAGCACGTCCTGGCCGTCGAGGCTGATCGAGCCCTGGGTCACCGTGTACTTGGGGTGCCCGGCGATCGCGTAGGCGAGCGTGGTCTTGCCTGATCCGTTCGGGCCCATGATCGCGTGCGTCTGGCCCGCCCGCACGGTCAGGTCAACGCCGCGCAGCACCTCACGGCTCTCCCCGGCAGCGTCCGTCACGCTGGCGTGCAGGTCACGGATCTCAAGGGTGGACATATAGGTTTCTCCCGATCTGCTTAGTCAGGTAGTCCGACGTAGACGTCACCGCCGTCGACCGTGACTGGATAAACGGCGACTGGCTTCGTAGCCGGCGGCCCGGTCGGCTTGCCGGTGCGCAGGTCGAAGCAGGACCCGTGCAGCCAGCACTCGACCGTGTGGTCATAGATCTCGCCCTCCGAGAGCGGGACCTCCTCGTGCGAGCAGACGTCGTGCAGCGCGAAAAGCTCACCTTCCGCCCGGACGACCGCCACGGGAACGCCCGCTACCTCGACGCCGATTGCGCCTTCGTCAGGCAGTTCGGAGAGCGCGCAAGCGCGGTGCAAGGTCATGCCAGCTCCGCCTCGATCGCCGCGGACACCCGATCCTGCAGTTCCGGTACTTCTATCCGGTTGATGAGCTCGCCGAAGAAGCCGCGGAGCACCAGCTTGCGCGCTTCGACGAATGGGATGCCGCGGGCCATCAGGTAGAACAGATGCTGGTCTTCAAGCCGCCCGCTGGCGCTTGCATGCCCGGCACCTGCGACCTCGCCGGTGAGGATCTCCAGGTTCGGGACGGAGTCAACCCTGGTGCCGTCGGTCAGCACAAGGTTCCGGTTGTACTCGTAGGTGTCAGTTCCGGTCGCCGCGGGCCTGATGATCACGTCACCGATCCACACCGCGTGCGCACCGTCGCCCTGCAGGGCACCCTTGTAACTCACCCGGCTGCGGCAGTTGCGTTCCGCGTGGTCTACGAACAGCCGGTGCTCCAGGTGCTGGCCCGCGTCCGCGAAGTACAGCCCGCGCAGTTCCGCATCGCCGCCAGGCCCGGCATACCGCACCGATGGCGCGAGCCGGACGACCGAGCCGCCCAGTGTCACGGCCGTGTGCGTCAGCCGCGCGTCCCGGCCCAGCTGGGCGTGATGATGCGACAGATGCACCGCGTCATCCGCCCACCCCTGCAAGCTGACTACGACCAGCGATGCCCCGTCGCCCACAATCAGTTCGACGTTGTCCGCGTACGTAGCGCTGCCCGAGTGGTCGAGCACGACCACCGCGCGCGCGTTCGGCTGCACGTCGACGACCGTGTGCCCGAAGGCCGCTCCCTCCGTGCCCTCTCCGCGCACCGACAGCCACGTCGGCACAGCTGACTCGTAGCCTGCCGGGACGGAGATCAGCGTGGCTTCGCGGAAGGACGCAAAAGCCCTGGCACTGACGCGGTCCGCCGGAACGTAGGCGGTGCCGAGTCCGGGGTCACCATGTTCCAGGTTTCCAATGGAGACCCCGGAGGCGGCGTCGACTACGACGCTCACCTTCCCGTCACCAGGGCCTAGTTCCGAATGAAGCGACCGGAGTCGGCGCAGCGGAGTGAACCGCCATTCTTCTTCCCGCCCGCCGGGCACCGGGAAGTCGGCGGGGTCGAAGGACTGCCGCTCGTGCAGCCTGGAAACGGGAGCCGTCTCCACGGCTCCCTGCAGGCCTGCCATCAGCCGACCGCCCCTTCCATCTGCAGCTCGATTAGCCGGTTCAGCTCGAGCGCATACTCCATCGGCAGCTCGCGCGCGATCGGCTCGACGAAGCCGCGCACGATCGTCGCCATCGCCTCGTCCTCGGTCATGCCGCGGCTCATCAGGTAGAACAGCTGGTCGTCGGAGACCTTGGAGACCGTCGCCTCGTGTCCCATCTCGACGTCGTCCTCGCGCACGTCCACGTACGGGTAGGTGTCGGACCGGCTGATCGTGTCGATGAGCAGCGCGTCGCATTTCACCGTCGACTTGGAGTGCTCGGCTCCTTCCCGCACCTCGACCAGCCCGCGGTAGGAGGTGCGACCCCCGGCCCGCGCCACCGACTTCGACACGATGCTGGAGGAGGTGTTCGGCGCGCAGTGCACCATCTTGGCCCCGGCGTCCTGATGCTGGCCGACGCCGGCGAACGCGACCGACAGGGTCTCGCCCCTGGCGTGCTCACCCATCAGGTACACGGCGGGGTACTTCATCGTGACCTTGGACCCGATGTTGCCGTCTACCCACTCCATCGTCGCGCCTTCGTGCGCGACGGCGCGCTTGGTGACCAGGTTGTAGACGTTGGCCGACCAGTTCTGGATGGTGGTGTACCGGCAGCGGGCGCCCTTCTTCACGATGATCTCGACCACGGCCGAGTGCAGCGAGTCGGAGGAGTAGATCGGCGCAGTGCAGCCCTCGACGTAGTGAACGTAGGCGTCCTCGTCGACGATGATCAGTGTCCGCTCGAACTGGCCCATGTTCTCGGTGTTGATCCGGAAATAGGCCTGCAGCGGGATCTCCACGTGCACGCCCTTCGGCACGTAGATGAAGCTGCCGCCGGACCAGACCGCGGTGTTCAGTGCCGCGAACTTGTTGTCGCCCACCGGGATGACCGTGGCGAAGTACTCCTGGAACAACTCCGGCTGCTCGCGCAGCGCGGTGTCGGTGTCCAGGAAGATGACGCCCTTCTCCTCAAGATCCTCGCGGATCTTGTGGTAGACCACCTCGCTGTTGTGGACCACCAAGCCCTCAGCAACGAAGTTGTGCGGCCCGTCGACCTCGATGTCATAGACGGGCTCGGTCGTGGACGGCAGGATTGCGGACACCGCCACGAAGCCCAGCCATTCGTTGACGTGGTTCCGGAAGCTCGTGCCATGCGCGCCGGTCGCCGAATGGCTGTGCTTGCGCCGGCCAAAGCGCTCAAGGCGCTTGGGGTTCCGGCAGCCTAGCCGCTCGAAGTCCCCGCTGATCTGCAGCCTGAAGCCACCACCAGTCCGGGCCGGATCATGGCGGTGGGGCTGGGTGAACCCGTGCAACCCGGAAGTCCCGAGCATGCACAGTTCCGCCAGGTCCCTGGCCTGCTCCAGCAGTGGCGAGCTCACGCACGTCAGCACGACCGAGCTGCTGGACGCGGGCCCGACATAGCCGTCCGCGTCGACCCAGCCACCCAGGAATGCCAGCCGCTGGTCCGTCGGCAGCCCGAGGACCCAGTCGGGCAATCGCTTGCTGCGGGAGTTGCCGTGGAACCCGATCTGCCAGAACCAGGCGACTAGCGCCTTGGAGTTCACCACGAGCCGGTACTTGTCGGCCTCGATCGCCCGCAGTCCGAACTGCTCGCTAATGACCCGGATGACCTCTGCGCGCAGCTGCGCGTCGGTGGCCGGGATCGCGAACTGGATCCGGTGGGTCGTGCCCGAGTCCTGCAGGTTACCGTCGCCGATGAACAGGCCGAGCAACCACATCAGGTCGACGTTCGACTCAGCAGGGACGCGGCAGGACGTCCCCCGGTGGTGTTCGCCGGCCGACAGCGGGGGAAGCGCGAACGGCTGACCGAACTCAGGCAGCGAGCGCGGCACGGCGATCAGGTCACCGACCCGCAATTCGCCCACGGTCAGCCACTGCCGGACCCAGCGGCCGCGCTGGCCGCCGGGCTTGCGGACGTTGCGCAGAGCCAGTACCGGGTGATTGTCAGTGGCGCAGATCCGGCGCCCGCCCGCCACGACCTCGATAGTCTCTCGAACGTCCGTCTGGGCAGCTGCCTTCACCGGGACAACGATGAAACGCTCAGTCTCTTCGTCGTAAGCGAAGACCTGGTCCCCCGGCTCGACCTCCTTGATCATGACCTGGCCGCGGTTCGCCGTCCAGACGCGAGACCCGCCGTACAGGCACTCGTACTGCGCGGCCACCCCCGCGATCAGCCGCTGCTTCTCCGCCTCGGGGATGCCCAGCCGGTCGTAGGTGTTCTTGATGTCAGCGGGCAGCTCGTCCCAGCTCGCCGCCTGCTTCTCGGTCGACCGCACGAAGTACTTGATGTGGTCGAAGTCGATGCCGGACAGGTCTGAGCCCCAGGTCGGCATCGGCTTGCGTTCGAAGAGCTTCAGGCCCTTGAGCCGCAGCTCCAGCATCCAGTCCGGTTCGTTCTTCTTCGCCGAGATGTCCCGGACGACGTCCTCGTTCAGCCCGCGCCGCGCGGCAGCGCCTGCGGCGTCTGAATCAGACCAGCCGAACTTATAGCGGTCCAGGCCCTCAAGCTCCGGATGGGCGATAGCGGTCATGCGGAGATTCCTCCGACCTCGTGTGTGGTGCGGTTGTGTACCAGGGATGGTGCGGTGACATGCGTGGTGCAGATGCCGTCGCCGTTGGCGATCGTGGCGAGGCGCTGGACCGGGGTGCCGAGCAGTCGCCCGAAGGCCTCCGTCTCTGCCTCGCAAAGCTGCGGGTACTTCGCGGCAACGTGCGCCACCGGGCAATGGTGCTGGCACAGTTGCTCGCCGCCGGCGGCGGCCGGCGCGCCCGACGCCGATGCCGCATAACCGTCTGCCGACAGCGCTTCCGCCAGCGTCCTTACCCGCTCAGCCAGCGCTGCGGACTCAAGCGTCCGCTGGTAACGGCGCTCGAGCTCGGAAATCTGCTGCCGGGCGAACTCGGCGACCGCGCCGGGACCGATCCGCGACGCAATGAATCTGAGCGCGCTGGTCGCCAGGTCGTCGTAGGCATGCTCGAATGCGCTGCGCCCCGCGTCGGTGATCGCGAACATGCGGGCAGGCCGGCCCCGGCCCCGGCTGCCGCACGGGCGGATGTTCCTGACCTGTACCAGCCCGTCGTCCAGCAAGTTGTCCAGATGGCGCCGGACCGCGGCGGGAGTCAGACCAAGCCGGGCCGACAGCCCTGATGCTGTCATCGGCCCGTTCTCCAGGATCAGGCGGGCGATCCGGCCCCTCGTGCCAGGCTCAGACCCGAGACCGGTAACGACCTGCTGAGTCCCGGCACCGTGAGCGGTCTCGCCGGGAACGGGGTGTACTGGGACAGCATTAACCATCGCACTTTGGGTGCCCGGCACGGCGCTTCCGGCGCGCTCCGCGGTGTCAGCTAGTCCCACGTATTTCACAACATCATTATGCCGTAATTCGTTCCACGCCCGCAATCGGGTTGGCCCGTGGCGCCGATCACACCGCTTTGTGCCGGTTATGCCGGGGCAAAGCTCATGCTAGGCGGCAGCACCGCAATGCTTCCGGTTAGCCACCCGCGGCCAGGGCCGGTTGCCAGGCCGGCCGCTGAGCGCGCGTTCCCGGTATATACCCGCTTGCGACGCCTGCGATGATGAATGCTATGAGCCTCGCCGACCTTGCTGACCCGGCGGTACTCCCCGATCCCTACCCAGTGCTCGCGGAACTCAGGGAAGCCTCGCCGTTCGCCCGGCTCGACGGGGCGTTCGTGGTCGCCGGCCGGCATGCGGACTGCTCTGCCGTCCTGCGCGACCCGAGCGCGAGCAGCGAGCGGGACAGGTCGCTGCTCGCATCGGCAGCACAGCGGCCGGCCAGGGGCCGGCCATCATTCCTGTCCCTCGACCCGCCGGACCACACCCGGCTGCGGCGGCTGGTAGCCAAGGCATTCACGCCCCGGACGATCGCGCGGCTGGAGCCACGGATCCGGGCAATCACCAAAGACCTGCTCACCGCCGCGCGGGCCGCCGGACAACAGCTTGAGGTTGTCGGCCAGCTTGCCTACCCGCTGCCGGTGCGGATCATCTCCGAGCTGCTTGGCGTACCGGTGGAAGATCACGGCAAGTTCGCTGGCTGGTCGGCGAGGCTGGCCCACTCGGTGCAGCCAGTCCTGGGCCTGGACCAGGAGCAAGCCACGGCGCAGGTCGAGGCCGCGCGGCAGGCAAGCGACGAATTCGCCGCCTATTTCGCCGACCTCATCGCCGCCCGGCGCGCGCATCCGGCCCGTGACCTGCTGTCTGGCCTGATCCGCGCCGAGGACGACGGGGCGAAGCTGAGCCAGGATGAGCTCATCGCCACGTGTGTGCTGCTGCTGGTCGCCGGGCACGAGACGACCGTCGGACTGATCTCCAATGCGATCCTGGCACTGCTGCGCCATCCCGACCAGCTTGCGATGCTGCGCGCCGATCCTGGCCTCGCGGCGGCTGCGGTCGAGGAGACCCTGCGTTACGACGCGCCGGTGCAGATGACGAGCCGGGTAGCCCGCGGCCGGATGCAGGTCGGCGACATTAGCGTGCCCGACGGCGCCATGGTGCTGCTGTTGCTCGCCGCCACCGGCCGTGATCCGGAAGTTTTTCCTGATCCCGACCGGTTTGACATCCGCCGGGGCGCCACCGGGCACCTGGCCTTCGCAGCAGGCCCGCATTTCTGCCTGGGCGCACCGCTTGCCAGGCTCGAGGCAACGATCGCCCTGCGGGCCTTCGCGAGCTCGGTTGTCGAGCCCGAACTGGACCCGCACGGGCTGCACTACAAGCCCAACTTCAACCTGCGCGGCCCCGATCAGCTGATCGTGCACTTCGCTGCTATGCAAGCAGCCTGAGCGGCCTGACCGCAGAGACATTCACCTAGCCGGTGTCAGATTACCTGGTTGTTGGCATTCCTTAGCTTATGCGTTCGCCTAGTGCGGTGTTTTGTCGGTGCCGGTCGCTAACATAGTCGCATGACCACAGTACCCGACCCGCCCGCGGTTGACCGGCCAGTGCCAGACCCGGCGCTGCCCGGCGCGGGCGGGGCGGACGGGTTAGCGTCGTCGGCGGCGTGCGGTCACCAGGGCACGGCGTGGGTGTACGAATTCGACCTCGCTGGCCTGCTGGCCGAGCTGGGCCTAGCCGACCTGACCGGCGCGGCCGACGACCAGGACGCGCTGCTGGTCGCCGAGCGGCAGGCGGATGCCGCGAGCTCCGGGACGGTGGTCGACTTGAGCGGTCGGATCGCCGAGGTGCTGCCTGCCGGGCCGGGGCTGGCGGCCTGGCTCGCCCAAGCCAGTCCAGGCGAGGCTGGCGACCGGGACCTGCCGGCCATCGCGGCTGCCTGCCGGCGGCTGGCGTCCTGGGCGCAGGCGCGGGAACTGGCCGCAGTCGCCGAGATCACCGCCCGCAGCGCGGTACGTAACCCGCGGGTCGGCGTCGACGATGACGGCCAGCCCGTGCAGGTGCTGCCCGAGGCCGGCGCGCAGGTCGCCCTTGAGCTGGCGATGACTCAGCAGGCTGCGATGGCCTGGGCCAGCCTGGGCGTGCGGCTGCGCTGGCAATTGCCGGAGACGGGCGCCGCACTGGCCGATGGCGCCATCGACCTGACCAGAGTCAAGATCATCGCCGAAGCCACTTCAGTCCTTTCGGACGAGGCCGCCCGGCAGGTCGAGCAGCAGGTGCTGGCAGCGGCAGGGCAGCAGACCTACGGGCAGCTGCGAGCAGCTGTGCTGCGAGCGGTCATCACCGCCGACCCTGAAGGCGCAGAGCGCCGCCGTCAGGAGGCTGAACATCACGCCAGGCTCAGCCTCCACCCTGACCCGGACGGCACCGCGACCCTGGCCGGCACCTCACTACCCGGCGTGCACGCCGCCGCAGCGATGGCCCGGATTTCCGCGATGGCCAGGGCGCTCAAGTCCTCTGGCGCCACCGGCGGCATCGATCTGCTGCGCGCGAGCATCTTCCTCGGTCTGCTGCTAGGCACCGCCCCGCTGATCCCGCCGGCCGAAGGCGCTCCGCCCGACCAGCCTCCCGACGACGAACCACCTCCCGACGACGAACCATCTCCTGACGACGAACCACCTGACGACGAACCACCTGACGACCACGCGCCGCCCGGCGGGTCCCAGCCGTGCGGCCCGCAGCCCGGCCCCGAACCCGAAGGTGGCCAAGCCCAGGTTGACGACGAGGTCCCGCCGCCCGGGGATGCGGACGCTCCCGAGGCCGATGACGCTGACCCTGCCGGACCGGCCGACTGGGAGAATCGCTGGCCATATTGCGGTATCGACGAATACGACGACGATACGGACTGCGCACCACCGCAGTGGCCGTCGCTGCCCGACTCGCTGCCCGTTCCCTTGGCCACCGGGACCGGCAAGCCCGGCGCGCCGCCCGCGGGGCTGCTTGACCTCATCCTTCCCTGGCGCACGCTCACCGATATGGCCGCTGTTCCTGCCGTACTCGGCCGCCTCGGGCCGATCACCATCGGCCAGTCGGGCCAGCTAGCGGACCTGGCCATCCGCTCCCCCGCGACTCAGTGGCGAGTCATCGTCACCGACGGTCAGGGCCGCGCCCTGGCCGTGGAACGCCTCCGCCGGCAAAAGGAAGCCGCGCTCGGTCCGCCGGGCAGGGCGGGGATCTTCGGCCGTGTCACTGTCACCATCCCGGCGAGTGCCGTGGACGATATCCGCCTGCCCGAGCCAGCCGCCGACCTCGCGCCGCCGACCAGCGACACCCGAGGAACCGGCACCCGAGGAACCGGCACCCGAGGAACCGGCACCCGAGGATCCGGCATCCGAAGAACCGCGACGCGCGCCGCCCGCGGGAAGGCAAACCCCCGCGCCGCAACCCTGACCGCCCTCGGCCGTGCAGCCCAGCGCGCGGCCCAGCGGGCCAGGGAGGAAGCACGGGCATTCGCGGCAGCCGGCAGTTGTGACCACGCATCCGCGTCAGCCGCCTACCGTCCACCGCCGCGCATACGCGAGCACGTCATCGCGCGCGATCTCACTTGCCGGTTCGGCCCCTGCGGTCAGCCCGCCTGGCGGGCCGACCTGGATCACACTGTCCCTTACGACAGAGGCGGACCGACGTGTTCGTGCAATCTGGGCGGCGGCTGCCGCACCCACCACAAGATCAAGGCCCTGCCCGGCTGGCAGCTGAGGCAGGACAGGCCCGGCTACTTCACCTGGACGACCCCGGCTGGCCGCACCTACCCGGTCGGCCCCGACCGCTACCCGATCTAGGCCCAGAGATCGGCCGCCCTGGTGCACACGTCCGCGCGAGAGAGCCGTCAACAAGACCGGCACCGCTAGCGCTGGCATCGCCGCATATCCGCCGGAGGCCGCCGGGCCAGCCGCCACGGGCTAGCCGAGGAAGCCGCGCAGCAGGGCCGCGGTTCCGGCGAGGTGCTCGGCCACCGCGGTCCTGGCCCGTGCCGAGTCGCCGGCCAAGATGGCCTCGACAATCTCCTCGTGCTGCCCTCCGGTGTGATCGATATTGCGCTGCAGCACCGGGATCGCGTTCAGCAGGTCGTTGAGCCGCATCCGGGCGTCAGCGCAAGCGGCCGCGAGCAGTCCGGAGCCGGTGAGCTCGGCAATGCTCAGGTGGAACAGGGTGTCGAGCCGCCGGTAGTCCTGCGGTCCGGCCGAGGTCACTTCGGCCAGCCTCGCCAGCAGCGTCGCCCGTGCTCGTTCGTCGGCCGCTGCCGCGAAGTGACTGGCCAGGGCGTCCGCGGCACCGGACTCAACGGCAAGCCGGAAGGTCAGTGCGTCGGTCAGCTTGGCCGGGTCCTCAGTGGCGAGCCGCCGCAGTTCAGCCGAGTCCGGTTCCGGCCTGGTGTAGGTGACGAACGTGCCGCCGGTACGGCCCCGGCGGGAGCAGATGTATCCGGCTTCTTGTAGTTCGTGGATGGCCTCGCGCAGCGTCAGCCGGCTGATGCCCAGCTGAGCCGCGAGTTCCCGCTCGGCCGGGAACCGCTCGCCGGGCCCGACCACGCCCAGCTTGATGATGCCCAGCAGCCGCTCGACGGTCTCCTCGAACGCGTTACCTTGCCGCACCGGACGCAGCAACGCGGTCAGGTCGGCGCTCGCGGCAGTCAGGTCGGCGCTCGCGGCTTCCCGCCGCCCGGCCGGAACCTCCGCTCCAGCGCTCACGAACTTGCCTCCGCCGCCGCAGGGACTGCCGGAATCAGACTGTAAGCCCGGATCGCACGGCGCGGGAACGGGCTGGTAGCCGCGACTCGATTGGCGAATCTGCCGCAAAGTCTTGACAACGGCCCAGTCCGTCCCATTATTGGTCTGATAACAGACCTTTTGGCTCTGGCCGCCTGGCGGCACCGTAGAGCGCAGCCAACGACGGCGCGCCTCAAGCATCGCATCTCGTAGGTCACGTACCAAGGAGCACGTCGTGGCAATTAACGAACAAGCGATCACCACCGACGAGGAGATCCTGCACCGGCTGGGCTATGCGCAGGAACTGCGCCGCCGGATGTCTGGGTTCTCGAACTTCGCCGTCTCGTTCACGATCATCTCGATCCTGTCCGGCTGCCTGACCCT
>JAJYUU010000312.1 GCA_021792405.1 Actinomycetes bacterium
GGCGCAACTTCGATTACTACGAGGCGCTTACCGTGCGTGACTCGTCGTTGTCCGCGTGCACGCAGGCGGTGATCGCGGCCGAGGTTGGCCACCTGGCACTGGCCTTCGACTACCTGGGCGAGGCCGCCCTGATGGACCTGGACGATCTTGAGCACAACACCAGGGATGGCGTGCACGTCGCGTCGCTGGCCGGCACATGGATCGCGCTCGTCTGGGGCTTTGGCGGCTTGCGCCACTCCGGCCAGGCCGTGGCGTTCGCGCCCCGGCTTCCCGACGGCATCACCAGGCTCGCCTTCACCATCATGATTCGCGGCCGGCGGCTACGGGTTGGCGTGACTCACGTCGCCGCGCGTTACCATCTCGCCGACGGTGACCCGCTGGACATCGAGCATCATGGCGAGCGGATCCGGCTGTCGGCCGGAGAGGATCAGGAGCGGCCCATCCCGGCGCTCGCGCCGCAGCGCCGGCCCGGCCAGCCGGCCGGCCGGGAGCCAGCCCGCCGCCCGACCCGCGCCCGGACCGCCTGACCCGACCAGCAAGCGCACCGGTCCCGGCAGCGGGCGGTCAGGTCAGCGATCGCCGAGCCGGTAGACGCGCGCCGCGTTCCCGGCGCCGATCAGCCGACTGACCCGGGCCGCGTCCGATGGCGACCAGGCACCGTCGGCGACCAGCTCGCCGGTGAGCTTGGCCAGGTCCCGCCGGAACCCGGTGGCGCCCAGATAGTGCAGCTCGGCCAGGCCGAAGGCGTCCGAGGAGTAGAGCATCTTGTGGAACGGCGTCAGTTCCAGCGCCTCGGCGAGGACGGCGGCAGATCGCGCGCCGACGTGATTCAGCGCTTCCCCGACGTCCATGTAGACGTGCGGGAACAGCGCGGCGAGCGCACCCGCCTGGCGGTGATAGGGGTAGCAGTGCAGCAGCATCACCGGCGCGCCAGCGTGCTGGCTGGCCAGCAGGAAATCGTGCAGCAACGCCGGATCGGCGCGATGCAGCCGGGAGTCCGCGTCGCCGTAGCCGGTGTGCAGCTGCAGCGGCAGCCCGGTGTCGAGCGCGGCCCAGATGCCATGCCGGATCAGCACCTGGTCCTCAAGCCGGGCCGGCTGGCCCGCGTCGAGTTGCCGCAGCCACCGCCCGGCGGCGGCGGCGACTTCGGTGCGCCGCGGCCGCTGCGGGGCGAAGCTCAGGCCGCCGCGGTAGGCGGCGATGGATTTGAAGCCGCTCACCGTCGCGGCGGACTGGTGGACGGCGGCCGTGAGGTCGCCGGCGAACCGGGCTGCATCGCCACCCGAGCCCGCCAGCCGCTCCGCGATCGACTCCAGCCGGGCGACCTGTCTCGCTGGGGCGCCGCTGAGCGCGGCCAGCTCGGCAGGAGCGGTGACCGCATCGCTCTGGTAGCCGGTATCGACCAGCCAGGTACCGACCCCGGCGGCGGCCAGCAGCCGACGGCTGACCTCGGTGCTGCCGAGTTCCAGGCGGCGGCGAACGTAGTCCTCGGCCGGCCCGAGCGGGTCCAGCTCGAGCAGCGGGGCGCACCAGCGGCGGATCGCGAAGCCGAGCTGGCTGTCGAACGCGGTGGTGCCGGGCGGCGCGGGCCAGTTCGACTCGGTCAGCAGGGCTTCGATGCCGGGCCGGTCGAGTTCGGCGGTGAGCACGCCGTGGACGTGGTGATCCACCAAGGGCAGGCCGGTGCCGCTGTCGGTGACCATCTAGGTCAGCCACCGGGCGCGCGCGATGACAACCTCGTCGGGCTGGTCAGCGGCCAGTTCGAGCTCCGCCCGCCGGGACGCCGCGAACGTGCTAACGAGCTGGTCGCCGGCCGCCGCGCGGAGGGCGCCGCTGGCCTCCAGCGCGGCAACGGCCGCGGCCAGGCTGGTCGGCAGCCGCACGGCCCGGCCGGCCAGCGGGTGGCCGGGAGCGGCCGGATCGCCGCTGACCTCGGCCGGCAGGCGAGCGTCGCGGTCGGCACTTGCCAGCGCGACCGCGAGCACGGCGCCGGTCAGCAGATACGGGTTCGCGCTGAGGTCGAAGCACTTCAGCTCGACGTTCGCGGCACCCGGGTCGGACGGGCTGGCCGAGATGAACCTGACGGCCGCCTCCCGGTTCTCCGGTCCCCAGATCTGGTACACGCCGGCCCAGCGGGACGGCACCAGCCGCAGGTAGGACGCCGGCGATGGCGCACCGATGGCCAGCAGGGCCGGCAGCGCGTCGAGCAGCCCGGCCACCATCGACTCGCCGGCCCGCGTCAGCCCGTGCCTGCCACTGCCGCCGCTGAGCAGGCTGCGCCCGTCGCGGGCGAAACTGACATGCAGGTGGCCGCCGTTTCCCACGTGGCCGGCCAGGACTGCGGGCGCGAACGAGGCCCGCAGCCCGTGCCGGGCGGACACCGCGCCGACCACGAACTTCACCAGCACGCAGGTATCCGCCGCCGACACCGGATCCTGGGCGGCCACCGACACCTCGAACTGGGCCGGCCCGTACTCCGGGTGGAGCTGCTCGACGGCCACTCCCGCGCTCTCCAGG
>JAJYUU010000152.1 GCA_021792405.1 Actinomycetes bacterium
GGCGTTGGCCGTGCCGTGGTCCCGGCGGGTCGCTCCCGCCGCCGGGCCGGTTGCAGCGGCATCCGGCGCAGCGGCCGGCCGCGGCGCGAGGGCGGGGGCAATCGCGCCCAGCGAGACTCCGACCGAGATGCCGACGATGGCCACCGCGCCCGCGGCCGTGGCGGCGAGGACGCCGGGCGGCATCCGGCCAGCAGGCGGCCGTCGGTGCGGGTGGCGCTCGGCATGGCGCCGGCTGCGCTGGTGACCGGCAGCGTGCCGGGGACGATGCCGTGAGCTGCGACGAGAAGACAAGTCTGACCCTGGGTGGCGCGCAGGCTGCGCTCGGTGTAGCCCAGGTCACTTCTGGTGCGCCGCCAGTGCGGGCGGAGCGGAAGAGCACGAGGATCTGACGCGGGTCAGGGCGACGCGTTACTTGGAGGTAACCATCACACGTACACGCCTGGGTGTGCTTGCTGTGGCACAAGTGAAGTACGAGAAACAGTCAGTCGTGCTGGAAACGCCCAAACTGGCTTCTATGATCTGCGTCACATGGCGGCCAAGCCGACTGCTCCGGTGCCTGTACGCAGTTTGAAGAGCAGCCGCAAGGGGATGCCCCTGCCATCATCGGTTCAGCTCAAGGGGGATATCAGTGGGAAAGCACGCGCGCATCGGCCTGCTGCTGGCAGGGACCTGCTGCCTGCTGGCAGTGATGGTGGACTGGATCGTCGAGGAGCTCTAGCGCTAGCGCAAGCTGTCTCAGATACGGACAATCGTCACGGCGGAATACGGCCACCCGCGTCTATCGGGCGGGTGGCCGGGTAGACTTTCGCGATGGCCGACCACCATCTGGAGATGCCGCGGCCAGCCCAGTTGCTTCGCACCACGGGCTGGAGCCTGACCGAGTCCGTCGGTTTGCCCGTCCTGGCCCTGGCCCTGGGTGCCTGGTTGTGGGGCCGCGACGCCGGGCTGCTGGCTGGCGTCGCGGTCGTCTGGATCACGGCGGTTATCCGCAAGATCCACAGCGGTTCGGTGCCGAGCCTGGTGATAATCTCGGCGATCCTGCTCACCATCCAGACCGCGGTGGCGGTCGGCACCGGCCAGCTATGGATCTTTTTGCTACATTTCCCGGCCGGTAATCTCTGCCTGGCCATCCTGTTCGCCCGGACGGCAAGCGGACCTAACCCGCTCATCGCCCGGCTAGCCGCCGAGGTAGTGGCCCTCAGGCAGCCGAGCACGCCTAACCCCGGGCTGCACCGTTTCTTCCAGCGCGCGACGTGGCTATGGGCAGCAATCTTCCTGCTGCTCGCGCTCTGCCTCGCCGTCCTGCTCGCCACCCAGCCGACCGCGAGCTTCCTGCTGTTCTCCACTGTCGCCACGGTCGGGCTCATCGCGGCCGGTGCCGGGGCGTCGGCGCTGTGGCTGCGGGTCGTGCTGCGCAGGCACGGCCTGGGCTTCCGGTTCGCCCCCGCCTGAGCCGTGGCGTGCGGCCGCCGCCTGAGCCCGGCTCAGAACAGCCGGTGCCCGGGGCCGGGAGCCAACGAGGCGGCCCGAGCAGGAGTCACCTGACCGCGCGGGGGCATATCTGAGGCAGGTCGCTCGCATTAACCGACCGGTGCACGTGTTTCCGCGACTGCCCAGACTGCGGGGCAACAGCCCGCGATCAGGTGAGAACTCCGCTCCGCCCGTCCTCACGAGGGTCCGCGCCTGCACAGTGACAGACCCCCGACGACGCGAGCGGTTCCGGGAGGTGACGCGGTTGCCGGAGGCAGTGGTGCTATCCGGTTCACTTGGTCTCGGACACGAGATGATGACGCGAAGCTGCGCCAGCCTGCTGGAGCGGTCGGGGTGGCACACTCGCAGCCTTGACAGCATGGCGCTGCTCGGCTCGCGGGCCGGCCCGGTCGCCAATCGGCTGTTCGGGGGGCTTGTCACAGTACCGGGTATCTACGACGGGCTGCACTTCGCGCACCTTCGCACGGGCAGCAAACTGGCCGGCCTGATGGCCAGGCAAGCGGTCGCCCGGCTGGCTCCAGCGCTGGCAGCCGACCTGGACCGGCGGCCGGCCGACCTCATACTCAGCGTATTCGCGACCGGGGCGGCAGTTGCCGCGAGGCTCAAACCCGGCGCACCGCACCGGCGGACCGTAGTGCTGTGCACCGACGTGACGTTGCACCGGATCTGGGTCTGCGAAGGCACCGACCTGTTCCTGGTCACCTCGCCTGCGGCAGAGGCATCGGTCCGCCGGTTTCTGCCCCGTGCGGCGGTATCGGTCGTGCCGCCGCCTGTCCGTCCCGCCTTCTACGCCGCCCCCGCGCAGCGCGAGGCCAGGCAGGCACTCGGAATTCCGCCCGGCGAGCCGTGCCTGCTGGTGATCGACAGCGGCTGGGGATTCGGGCCGCTCGTCCAGAGCGTGGCCGCGCTAGCACGGGCCGGCGTGCACGTGCTGGCCGTCGCCGGACGCCGGCGTGCGATCGAGCGGCGACTGCGGGCACTGGCCCGCACGGTGCCGCTGGTTAGGCCGTTCGGATTCACCGACCGGGTGCCTGAGCTGATGGCGGCCGCGGACGTCGTGCTGACCCTGCCGGGCGCGACGACCTGCAGCGAGGCTCGCGTCGTCGGACGGCGCCTGCTGCTGCTCGATGTCATGCCGGGGCACGGACGGGACAACCTGCAGCATGAGCTGGAAATGGGTGGCGCCGATGTCTGCGGTCCGGCTGCTGCCGGGGTCACTGCCAGCGCGCTGGCAGTGCTGGATAAGACGGCCAGGCCGGCGCCGCCGCCCGGTCTGGCGGCGCGATGGGAGCCCGCGTACCTGGCCGCGTTCCGCCAGATCGGCCTGGACATGCCGGAAACGCCGGCCGCGGGCCGAGATCCGGGCAGCAGGGTCCCGGTTGACGCGCGCTCTGCCGGGCAGTACCGAGGACACGACCGGGACGGCTCGCCCGGTCCTGACCAACCCGGCGGATGACAAGGGGCACGGCCAGTATGCGCACTCTCTTCCTGAATCCTCCGTCCTATGAAGGCTTCGACGGCGGCGCCGGCGCTCGCTACCAGGCGAAGCGCGAGATTCGCTCCTTCTGGTACCCGACCTGGCTGGCCCAGCCGGCCGCGATCGTGCCGGACAGCCGGCTGGTCGACGCTCCCCCGGCCGGCCTCGCCCTTGCCGACATCGCTCCCCTCGGCCGCCAGCACGACCTGGCCGTCCTGCACACCAGCTCGCCAACCTTTGCCGGTGACGTGAAGGTGGCCGAGGCCCTCAAGGCGGCCAACCCTTCGCTGCTGGTCGGCTTCGTCGGGCCCAAGGTCGCCGTCGAGCCGGAGGCATCATTGCGGGCAGCGCCGGTCATCGATTTCGTGGCCAGGGAAGAGTTTGACTTCACGATCGGCGAGGTAGCGCAGGAGCGTCCGCTGGCCTGCATCGATGGCATCAGCTACCGCGCGAAGAGCGGCCAGGTAGTGCACAATGCCGACCGGCCGATGCTCACCGACATGGACAGCCTGCCATTCGTAGTGCCGGTATATAAGCGGGACCTGCGCGTAGAGGACTACTTCATCGGCTACCTCCGCCACCCGTACCTGTCCATGTACACCGGCCGGGGATGCCGGTCCAGATGCACGTTCTGCCTCTGGCCGCAGACCGTCGGCGGTCACCGTTATCGCACCAGGAGCGTCGCCAGCGTGCTCGCCGAAGCCGAGCTTGCGTTCCAGCTGTTTCCGCAGCTGAAAGAGCTGTTCTTCGACGACGACACATTCACCGACGACCGTCCGCGCGCGGAGGCCATCGCCCGCGGCCTGGCCCGGCTGGGCATCACCTGGTCGTGCAACGCCAAGGCCAACGTGCCCAGGCAGACCCTCCAGGTGCTGGCAGACAGCGGTCTGCGCCTGCTGCTGGTCGGCTACGAATCAGGCAACCAGCAAGTGCTGAACAACGTGAAGAAGGGCCTGCGAGTCGAGCGGGCTCGCCAGTTCGCCGGCGACTGCCGCGACCTGGGCATCACCGTCCACGGCACCTTCATCCTCGGCCTGCCCGGCGAGACGAAGGAGACTATTCAGGAGACAATTCGCTTCGCCCGCGAAGTCAATCCGCACACGATCCAGGTGTCGGTCGCCGCCCCCTACCCCGGCACCGAGCTGTACCAGCGCGCGATGGAGAACGGATGGCTGCCCGAGGACGGTGGCGGCGCGCTGGTCAGCGAGGCGGGCACACAGCTTGCGGCACTCTCATACCCGCATCTTGCGCGTACCGAGATCCTCAACTCGGTCGACGATTTCTACAAGCGCTTCTATTTCCGCGCCGGGAAGCTCGCCGAGATGTCGGCCGAGATGCTCCGTCAGCCCGGCACCGCTGGCCGCAGGCTCCGGGAGGGCGCCGAGTTCGTTCGGTTCCTGGGCCGGCGCGACCGCGCGCCCGCACCGCAGTTACCGGCAGCCGACGTGGTGGCCTGCGCTCCGGCCGGAGGCGGCCAGCAGAAGGGGAGCGTAGTTAATGCGCGTACTGCTCGTGCACCCAAGCGCGCTGATGTACTCCGAGATCTTCCTGCGGCTCGAGCCGCTTGGCCTGGAGCGGGTGGCGTCGGCGCTGCTGGCCGACGGCCATGAGGTCCGGCTGGTCGACTTGCAGGTCTACCGGCAGGCAGAACTGCGGCGACAGGTCGTCGAGTTCCGGCCTGAGGCCGTCGGGATCAGCCTGAACTACCTGGCCAATGTGCCCGAGGTCGTAGACCTGGCAAAGTGGATCAAGTTTGCCCTGCCGGACTGCTTCGTCTTCGCCGGGGGGCACAGTGTGTCGTTCGTGGCTGAGCAAGTACTCGGCCACGCGGGCGGTGCCATCGACGCCGTGCTGAAGGGCGAAGGCGAGACGGGCGCACCGGCTCTTCTCGCCGCCCTGCCGGACCGGGCGCTGACGGAGGTACCGGGCGCCGTCACCGCGGACGGCCCCGGCCGGCCGCCGAAGATGCTGCACAGCCTTGACGAGCATCTGCCGGCTCGGCATCTCGGCGGTCGGCGCCGCAAGTACTTCATCGGCGTGATGGACCCGGCGGCGTCGATCGAGTTCACCCGCGGGTGCCCGTGGGACTGCTCGTTCTGTAGCGCCTGGACCTTCTACGGGCGCAGTTACCGCCGCCTGTCGCCAGAGGCAGCCGTCGAGGACCTCAGCCGCATTCAGGAGCCAGGCGTCTTCATCGTCGATGACGTCGCGTTCATCAAGGCAGAGCAGGGCGACGAGATCGCGCGGCAACTCGAGCGCCGCCGCATTCGCAAGCAGTACTACCTGGAAACCAGGTGCGACGTGCTCCTCCGCAATGAAGAAGTGTTCCGCCGCTGGAAGCGCCTCGGGCTCAACTACATGTTCCTCGGCCTCGAGGCGCTCGACGAGGAGGGCCTCACCGCCTTCCGCAAGCGGACCACACCGCAGGTGAACAACAAGGCCCTCGAGGTCGCGCGGTCCATCGGGCTGTCGGTCGCCATCAACATCATCGCCGACCCGGACTGGGACCAGGCGCACTTCGCCTACGTGCGGGAATGGGCCATGAGCGTGCCGGAAATCGTCAACATCACGGTCCAGACGCCGTATCCGGGCACCGAGACGTGGCTGACCGAGTCGCGGCGGCTCACCACTCTGGACTACCGCCTGTTCGACGTGCAGCATGCCGTGCTCCCGACCCGGCTGCCGCTGCACCGCTTCTACACCGAGCTGGTCACGACCCAGGCTGTGCTGGCGCGCAAGCACCTCGGGGCGGCGGCGCTGGCCAAGACCGCTGGCATCGTCGCGCGCCAGCTAGTCCGCGGGCAGGCCAACTTCGCCAGGATGATCTGGAAGTTCGACAAGGTCTACAACGCCGACCGGCAGTATTCCGAGCACCTGGCACCGGTCGACTACCAGCTGCCGCCGCCGGCGGAGCATCCGGTGGCGATGCCCGGCCGGACGCAGCTGTATGTCCACCTTCCGCTGTCACGGAGGTCATGACCCATGGGAGCTCGGGACCTGGCCGGACTTCGGGCGGCTATCACCGGCGGCTCAAGCGGCATCGGCGCCGCCACCGCCCGGGCGTTCGCGGCGCGCGGCGCCAGGCTGGCGATCGCGGGCCGGAACGCAGCCGCGCTCAGGAAAGTCGCCGCGGCCACGAGCGCAGTGTGCTTGCCGGGCGATCTCGCCGAGCCGGGATGCCCCCGCCGGACTATCGACGCGGCTGTCGGCGCCCTCGGCGGACTGGACATCCTGGTATCCAACGCCGGCATAGGCTGGGCTGGCCGGTTCGCCGACATGACCGAGGCCGACATTGACACGCTGCTCGACATCAACCTGCGGGCGGCAGCCCAGCTGGCCCGCGCGGCGATACCGCACCTGCAGCGGGCAAGCGGCCGCCTGGTCTTCGTCGGATCCGTCGCCGGGCTGGTCGGCGTGCCGGGCGAGGCCTGGTACTCGGCCACGAAGGCCGGCCTGAGCTGCCTGGCGGACGCGCTGCGCGCGGAACTGAAGCCGGCCGGGGTCGGGGTGACCCTGGTCAGCCCTGGCGTCGTCGACACCCCTTACTTCGAGCGGCGTAACGAGCCATACCAGCGACGGCACCCGAAGCTGATGAGCGCGCAGGCCGCCGCAGACGCCATCACCGACGCGGTCTGCCGCGGCCGCGACGACGTGGTCGTGCCGCTATGGCTCACAGTTCCGGCGCGGGTGAAAGCTAGCTTCCCGCGCCTGTACCGGCTACTGGCCGCCCGTCTCGCCTGAACGGCGGCCAGCAGGGCCGGGCGTTTCCGCGGGCCGTCAGCGGGGATGAGCGGTTGGCCAGCCGCCAAGCGGCCCGGACCGGCGTCCGGCCAGTCCAGGCAGTCCGGGCAGTCCAGGTAAGCGAGGTATTCCGATGAGCGAACAGGTCAGCGCTAAGCACGGCCGAGTGGAGGACGAGGCGATCAAGCGCCAGGACCGCAGCGACCTGCAGGCCAGCACCGAGGAGTGGCCCGACCCCGACTCGGCGGACGCGGAGGCCGGCGCAGTCTGGGCCCCGGAGGGCAGGTTCGCCGGCGCTAGGCCGCTGGACGGCTGGCAGGCGATCGAGCTGCGCAGCGACCTGGCCCGAAGACTGGACCGGACCGCCTTCCCGGCCACGCGCGCGCACCTACTCGCTGTCCTGGAGGCACAGCAAGCCGGACAGCGGCTGGTTGACCTGGTGTCCTCGCTACCCGACGGGGCGATGTTCGGCAACCTGGGCGAACTGCTTCGCGGACTCGGCCTCCCGGTCGAAGAACGCCAGGGCGGGTTAGCAGCTCAGGCCCGGACCGCATAGCAAGATGGGCAGGCAGGCCGAGCCCGGCATCGAGGGCACGCCCTGCTGCCCACCTGGCTGACCGACGGCGTCGCCAACGGCTCGATCAGCTCCGCGCAGCTGATGGAACTGGCGCACGAGCACATCACCACCGAGGTCTCCCGGTACCGGGGCAGGATCTGGCAGTGGGACGTCTGCAACGAGTTCTTCACCGACTCCAACCCCTCCCAGGTCGACCCGAACAACTGGTGGATCGTCAACGCGGGCCCGGAGATCATCCCCAATGCGTACCGGTGGGCCCACGAGGCCGGCCCGAAGGCCCTGCTGTTCTAACAACGACTACAACATCGGCGGCGAGGACGGCACGAACGCCAAGAGCGACGCCGTCTACGCCTACGTTAAGCAGCTCCGCGCCGAGGGCGTGCCGATCCACGGCATCGGGAACCAGGGCCACCTGGACGCCCAGTACGGCTGGAACCCGGCCCTGCTCCGCCGGGACCTGGAACGGTACGCGAGCCTTGGCCTGAAGGTCGCGATCACCGGGGCCGACGCGCAGACCTTCGTGAACAACGCGACCGACCAGGTGCCGACGGATCAACTGTCGGTCTTCGCGCAACCGTACGAGTACTCTGAAATGCTCAAGGCGGCGCTCGCTGTGCCGGAGTGCATCTCGTACACGGTCTGGGGCTTCACCGACTCCGACTCCTGGGTTCCCGGCGCGTTCGCCGGCGAGGGGTGTGCGGGAATCTACGACGTGAACCAGCAGCCTAAGGCCGCCTACTACTCCCTCCAGTCGGACCTGTCGCTCGCCGCCTTCGAGGCTCCGCGGCGAGTGCACACCTACATGCCGCGCGCCTGACAAGGGCGAGCCTGATCCGGGGCCGCAGCCCGCGCGGTTGCGGCCCCGGCTAAGTACCGTGTTTGAGGGGGGTACCGGCTTTCCTGTCGTCTTAGCGTCCCTGGATACCCGCGCACGTCGAGGTAGGCTGGGGACATGACCATGATCACCTTCATCACCGGGGGGAACAAGGGCCTCGGCTACGAGACCGCCCGCCGCCTGACCGACCTCGGGCACAGCGTCATCCTGGGCGCGCGTGACCAGCAGCGCGGCGAGACCGCTGCCTGGGAACTCGGCGCCCGCTTCGTGCAGATCGACGTGACCGACGAGGAGTCGGTCGAGCGTGCCGCCGCCGACATCGAGGCGCATGAGGGCCGGATCGACAGGCTCATCAACAACGCGGGCATCGTCGGCCGGCGTGCCGCCGCCGAGGACCTCACCGGCGAGGATGCGGTGCTGGTGTTCAACACCAATGTGGCGAGCATCGTCCGCGTCACGCACGCGTTCCTCCCCTTGCTCAGGAAGTCCGATGCCCCCGCCGTCATCAACGTCAGCAGCGGCATGGGCTCGTTCGCCCGGACGCACGACCCGGCGCGCGTCGAGTCCACGATCGTCGGCCCGCTCTACACCGCGTCCAAGGCCGCGGTCACGATGCTCACCATGCAGTACGCCAAGGCACTGCCGGCAATCCGGTTCAACGCCGCCGACCCCGGCTACACGGCAACCGACTTCAACGGGCACCGGGGCGTGCAGACCGTCACCGAGGGCACCGACGCCATCGTCGCCCTCGCCACCGAGGACGTTGAGTCGGGAAGCGGCCGCTACCTCGACCGCTTCGGAACCGTCCCCTGGTAGGACGCTACGGCCTGGCCTTCCGGGCGTCGGCTAGTGCGTGGCGAGGTACACCGATGCCCCCACGACCAGGAGGATGGCCAGGGCGCCGACGGTTCCGATCAGTAGCTTCTCCCGCCAGGTCCAGAGCATGGACCGCGGGGCGGCCCCGGTGCGCGTGCTCCAGTGCCTGAGGAGTGCGGTACCACTCGGTGGTGGTTCTGATGCCGACCTGCGCTAGCGGGACGAACAACTCGGCGGGCCAGAGTTGGCTCGCCAGTGGTTCGTCGCGGACCTGTCCCATGCCGATGACAAAGCCCGCATCGTTGAGGAGCAGCAGTCGCCAGCAGGAGAACGTTCGCGGCACCGGGAAGGTTGGAGAGTACTGGAAGGTGGTGAGGGAAACGGTTGTCACCGCGTCGGTCCGGCCGGTGCGGGGAAGTGCGAATACGGCCGGACCGCCTTTATCTCGATCTCTTCACCGGCGGTGGTCATCGTGTTCCTGAGTCTCGGATCGCTGCAGCCATGTGTCGCTGGCGAGCTCGTCAAGAGCAGAGTGCCAGCGGGCGGCCTCCAGCAGGCTGACAAAGGAGGTAGCCATGACGACTGCGGCGCCGTAGTCGTCGAAGACCGTCGCCGTTCCACGTGGAGGGCCTGCACCCCGAGGCGGCGCGGCAGGTCCGCCGGGGCATCGGCGAGGCCACAGCCAGGGCCGGCGCCTCGCGCCGGCCGATGGGCCTGCCGCTGCTCGGCGAGCGCGGCGCGGGCAAGACCCACCTGCTCGGCTTGGCGCGCGAGCAGGTCCAGGGCGAGGGCGGGTACTTCTTCCTGCTCGGCGACTTCACCCGCAAGACCTTCTGGGAGGAGGCGCGCTCGGCCTTGGTGCAACAGTTGCTGCCACTGCCGGACGGCAGCAGGAACCAGGTGGCCAGGCTGCTGGGCGACCTCGCCGACCAGGCAGGGCTCGGCAAGCCCGTCCGCGACGCGGTCACGGGGGAGGATGCGCCGTCCGTCGCCGAGGTCCGGGCCTTCGTCGCGGCGCTGCGCGGGCTGAACCCCGCGCTGTCGCCGCCCAGCCTGGACACGGCGCGGGCCCTGGTGCTGCTCGCCTCGCCGGAGGGCGAGCAACAGGAGACCGGCTACTACTACCTGGTCGGCGGGCACGTCGACACCTGCTGTTTCGTGTCCGTCCAGGAGATGAGCTTGTCCGCGCCCCGCCGGGCGCGAGCGAATGCCCACAGCAGCGTGATCGGCTGGTAGATCTCGGGCACGCCATCCTTGCGGTAGACGCGGAGCGTCGCCAGGCGGTGGACGATGTCATCGCGGGTCCAGTCCCGGGCACGCCCTCATTAGCGGGCACCGAGGCCGAGTAGCAGGCCGTCGGCCGCGACCGCGGGCGAACTGGTGAGGAAGATGATCACGCCCGCGACGGGGGCGACCACCTCTTCCAGCACGTCCGTGCCATCAAGGGTGCTGACCGTGCCGATGACCTGGCCGGCCGCGACGGTGTCGCCGGCCCCGACGGCAGGTTCCCACCAGCCCGCATGCCGGCCGCGCAGCCACAGGAACCGGTCGAGCTGCGTCTGCCGCGGCCGGCGCGCCGGCGCGCCGGGCGGAAGCTCGGCCATCCCGAGTAGCTCGAGCACGCCGTTCAGCCCCGCCACGTGCAAGGCCACTGCCTGCTCCGGCACCAGCCCGCACTCGCCCGCCTCGGCAGTTATCGCCGGGATCCCAGCGGCCGCGGCCGCGCCGCTGCTTGTCCCGGACACGGCCCGGTCCGGGCCGGCAACCTGGCGGATCACGTACGGCAGCCGGTAAGCTGCCGCCAGCTCCCGCGCACGCTCCTCGGCCGGCCCGGCCTCGTAGAGCGCGAACGGCTGCAGCGCCTCGACCAGGTCACCGCAATGCGCGTCGATGTAGGCGTCCGAGCCGGCGATGAGCTGCGTGAAGGCATCGTGCGCCAGTCGCTCGGCGAGCGTGCCAGCCGGGTCGCCGGGAAAGCAGCGGTTCAGGTTCTTGCCATCCTCCGGCACGACGAACGGCGTCCGGGCCGCGAACGCCGTCACGTTCAGAACCGGCACGGCGCGGACCCGGCCCCGCAGTTCCCTGGCCGCCAGCTCACGCAGCCAGCGGCGGACGCCCGCCATCGACGCGTACTCGCAGCCATGCACGCCCGCGATGACGGTCAGCAGCGGACCGGCCGATGAGCCAGTGAGCTCGATCAGGGGCACGCTCAGCCCGGCGAGCTCAAGGCTGCGGCGCGCTAGCGTCGGCGGCATGGCTACTCCCTTCCTCGCACCAGCAGGCGTCACCCTATGCCGGCCGGCGCCCTGCTGCCCAGCGCGGATAGCCGAAGCCGGGGATTGTGTGCGAACCTGGCGGATGCCGCCGAGATCCTGAACCGCGGCGGCCGGCGAGGAGGTGCGGACGATGAAGGTGTTCCTGTCTTCCGACATGGAGGGAACGGCCGGAGTCGTGGACTGGCAGCAGTGCGTGGGTGACGGCCCGGAGGCGTCAGCGGGGCGCAGGCTGCTGCTGGCGGAAGTCAACGCGGCGATCGGCGGCGCTCTGGCCGGCGGCGCTACCGAGGTGGTGGTCAATGACTCGCATTCGACGATGCGTAACTTGCCCGCTGATCAGCTGGCCGGCCGGGCTTCGTACGTGTCTGGCAGTCACAAGCCGCTGTACATGATGCAGGGACTCGACGGCAGCTTCGGCGCGGTGCTGTTCGTCTCCTATCACGGCTCGGTCGGGGCGCCCGCGGGGCTGTCGCACACCTACAACCCGCGGGCCGTCGTCGAGGCGCGCATCGACGGCGCGGTCACCGGCGAGGCCGGCATCAACGGGCTGGTGGCCGCTCATTACGGCGTCCCGGTCGTGCTGGTGACCGGTGACCGGTGCGCGTGCGAAGAGACGGCCGCGCTGATTCCGGGCGTGCATCAGGCCGTGGTGAAGGAGCCCGTCAGCCGGCTCGCCGCGCACAGCATGCACCCGGAAAGCGCCTGCGAGCTGATCCTCGAGCGCGCCCGCGAAGCCGTCGCGGCAGCAGCCCATGCCGAACCGCCGCCGCTGGACCCGGGCGTGCTGGAGTTGTCGGTGCGCACCACCGACATCGCGGAGGCGGCCAGCTGGGTTCGCGGCGTCGACCGGACCGGTCCCCGCGAGCTGCGGATTCATGGCGAGAACCGGCTCGCCACCTACCGTGCCTTCTGCGCGGCCATCTTGCTGACCCGGCCAGTCGCGGAGTCGGTGTGACATCGCAGCGCCGGAAGCTGACGCGGTCCGGTCAGTTTCACGGCCTGACCGTCCGGAAGGGAGGATGAGCTTGCCTCGACCGTTCGCTCACCGCCGCGGCGAGCAGGAGCGCATGGCCGACGCCCAGCGTGCCGAAGCGCTCGCACGGCAGCTAGCGGGCCGCGCATCGAGCATCGCCACGACGTTCGTCGACCACAGCGGCGCTGCCAGGGTGAAGGTCGTCCCGCTCAGCGGGCTGGTCAAGGCAGCGCGCTCTGGCCTCGGCTTCTCACCGGTCATCGACGCGTTCATCAGCGACGGGAGCATCGACCCGGCATCTGAGCTGGACCGGCCCGACGGAGACCTGCGCTTGGTCCCGGACCTGGACCGGCTCGCCGTGCTGGCAGAGCCGTCAGGGTGGGCGCTGGCTCCAGGCGACCGCTTCCACCAGGATGGCACGGTGTATGCAGGCTGCCAGCGCTCGTTCGCCCGTGCGCAGGTAGCGGCCGGGCTCAGCCGTGGCATCAGCGCGCTGATGGCGTTCGAGGTCGAGTGGATGGTCGGCCGCGATGTCGACGACTTCGAGCCCGCCTTCGGCGGGACCGGGTACGGGCTGAGCCGCGTCAGCCGGGCCGCCGACTACCTCCGGGACGTGCTCACTGCCCTGGAGAGCGCGGGAGTGGCCGTCGAGCAGCTCCACCCGGAGTACGGGCCGGCCCAGTTCGAGGTGTCGGTGGCCGCCCAGGATCCGGTGTCGGCGGCGGATACCTGCGTGCTGGTGAAGTTCGTG
>JAJYUU010000313.1 GCA_021792405.1 Actinomycetes bacterium
CTAACCACCAGCAGCCACCGGTAACCGGCCCGCACGAGCGGAAGGAACTGGCGATGCCCGCCATCCGTCACCACAAAATCACCGTCGAAGGGCTCGGGGTGTTCGTCCGCGAAGCCGGAGACCTCGCCAAGCCGAGCATCGTCCTGCTTCCCGGGTACCCGTCGAGCACCCGCGCCTACGTGCGGCTGATCGACCGCCTTGCCCGCGACTGGCACGCCGTCGCCATCGACTACCCCGGCTTCGGCAGCTCCGACCCGCTCCCCGAGAGCCCGACCTTCGACCGTCTCGCGAAGATCACCGGCAAGGCCATCGACCAGCTCGGCATCGGCGACTACGCCATCTACATGTTCGACTTCGGCTCACCCGTCGGGTTCCGCATCGCCCTCCAGCACGACCAGCGGGTCCGCGCGATCGTCACCCAGAACGGCAATGCCTACACCGACGGGTTCGGCCCCGGCGTCCAGGCCCTAGCCGACTGGTGGCAGGACCGCTCTGCCGGGCAGGCGGCCGTCGACGGGTTCGTCAGCCTCGCCGGCACCCGGCTCCAGTGGCAGGCCGGCGCCCGTGATCCCGAGCATGTCGACCCCGAGCAGGCGGTGGCCGACCAGGCCGTCCTCGACCTCCCCGGCCGCGCCGGGTACATGAAAGCACTGCTCTGGGACTACCAGAGCAACCCCGGCCGCTACCCGGACTGGCAAGCCTGGCTCCGCCTGCGCCAGCCCAAACTGCTCGCCGCCTGGGGCAAGAACGACCCGTTCTTCATCCCCGCCGGCGCCGAGGCCTACCGAAACGACGTCCCCGACGCAAAGGTCGTGCTCCTCGACACCGGCCACTTCGCCCTGGAAGAGGAAGCCGACAGGATCGCCCAGCTCACCAGCGACCTCCTCCGCCGCACCTTCACAGCTGACCAACGTTGAACACCGCGCGGACCGCAGCCCGCTCTCGGGAAAGAAGGAAGATGGCGCGGCGGCCGCGGGACCTAGCGGCTCCGGGATCGGGCCCTGCCCGGCACCGTGCCGCGCGCGCTGCCGTAACTTTGGGCCTCGGGGTGATCCAGGTGGATGTCAGCATCCTGAACGTCGCGGTGAAGCCGATCGGCGCCGCGCTCGGCGGCGGCGTGGGCGGTGTGCAATGGGTCGTCGACGCCTACCCGCTGGTATTCGCCGCCCATGGTGAAACGGCTGTTCGAGGAACAGCGCTGGCCGAAGGTGAAAACAGATGACGACGTACCGCGCGGTTGAGGTCGACGGAATCGAGATCTTCTACCGCGAGGCGGGCCCCGCCGATGCGCCGGCCATCCTGCTGCTGCACGGCTTCCCGTCCTCCTCCCGCATGTGGGAGCCGCTGCTCACCCGGCTGGGGGATGCCTTCCACCTGGTCGCCCCGGACTATCCCGGGTTCGGGCACAGCGACACGCCAGACCCTGCCGCCTTCGCCTACACGTTCGACCACATCGCCGAGGTCGTCGACCGCTTCACCGTCAAGCTCAGCCTCACGCGCTACGTGCTTTTCCTGCAGGACTACGGCGGGCCTATCGGCTTCAGGCTGGCGCTGGCCCACCCCGACCGGGTCCAGGCTCTGATCGTGCAGAACGCCGTCGCCCACGAAGACGGGCTCGGGCCGCTGTGGGAGACCCGCCGTCAGTTCTGGGCTCACCGCTCCGAGCACGAGGCCGCGCTACGCGAGAACTTCTTCTCGCCGGCCGCGACCCGCCTGCGTCACGTCGGAACGAGCCCTGCGCCGGAGAAATACGACCCCGACCTCTGGACCGATGAGCTCGCGTTCTTGCGGCGCCCCGGTCAAGCCGACATCCAGGCAGACCTGTTCTTCGATTACCAGACCAACGTCGCGAGCTACCCCGCGTGGCAGCAGTGGCTCCGGGCTCGCCAACCGCCGCTGCTAGTGACCTGGGGTCGCTACGACCCGTCCTTCGAGGCCGCGGAGGCCGCCGCCTACAAGCGTGACGTGCCCGACGCGGAGGTGCACCTGCTGGACGGCGGCCACTTCGCCCTCGACGAGCAGGCCGACCAGATCGCAGACCTCACGCGCAATTTCCTCGTCACCAAGCTCGGAGGCTCGCCGACGGCACACCGCGCGCGGGGAGCCACCCCGAGCAGCGGCTGCCTATCCTGAGCGACCGGACAGGCGCCGGCCTGTCATCAAGCCGAACCGCCGGATTCCCGCAGGAGCCCGAGCCGCGGGCATCGATGAGGCCCTTCGCGGTGCCGACGAGGCCTACCGCAGGTACCTGGCGGGGTGCGCTCGAAGCCGCGGCCGAGGCAGTTCTTGTCACCGATGATGATCTGGCCGGGCGGCAACTCGGCCGGCCCAGGTCGTTTGTGAGGGTCTCGATCAGGGCCTGCCGCTCCCCGGCTTTGGCGGCTCTTCGAAGTTAACCGGGATCATGTTGCGGTCTGATGACAGTGCGTGACCTCGTGCGGGCGGCCTGAGAGGTTCACGGCAGCCGGTTTCGGGGCCTGGCCTCGGCGCGGCGGCGTGATCAAG
>JAJYUU010000314.1 GCA_021792405.1 Actinomycetes bacterium
GCGGCAGCCCGTGGGGCCTGGATGTCAGCGGCGGGTTCGCCTCGCCGCTGGCCGCCGAACTGATCGCGGGCGCCGATGTGCTCGTCGCCTGGGGCTGCTCGCTGAACATGTGGACCACGCGGCACGGCACGCTGATCGGCGAGCAGACAACGGTCGTCCAGGTAGACGACGACCCCTCGGCCCTCGGCCGACACCGGCCGGTCCACCTCGGCGTGACCGGCGACGTCGCGCTGACCGCTGCCGCCGTTGCCGACCTGCTGGAGCACCTGCTCGGGCAGCACGACACCGGGTACCGATCAGCGGAGCTCAAGAGCGGGCTGGCCGCCCGGCGCCGCTGGCGCGATGTGCCCTACGACGACGAGGGCGACGGCAACCGGATCGATCCGCGCACGCTGACGATCGCCCTGGACGACCTGCTGCCGGCCGAGCGGGTCGTCGCGATCGACTCCGGCAACTTCATGGGCTACCCGAGCATGTTCCTGTCGGTCCCCGACCAGGACGGCTTCTGCTTCACTCAGGCCTACCAGTCGATCGGCCTCGGGCTGGCGTCGGCGATCGGCTCCGCCATTGCCCGCCCAGACCGGCTGGTGGTCGCGGCACTCGGCGACGGCGGCGCGCTGATGGGAATCAGCGAGCTGGAGACGGCGGTGCGGCTGCAGTTGCCGATGGTCATCGTCATCTACGACGACGAGGCGTACGGCGCCGAGGTCCACCACTTCGGGCCGGACGGCTGCCCGCTGGACACCGTCCGCTTCCCGCCCGCCGACCTTGCCGCGATCGCGCGCGGCTTCGGCTGCGATGGTGTGACCGTGCGGACCGCCGGCGACCTCGGGCCCGTCAGGGACTGGCTCGCGGCCAGGCCCGCCCGGCCGATCGTCATCGACGCCAAGGTCACCTCGGATCATGGCGCGTGGTGGCTCGAGGAAGCCTTCCGCGGACACTAGGCAGGACGATGCATGCCGGTTGGCCGGGCAGACTGTGGTCGTGACCGCGGAGACCGGTGAGCAGCGCAGGCGGCGGGAGCGGCAACGGCGCCTCTTTGACGGCGTCGCCGGGCGGTACGACGCCACCCGCCAGGGCTATCCCGCCGAGATCGTCGATGCCGTCTGCGCGACAGCCGGGATCGGCCCAGGAGCCGACGTGCTCGAGATCGGCTGTGGCACCGGCCAGCTCACCCGGCAACTGGCCGGCCGTGCGTTCAACCTGACCGCCATCGACATCGGCCCGGCGATGATCGAGGCCGCCCGGTGCAACGTCACCGACCCGATGGCCGGGTTCGAGGTCTGTTCGTTCGAGGACTTCGCAGGAAACGGGCGCTTCGATCTCATCGTGTCGGCCACGGCATTCCATTGGGTCGACCCCGCCGTCGGCCTGGCTAAGGCCGCCCGGCTGCTGCGGCCCGGCGGCTGGCTCGCGCTGCTGTCCACCACAGAGCGCTATCCCGAACCACTGCGGACGCGGCTGCGAGAGCTATGGCAGAGCTACAGCCGGACCGCGGGATGGTCCGATCAGCCACCCTGGGTCTCTGCGCTTAGCGAAACCACGCTGTTCGGCGAGCCGGTCGAAATGCGTCAGGCCAGCGCCCTGCGCCTGCCCAGCCGGGCGATCCTCGGACTCGAGCGCACCCGCGCCACCTTCCTCGCCTACACCGAGCAGGACCAGGCTGGCTTCACCGCGGACCTGACAGCGCTCCTGGCGGCCAGCTCACACGTCGGCCTGATCCAGGAAACCCTCCTCATCATGGCGCCATCGGGCCGCCAACCGGCGAGGCGGCGAGGCGGCGAGCCCGGTTGCGTCGAGTGGCGGTACCCGAGTGGTCGGCGCTGGCCATGACGTCACCGTAACTGTGGTTGCGGACCTTCTGCTTCCGGAACCTCGTCCTTCCGGGTGAGTCGCTCAGGGT
Source organism: Actinomycetes bacterium (assembly GCA_021792405.1). Taxonomy (GTDB): domain Bacteria; phylum Actinomycetota; class Actinomycetes; order Streptosporangiales; family Streptosporangiaceae; genus JAJYUU01. The sequence goes on from JAJYUU010000314.1 coordinate 1,904, forward strand.
CGAGGCCTTAGGTCGACAAGGCATGCAGTCATTATGCATAATGCATGTATGACGCTGATTCAGATCAGGGATGTCCCGGAGTCCGTCCGGGACGAGCTTGCCAGGAGGGCCGCTGCCGCCGGGCAGTCAATGCAGGCGTACCTGCTAGGTGAACTGAGTAAGCTGGCCGAGCGGCCCAGCATGGCCGAGATCGTCAGGCGAGCGCAGGCCCGGGCCAAGGCCACTGGCTCGACGGTGACGATGGACGACGCCGTCGCTGCGGTTCGCGCAGCGCGAGATCGTCAGCAGGAACCATGAGCGGATATGTTCTTGACGCATCCGTCGCCGTGACCGCGCTGACGGAGCCGGGGAGCCCCGCAGCCGATCTGCTGTCCGTGGACGACGCGGATTTCCAGGTTCCGTCGATCTTCGACGCCGAGGTGCTCAGCGCACTTCGCGGACTGGTCCGCGGCCGGAAGTTCAACGACGCGGCGGCGGCAGACCTCATCGTCGACTTGATGGTACTTCCCGTCGACCGATGGCACATGTCGCCCCTACTCCCCCGCATGTGGGAACTGCGCGACAAGCTCACATCGTACGATGCCGCCTATGTGGCTCTGG
>JAJYUU010000153.1 GCA_021792405.1 Actinomycetes bacterium
ACTACCGCAAGCGGGTCGAGCGCGACCGGCTGGCCGTGCGGGAGCAGGCGCTGGCGAACGTGCTGAACGAACTGGTTCCGGTGCTCGATGACATCGGCCGGGCGCGCGAGCACGGCGAGCTGACCGGTGGCTTCAAGTCAGTCGGCGAGTCGCTGGAAGGCGTGGCGTTCAAGCTGGGCCTGACGCCCTTCGGGGAGAGCGGCGATCCGTTCGACCCGACGCTGCACGAGGCGCTGCTGCACTCCTATTCAGCCGACGTCACGGAGCCGACGGCAGTCCAGATCCTGCAGCCTGGCTACAAGGTCGGCGAGCGGATCATCCGGCCCGCCAGGGTAGCCGTCGCCGAGCCGGGCGGTGATCCGTCCGGCGAAGCCGTGGCCGATTCCGCCGGAGTCAGCCCTGCCATCGGAGACAACACCGGCGGCGACGACACCGCCCACGGAGACGACACCGGCGACACCGGCGGCGACGCCAGCGCGGGCGATGGGACTGGCGAACGGTGAGTGCCGGAGCCGGGCGGGCCGGCTCAACCGCCCGGCCGGCTCCGGCAGCTAAATAGATCCCGAGAGAGGCCCGTTGAGCACCAAGGATTACCTGGAGAAGGACTACTACAAGACCCTTGGGGTGACCAAGGGCGCTACCGGCGACGAGATCAAGAAGTCGTACCGGAAGCTGGCCCGCAAGTACCATCCGGACGCCAACGAGGGCGACCCGAGGGCTGAGGCTCGATTCAAGGAGATCTCCGAGGCCTACAACGTTCTGTCGGATGACAAGCGGCGCAAGGAGTACGACGAGGCTCGCTCGCTGTTCGGCAGCGGGGTCCGGATGCCAGGATCCGGGTCCGCTGGCGGCAACTACAACTTCGACCTCGGCGACCTGTTCGGCAACGCGGCGGGCAGCGCGGGCGGCCGCCTGGGTGACTTGCTCGGCGGCGTCTTCGGGAACCGCTCCGGCGGCACGGCCGGCACTACGACCCGGCCGCGGCGCGGTGCGGACGTCGAGACCGAGGCCGCGCTGTCATTCAGCGACGCTGTGGATGGCACCACAGTCTCGCTCCGGCTGACTGGCGAAGGGCCGTGCAAGGTCTGCAAGGGCACCGGGGCCAAGGCAGGCACTGTGCCCAGGGTCTGCCCGACCTGCGAGGGCACCGGCCAGGGCAGCCGGAACCTCGGCAGCTTCGCGTTCTCCGAGCCGTGCAAGACCTGCCGCGGCCGGGGGCTCGTGGTCGACGACCCCTGCCAGGAATGCTCGGGCAGCGGTCGGGCGATGAGCACCCGCACGATCCAGGCCAGGATCCCGGCGGGCGTTGCCGACGGCCAGCGCATCAAGATCCCCGGCAAGGGCGCGCCAGGTGAGCGCGGCGGCCCGCCGGGCGATCTGTACGTGCGGGTGCACGTACAGCCGCACCCGCACGGCACGTTCGGCCGGTCGGGCTCCAACCTGACGATCACCGTCCCGGTCACGTTCGCGGAGGCTGCGCTGGGCGCCGAGATCAAGGTGCCGTCGCACGGCGGCATGCCCGTCAGCCTGCGGATCGCGCCCGGCACCCCTAACGGGCAGGTTCAGCGGGTCCGCGGCAAGGGCGTCCGGCGCAAGGACGGGACGTACGGCGACCTCTTGGTCACCATCAGCGTTCAGGTGCCGCGAGATCTGAACGAGAACGCCCGTAAGGCACTGGAAGCGTTCCGTGAGGCTACGGCCGGCACCGATCCGCGGGCCGAGGTGCTGAAGAACGCGAACGGCTAGCCACGCCGAGCGCCGGAAGGAGATGACATGACCAGCCAGTTCGAGCTCTCCGATGACACGCCCGTCTACGTCATCTCGGTGGCGGCTCAGCTATCCGGCCTGCACCCGCAGACGCTGCGCGCCTACGACCGGCTGGGCCTGGTCTCACCGGGCCGGGCCGCGGGCCGAGGCCGCCGTTACTCGCTGCGCGACATCCTGATCCTGCGCGAGGTGCAACGGCTCTCCCAGGAGGAGGGCATCAACCTGTCCGGGATTAAGCGGATCCTGGAACTTGAGCTAGCCGAGCGGCGGAGCAGGCAACTGCTTGCCGAGATGCACGCCGAACTGGGCCAGTTGCGGGCCGAGCTCGAGTCCACCCGAGCGGTGGCGGCCAGGCTTGCGACACTCGTCCGGAGCCGGGCCGACGGGGCTGCCCTCGTCCCGGTCCGTCAGGTGAGCGCGCACGGGCCGCAGGCGGCACCTGGCATAGGCGCCGACACCGGTAACGCCGCTGCCGGGATAACTCCGCACGCTGCCCGCAATCAAGCTGGCCCGAACATCGCCGACCCGGTTACGCCGGCCTGATCCAGATTTCCAGGCGGGCGCCGCGCCGCTGCCGGAATCAGCGGCACACGGCAAAAGTATCGAGGAGAAGACAACTGTGGAAGAGAAGCTGACCAGGAAGAGCCAGCAGGCTCTGTCCGAGGCGGTGCAGATGGCAGCCTCGGCCGGGAACCCGGCCGTCGACGCTCTGCACGTGCTCGCCGCCCTGGTCCAGCAGGATGGCGGCACTGCCGCGCCGCTGCTGCGAGCTGTCGGCGCCGACCCTGCCGATGTACTGAAGAAGGTGCGGGACCAGATCAGCCGCCTGCCACGAGCGGCAGGCGCGACGGTCAGCGCACCGGAAACCTCACGTCAGCTGCTGGCAGCCCTGGCCACAGCCGGGAAACTAGCGCGGGACATGTCGGATGACTACGTCTCGACGGAGCACTTGCTGGTGGGCCTTGCCACCGACGGCGGTCAGGCGGCTGCCGTCCTGCGCGACGCCGGGGCCGGGCCCAGCCAGCTCACCGACGCGTTCGAGCAAGTACGCGGGCATGCGCGAGTGACCTCGCAAGACCCGGAGGGTAGTTATCAGGCGCTGGAGAAGTACGGGATCGACCTCACCCAGAGCGCGCGCGACGGCAAGCTCGACCCGGTCATCGGCCGGGACGCGGAGATCCGTCGGGTGATCCAGGTCCTCTCGCGGCGCACGAAGAACAATCCTGTGCTGATCGGTGAGCCTGGCGTCGGCAAGACCGCGGTCGTAGAGGGCCTCGCTCAGCGTGTTGTCGCCGGCGACGTGCCCGAATCGCTGCGCGGGAAGCGCGTCGTCGCACTTGACCTGGGCGCGATGGTCGCGGGCGCCAAGTACCGCGGCGAGTTCGAAGAGCGGCTCAAGGCAGTGCTCAACGAGATCAGGCAAAGTGACGGCCAGATCATCACCTTCATCGACGAATTGCACACGGTCGTCGGCGCCGGCGCGGCGGAAGGCGCGATGGACGCCGGCAACATGCTCAAGCCGATGCTCGCCCGCGGTGAGCTGCGAATGGTAGGGGCGACGACGCTGGATGAGTACCGGAAGCGGATCGAGAAGGATCCTGCGCTGGAACGGCGCTTCCAGCAGGTCCTCATCGGCGAGCCATCGGCTGAGGACACGATCGCGATCCTGCGCGGGCTGAAGGGCCGGTACGAGGCGCACCATCAGGTACAGATCTCCGACGCGGCGCTGGTGGCTGCGGCGACGCTGTCCGACCGCTACATCACCGCTCGGTTCCTGCCGGACAAGGCGATCGACCTGATTGATGAGGCCGCATCGCGGCTGCGCATGGAGATCGACTCCCGCCCGGTCGAGATCGACGAACTGCAGCGCAGCGTCGACCGGATGAAGATGGAGGAGATGGCGCTGGCCAGGGAAAACGACCCGGCCAGCCGCGAGCGGCTGGAACGACTTCGCGCCGACCTGGCCGACAAGCAGGAGCAGCTGACCGCGCTGGTTGCCCGCTGGGAACGGGAGAAGTCCAGCCTGAACAAGGTCGGCGAGCTGAAGAAGCAGCTCGACGAACTGACCGGCCAGGCCGAGCGGGCGCAGCGGGACGCTGACTTCGAGACTGCCTCCAGGCTGATGTACGGCGAGATCCCGCAGCTGGAGAAGCAGATCGCGCAGGCAGCAGCGGCCGCTGGCGCGGAGGACTCCGGTGACCGGGCCGGACTTGGCGACGATGGTCCGCCCATGGTGAAGGAAGAGGTCGGGCCGGACGACGTAGCTGACGTGGTGTCGTCCTGGACCGGCATCCCGGCCGGACGGCTGATGGAGGGCGAGACCGGCAAGCTGCTGCGCATGGAGGACGAGCTCGGTCACCGGCTCGTTGGCCAGCGCAGGGCCGTGCAGGCGGTGTCCGATGCCGTCCGCAGGTCCAGGGCAGGCATCTCCGACCCGGACCGGCCGTCAGGCTCGTTCCTGTTCCTCGGCCCGACCGGTGTAGGCAAGACCGAGCTGGCCAAGGCGCTCGCGGAGTTCCTGTTCGACGACGAGCGGGCGATCATCCGGATTGACATGAGCGAGTACTCCGAGCGTCACTCGGTTGCCAGGCTGGTCGGAGCGCCGCCTGGTTATGTCGGCTACGAGGAAGGCGGCCAGCTCACCGAGGCGGTGCGGCGCAGGCCCTACTGCGTGGTGCTGCTCGACGAGGTGGAGAAGGCGCACCCCGAGGTATTCGACATCCTGCTGCAAGTACTCGACGACGGGCGGCTGACCGACGGTCAGGGACGGACTGTGGACTTCCGCAACACGATCCTCATTCTCACCTCAAACCTCGGATCTCAGTTCATCGCCGACCCGAGCCTGGACGAGGCCGCCACCACCGACAAGGTCATGGCCGTGGTGCGTGCCACCTTCAAGCCCGAGTTCCTCAACCGCCTCGACGACGTGATCGTGTTCGACGCCCTCACCACCGACGAGCTGACCGAGATCGTCGAGTTGCAGGTACAGCGCCTGGCTCGGCGCCTGTCCGGACGGCGGCTGACGCTCGAGGTAACACCGGCCGCGAAAGAGTGGCTGGCGCTCACCGGATTCGACCCGGTCTATGGGGCACGGCCGCTGCGCCGCCTGATTCAGGCGGCGATCGGCGACAAGCTGGCCCGCGGGCTGATCGCCGGCGAGATTACCGACGGCGACCGGGTACTCGTCGACCTCGACGAGACCGCCGACGCACTGCGCGTCAGCCCGGAGCAGATGCCGGAAGTCGCCGGCAAGGCGAACGCCCAGGCATCGTCCGGCAGCTAGGCATCGTCCAGCATCGCGTCGTAGTCATCCTCGGGGAGGCCGAGGTCGTTGCGAATGCGATAACGGAGCCTGAGCAGCAGGCGGAGCTCGGACGCCGCGGCGTCGTTCTGCTGGGCGCTGCCGTCGGCCAGGCAGAGCTCCACGCCGGTAGTCGCCCAGTCCAGCGCGCCGGCCAGATCCTGACGCTCCACGAGCAGCTCGGCGACGAGGTCGCAGGTCCGCGGATCGGCCGGCCCTTCCGCCTTCACCTCGCGGATCAGCGCCTGCGCCTCGGGCTGGCGGCCAAGCTGGAACAGCGCCCGCGCCAGCGGTATCCGCGGATCAGAGAAAACCGGACCGCCATCCGCCATCGCGCGGCGCAGACCGGTCACTGCCTCAGCGGGCTCGTCCGCCATCAGCCACTGCTCGCTGGCCCGCAGGAAGGCTTCGGCCCGCGGCATCCCGGCTGTCTCGGTACCGGTTATGGCCAGCAGTGTCATCTCACGGGCCGCAGCCGCATGATCACCGCTCGCAGCAGCGTCGTATTCGATCGAGTCAAACTGCTCGCGACTCAGCACTGCCACTCAACAACGGTAACCAGAAAACGCCTGCCTCCGGGCCGACTACGGCAGGCAGTAATGGCATCGTGACAAACTCGCAGGCCCGCCGGAGACCATTAGTGCCGGGAACGCTCGAGTGCGTCCCAGAACCCGCGTCTTAGCGCGTGCCTGACCTCATCATGCAGAAGTGAGTCGATTGGCAGCGCGGAGCCCTGCAGCAGGCGCGCCTCGAGGTCTGACGGCATTCTGGGCTTACGGGCCAGCACGGCCTCAAGCCACAACGCGGGTGCGTCCCTGGCCACGGCCTCGCCGAATCCGAAGCCTTCGGCGTGCGCGGACTGGACAGCGTCGCCGATGGACACGCCCGATGCAGGCGCGCCGGGCTGCCCGCCATAGGGACTACGGCCGTAAGCGACGCCCAGCGGCGCGCCGAACTGGGCCGGCTGCACCTGGCCGCCGCCATAGGGAGCCGACCCGTCCGCGGCGTAGGGCATTCCGTTGCCGTGCATTCCGTTGCTGTGCATTCCGTTACCGGCCGGAAGCTGGTGGTCGGGCAGCATCGTGCGCTGGGACTCCGGCGGCGCCAGTCCACTCGCGCCGCCCGGCGGGCTGCCGTGGCGCTGCTGACCCGGCAGGCCGGAGCCGGGCAAGCCCGGCCCGGGCAGCTGCCCTGAGCCCTGCTGACCGTGCGACACCGGCTGTTGCGGAGCCGGGCCAGTCTGGTACTGGCCTTGAGCCGGTCCGTGGCCGAGTTGGCGTGCGGGCTGGGCTTGCTGCGGCGGCTGTACATGCTGCGGCGGCTGGGCCTGCGGCATCGGCTGGGCCTGCGGCTGCAGCCCGCCGAACTGGCCAAGGCCGCCGGCAGCGCCCTGATCCGGCTGAGAACCACCCTGAAGGGGGCCGACCGGGCCGCTGTTCAGCTGCTGGCCGGCGACATACCCGGATCCCTGGGTGCCGTTTCCCGGCAGCCCGTTCGCATTTCGGGCAACTCCATTCGCGGGCAGGCCGGCCGCCTGCATGCCCGGCACGCTAGGGCCGGCGAAGCCGCCAGGCAGCTCGGCGCTGGGTGCCCCCGGCCCCATGCCGCCCGCGCCGAAGCCGCGATCAGGGACGCCAGTGCCGGGCCCGTTCGCAGCGAATGCTCCTGGCTGCATCCCGGCTACCTGCCCGTTGTCATGCTGGCCCGCAATCCCGCTGTCGCGGCCCGCCGCAGCCGGCCCGGCACTGGCCAGGCCATTGTGAGCCGGTCCGTTGTGAGCCGGGCCGCCGGGCTGCGCGGAACCTGGAGCGCCCAGCGGAACGCCACCGGGCATCGAGTCGCCACGTACGTGGCCGTCGTCACTGAGGCCATGCTGGGCGAAGCCGCCGGGCGGTTGCGCGACGTTACCGCGCGCAGGCTCGCCAGCCGGGTACCCGCCGGGCCGGAAGCCCTGATCGGCGCCAGCCGCCTGGAGTTCCCGGCCGTTGCCCTGCCGCTGGTACTGCGGAGCCGGTTGCTCCTGGCCGGGAATGCCCGCGCTGCGCTGGCCGACTCCGGGCGCGGCATAGCTGCCGAGTCCGTTGGCGCCCGCCACGCCCATCCTGGCCGGGTCGTGTGCCGCGTCACGCTGGTCGTGACGCCCGCTCAGGGCCGCCAGCTGGGCTTGCTGGGCTTGCTGGTAGATCCCGTATAGCCGCTGCTCGGTGGCCTCGATTGCGGGATGCTGCTCGCCAGACTGGCTACTGCCAGCGGTCAGCTCGCTATATCCGGCGGCGGAGAGCTGAGGTTCTGCACCGGAGATGAGGTCGACATACGGACGCAAGTGACTAGGCGAGATCTCGATGAGGTCATCGCACTCCTGCCGGAGCGCGCGCGATGCCGCCCAGTTGCCGTCGGTTGCGATCGTGAGCAGGATCGCCCGGATCCCGAGGTCCTGCACTTCCGCGATGACGGGCGCCAGATCTTCCTCCGCGCTGACGATGATCACATCGCTGACCGCGTGATTCCTGGCGAGGGCGGTGAGATCCTTGCGAATCTCGGCCTCGACGCCTTCCTTACGGTTGGGCCGGATCTTGGCCAGCCGCAGCTTCACGCCGGGGATGTCGGCCACCGAGTCGTGCTCGCTGGTGCGGTTACCGTCCGGCGAGGTGTCGTACCAGTAGCATCGCAGCAGCGGCAGGCCGCTACGGTCCCTGGACATGCTGCCGAGCAGCTTAAGAAGGCCCGCGTAGTCCCAGGTCACCGAGTCCCGATTGCGAGTGCCATGGACCGCAAGCGCACCGTCACCCAGTGCGTAGCTCGCGTCCACGAACAGCGCGCAGCGATCCAACGCGACACCGTCCTTCCCTTGGGCGTGACGTTACCAGCGCAGGCCAGGGGCCGTGACACATAGTGCAGATCGCGGATGTATCAGCCAGGCCGGGTCGCTGCCGTCAGTTCGGTTGATTTACCTATTTGGAGCGATGCCGGCACCGGCGTCGCATCCGCCCGCAGAAGGTACCAGGCGCCGGCCACTGCGGCCCGGATCGCCCGGTAGGCTCGGTCGCCGTGACCGATCGAGACGACTTGCTCGCGCTAATCAGGCAGCTCGCGGTGGTGCACGGCGAGGTGGTCTTGTCCTCGGGGCAGCGCGCGGACTGGTACATCGACCTGCGGCGGGTACTGCTCGACGGCCGGGCCGCGCCGCTGGCCGGCCAGGTCATGCTCGACACGACCGCGTCGCTCTCGTACGAGGCCGTCGGCGGGCTGACACTTGGCGCGGACCCGGTCGCAACGGCAATGCTGCACGCGGCCGCAGCGCGCGGCCGGAAGCTGGACGCGTTCGTCGTCCGGAAGGCGGAGAAGGCCCACGGCCTGCAGCGCAGGATCGAGGGCCCGGATGTGGCGGGCCGGCGGGTCCTCGCTGTCGAGGACACCTCTACCACTGGCAGTTCGGTGCTCACGGCGGTTGACGCATTGCACGAGGCTGGCGCCGAGGTCGTCGGAGTCGCCGTGGTGGTCGAGCGCGGCGCCCGGCCGAAGATTGCCGAGCGCGGCCTGCCCTACCTTCCTGCCTTCGAGCTTGCCGAGCTAGGCCTGGGCTGACGCCCCGGCCCGCGCCCGGTGTGCCTGACCCCCCCGTAATGCCAGAATCAGTGCTGCCGGAATCAGTGCTGCGAGAACGCGTGCAGGGCGAAGGCCCCGACGATGAGCAGCATTAAGACCGCGACGGACAGTACGACGAAGCCCGCGTAGTGGCGGCGGTCGGCAGGGTCCGCATCATGGTGTCCCATGTCTGCAGACTAGACCCGCCGCGGCCGCCGGCTCGGTAATGCTGGATAACTACACCCACGGGCTTAAGCCAGCTGGCAGCCTCCGCGATACTGAGAGCAGTGGTCTAAGTCCAGCAACTGAGCCAGACCCAGCACGAGAGGATTGGGTGCCATGCCGATCGCTACGCCCGAGGTCTACGCGCAGATGCTCGACCGGGCCAGGGAACAGGGCTTCGCTTACCCAGCCATCAACGTGACCTCGAGCCAGACGCTCAACGCCGCGCTCCGCGGCTTCGCCGAGGCTGAGAGCGACGGCATCATCCAGGTATCCACCGGTGGCGCCGATTATCTGTCCGGTGCCGGGGTCAAGGACATGGTGACCGGTGCGGTGGCGCTGGCGCACTTCGCCCGGACCGTTGCGGCGAGATATCCGGTCAGCATTGCCCTGCATACCGACCACTGCCCGAAGGACAAGCTCGACGGGTACATGCGCCCGCTGCTGCAGATCTCCAGCGAGCGCGTGGCCCGCGGCGAGGAGCCGCTGTTCCAGTCGCACATGTGGGACGGCTCTGCCGTGCCGCTGCAGGAGAACCTGCAGATCGCTGCCGAGCTGCTGGAGAAGTGCGCGACCGCCCACGTGATCATGGAGATGGAGATCGGCGTGGTCGGGGGCGAAGAGGACGGAGTCGTTGGCGAGATCAACGAGAAGCTCTACAGCACGCCGGAGGACGCCCTCGCGACCGCGGCGGCCCTCGGGCTCGGCGAGCGCGGCCGCTACCTGCTCGCCGCGACCTTCGGCAACGTCCACGGCGTCTACAAGCCAGGGCACGTCAAGCTGCGGCCTGCAATCCTGAAGGAGATCCAGGAGGCCGTCGGCGCCAAGAACGGCCGGGAAAAGCCGTTCTACCTGGTCTTCCACGGCGGCTCCGGGTCCGACCTAGCCGACATCAGGGAAGCGATCAGCTACGGCGTGGTCAAGATGAACGTCGACACCGACACCCAGTACGCCTTCACCAGGCCGGTCGCCGGGTACATGTTCACCAACTACGACGGCGTGCTCAAGATCGACGGCGAGGTCGGCAGGAAGAAGGACTACGATCCGCGGGCCTGGGGCAAGGCCGGGGAGGCGGGCATGTCCGCGCGGGTGGTGCACGCCTGCGAGGACCTGATGTCCGCGGGCAAGCGAATGACCTGACGCCTTAGTGGTGGCCGGCTGCCGGCGCCAGGACCGCGGGCGGCAGGATGATCACATGACGCGAGAGAACCTGCTGGGCGGCCCGCCCGAGACCCTGCTCCCGGCGAACCCGGAGGCGAGCGCCGCGCTCGCGGCGGCCAGCGACCCCGCCGAAGTCGCGGCCCGCTTCCCTGGCTACTGCGCTGCCTGGGCGCAACTCGCCCAGCGCGCGATGGCGGCCGGCGACCCGGTCGCCGCCTACGCATTCGCGCGGACCGGTTATCACCGTGGGCTCGACCAGTTGCGGCGGGCCGGCTGGCACGGCTACGGCCCAGTTCCATGGGAGCATGAGCCGAATCAGGGTTTCCTGCGGGCATTGCACATGCTTGCCGTGGCCGCGGCAGCAATCGGCGAGGATGACGAGGCGATCCGCTGTCAGCAGTTCCTGGCTGACTCCAGCCCGGCCGCCGTGACCGCACTGGAGTCCTGAAGACGGCGCGTTCCCCCGATTCTAGGATTTTTCCCGCCAATCAGCCTTCCCGTTACCGGCGGCGGGACGAACATCGAACTCGCCTTCGTCCGGCCTGCTGGCACGTCGCGGCTGGTCCGGTAACATCTGATTGCAAGAGCCCCGTGCCGCGCTTGCAGCGTCCTGCAATGACGTCGGCCGGGGCTTTCGTTCTGTTACGGGAAGGACCTGTGACATGCCCGCCATCGTGATCGTCGGCGCGCAGTGGGGCGACGAGGGCAAGGGCAAGGCCACCGACCTGCTCGGCGACCAGGTCGACTACGTCGTGCGCTACCAGGGCGGCAACAACGCCGGCCACACCGTCGTCATCGGCGACGAGCGCTACGCCCTGCACCTGCTGCCCTCAGGCGCGCTGTCGGAGCACGCGACGTCGGTCATCGGCAACGGCGTCGTGGTGAACCCCGAAGTGCTGCTCGGCGAGATCGACGGCCTTGCGGAACGCGGCGTGTGGCGGGACCGGCTGCTGATCTCCGCCGATGCCCACCTCATCATGCCGCACCATGTCGCGCTCGATAAGGTCACCGAGCGTTACCTCGGCAACGCGCGGATCGGCACCACCGGCCGGGGCATCGGCCCGGCCTATGCGGACAAGGCCGCCAGGGCCGGGATCCGGGTCCAGGACCTGTTCGATCCCGGCATCCTGCGGCAGAAGCTCGACCTCGCGCTGCGGGAGAAGAACCAGGTGCTCGCCAAGGTCTACAACCGCCGCGGCATCGACGCCGGCGCTGTCACCGACCAGTACCTGGGCTACGCGCAGCGGCTCGGCCGGTACGTGACCGACACCGGCCTGGTACTCAACAACGCCCTGGCCGAGGGCCGCGTCGTGCTGCTCGAAGGCGCGCAGGCCACCCTGCTCGACGTCGACCACGGCACCTACCCGTTCGTGACCTCCTCCTCCCCGACCGCGGGCGGGGCCTGCGCCGGATCGGGCATCGGCCCGACCCGCATCACCAAGGTGCTGGGCATCCTGAAGGCCTACACCACCAGGGTCGGAGCCGGGCCGTTCCCCACCGAGCTCACCGACGCCCAGGGCGAATGGCTGCGCAAGGCCGGCGGCGAGTACGGCACCACCACCGGCAGGCCCCGCCGCACCGGCTGGCTGGACACCGTCATCGCCCGGTATGCCACTCGGGTGAACGGCCTGACCGACTACTTCATCACCAAGCTTGACGTGCTGTCCGGGCTGGAGAAGGTCCCCGTCTGCGTCGCCTACGACGTGCACGGCAAGCGGCACGACGAGATACCGATGACCCAGACCGACTTCCACCACGCCCGGCCGGTCTACGAATACCTGGACGGCTGGCGGGAAGACATCGGCGCGGCACGGGAATTCGCCGACCTGCCGAAGAACGCCCGGGCCTACGTGCGCGCCGTGGAGGACCTGATCGGCGCGCCGGTCAGCGCGGTCGGCGTCGGCCCGCGGCGCGACCAGACCGTCCAACTGCGCCAGATCCTGTAACCGAGGCGGGCGGGTCAGCTGACTCGGCGGCCCGCTACGCTCGGGCAATTCCCGCCGACACCCTTGATACGTTCCGCGCCTATACGCCGGGGAGTCCAGTCCCTCACGGCTGGGGCTGCTTCTTGCTGCTGGTTTTGCCGTCAGTTCCGTCTCGCAGGCCGCCTGCTTGCTTTCTAGCTTTCGCTGGGGGCGTGCGCGAAGACCGAGAGCGCGACGTCTGGCTGGTAAGCGGCCACGATCCTGGTGGCCGGCTGAGCGAGGGCCCGGACGACGTGCTCGCGGCAGGTGGGTGCGGGCCTGTGCCGAAGTCGGGACGCCATAGTTCCACGATAACCTCGCGGGGGCAGCCGTCCGTCCCGCAGGCGCAATCCTCGCGGCTCAGCAGGGATGAATGGCGTTCATGGCGGCCTACGGATTCGTCAGTCCTTCTTGAGCGGTATTCGCCTCTGACCCTGGCCCATCATCTGCCGCACCGTCATCGCCGGTACCGAACGTCGCGGCGATCTCCGGGTCCTCCGCCCGGAGCACGGCGAGCACCTGCGGCGCCATGGCGGGAAGGTTCACCGTCGCGACCTCGTGCACGAGGTCCCAGTCGAGGCTGAAGTACGCGTGGACCGCGACGTTGCGGAACCCGCGGACCTCCCGCCACGGAATACCCGAGAGTCGACCGCGCATCTCGTCGCTGAGACACGAGGCCGCCTCGCCAACCACGCTCAGCTGGCGGAGAACCGCGTTCCTCAGGATCTCGTCCTCGCCCCACTGCTCACCGCGCTCGG
>JAJYUU010000154.1 GCA_021792405.1 Actinomycetes bacterium
CGAAGCCAGCAGCCAGTGGGAAGCCATCTGCGACCACCGTAACAACCAGACAGCAGCCGCCTGAACACGCCCGACCTGCTTCCCGCCCGAAGTTGATCTTGGCCACCTACAGAACTGACGCACACCCCTGGCCCGCGCGCCGATGCCGGGCTGTCACACCATCCGGTTATCGTGCTGCCAGTATCTGTCGCCTGTTATGTTCTCGCCAAGGATAGGAGCAGGTCCGTGGCCGCACAGCAAGGCTGGTCTATCGTGGACCTGTTCTCCGGCGCCGGCGGCATGAGCTACGGATTCCACGCGCACCCGAGTTTCGTCATTGCGGGTGCTGCCGATGCCCAGATCGCCAAGCCCAGCATGGGCAGGGGCTCGCTGGGATGCAACGCTACGTATGAAGCAAACATCGGCGTGCGGCCGGTTAAGACCGACCTTGCGACCACTGAGCCAGTAGATGTCTGCCGCTCAATGGGCGTGGAGCAAGGCAGCGTGACGGTTCTGGCGGCCTGTCCACCTTGCACAGGCTTCTCGCGGACTACGCCGAGCAACCACCTTCGCGACGACAGCCGCAACAGCCTCGTTGGCCGCATCCCGGCCTACGTGGAGGCACTGAGGCCGGAGATCCTCCTCGTGGAGAACGCCCGCGAACTGGTTATGGGACGCTTCCGCGGGCACCTGCATGACCTTCTCGCGGACTTGTCCGAACTGGGCTACGAGGCGCAGGCTGCCACGCACTTCCTCCACGAGTTCGGGCTCCCGCAACGACGCGAGCGAGCAGTCGTCATCGCCGTCAGGAAGCCTCTGAAACTCCGCGGTCTTCACGACATGTGGGCAGGCTACCGCGTCAGCGCTAAGGCCACGCATGTTCGCCGCGCCATCTGGGACCTACCGCCCGTCTGTGCAGGCCAGCCTAGCCTTGATGACCCGATGCACGTTGCGCCGTCGGTTGCTTCCGAGGTCAACCGTGCCCGGCTTGCCGCGACACCACATGACGGGGGAGGCTGGGCCGACCTAGTGGGGCGTCCGGATGCCGACTGGCTGCTTGCACCGTCGATGAGGCGCCGGGCCGAGGCACGGGACTTCGGCAGTCATCCCGATGTCTACGGCAGGCTCTGGTGGGACCGCCCAGCGGTGACCATCAAGCGGGAGTGCGGCCATATTGGCAATGGCAGGTACGCGCATCCGGAGCAGGACCGGCTCTGCACCGTGCGGGAGATGTCGATCTTGCAAGGTTTCCCGAGAGACTACAGGTTCGAGGGCACCCTAACGAACATGTACCGCCACATCGGAGACGCAGTGCCGCCGCTGATCAGCTACCAGCTCGCATGGCTGTGCTCCTGGATTCTGACCGGCCAGCGGCCGGAACCGAGCCAGGTTCTGCTGCCCGGCTGTCAGCTCGACCCCGAGGACATCGAGCCGGCCTAATAGTTACTCGGACTGGCGATCTGCGCCTGCGTCCGGACCGCGTGATCTGTGCTGTCGGCTACTGCGCCCGGCCGCCCGAATGCGATGGGCGCAGCCGCCCATCGGAGCAGGCTTGTGCCTGCAAGAGCGCCAATTCCTTGGAGGATCGGTTTGCCCACCGACACGCAAAGGCGCGTCGTCCGTAGCGTGCTCACGGCTCAACCCTCCAGGAACGGCACAGACCCACCCGCACGCGCCGATAATTGGATGAGCCCGTTCCGTTCAAAGGATTGGTTGGTACCGTGTCCGCAGCTGATTTGCCCCAGTACAGCGAATTGATTTGGCCTGCACTGCAGGCTGTGGCCGAGCTGGGTGGGTCAGCGTCGATAGGCGAGAT
The DNA here is from genome assembly GCA_021792405.1 of Actinomycetes bacterium. Classification (GTDB taxonomy): domain Bacteria; phylum Actinomycetota; class Actinomycetes; order Streptosporangiales; family Streptosporangiaceae; genus JAJYUU01. Next base: position 1,796 of record JAJYUU010000154.1, read on the forward strand.
CGTGGAGACGGTCATTAAGCGAGAGGCCTTCACAGACGCCCAGCAAGCGGTCCTGCATAACAACGGGCCCGAAACCGAACTCGGTTACCGGCTCGCGTGGGCCCGCACGTACCTGAAGGGAATGGGACTACTGGCCAACAGCGCTCGCGGCGTGTGGGCGCTGACTGACGAGGGCACAGCGTTGCTGACTGATCCGTCTGCGACTGATGATCAGCGTCGCGAGAAGGTGAAGGTGCTGTGGTCGGCTCATCTGGGGGAGCTGCGCAGGGCCCGCAGGGCGCGGCTAGAACAAGACGACTCTGACCTCGGCGCCGCCGACGTAGTGCACGAGCCGGGCTGGAAGGAACAGTTGCTCGACCAGCTGATGAGCATGCGCCCAGATGCGTTCGAGCGTCTTGCCCGGCGTCTACTGCGCGAGGCTGACTTCGACAGCGTGAACGTGACCGGACAAAGCGGGGATGGTGGCATCGACGGGCTCGGGGTGTACAGACTTGGCCTTGTAAGCTTTCCCGTTTTCTTCCAGTGCAAGAGGTATCGCGGCAGCGTATCACCGAGCGCAGTGCGCGACTTCCGAGGAGCGATGGCGGGTCGGGGAGACAAGGGCCTGCTGATCACAACCGGCTCGTTCACTGCCGATGCCAAGAAGGAGGCAACCCGAGACGGCGCGCCGCCGATCGATCTCATTGACGGCGATCGGCTGTGCGAGCTGCTTAAGCGATACGAGCTCGGCGTCACCACGGTCACGCGCACTGTGGAGGACATCAGGATCGACCCCGCATTCTTCAACGAGATCTGAGCGCACCCGACCGACTTGTTGTCAACGCGCTCCGCGACGGGCTGCCCTCGCCAGATGGTGCCGGTGTCGACTCGCCATGCTTGGGCTTGGACAAAGTAACTTCGGCTGCATGATCAGTGACATTCAGCATCCGCTGCTGCACCAGAAGATCGACCAGCTCTCCGATGGCCAGGCAGTGGTCGTCGGCGACTTCATAGACGCCGTGCTTGCGCCTATCGACAGCGAGCCCCTCCCCGGCACCTGGCTAACGAGCACTACCGACTGGGCAGAGGCATTCCTTGCCAGGCTACGTGGGCACCATGGGCTAAGCATCGAGCCGCTGTCCACCACGCAGTTCGAGGCGGCGTTCAACGAGGCATGCCGTACTGCTGGCTGGCAAGCTGAAGCTGCCAGTTCGGCTACGCAACGGTTCTACGACACCACCGTCACCGCGGACGACGGCCAGCCGAGAAAGCTATCGCTCAAGGCTTCCAGCGCAAAGGACATGCGCCCCGCCAAGGTCCACATCTCGAAGCTGACTGAGGCCGCATGGATACAGGATGCGCGGCGGCTCTCCGACCGGCGTGACCGCATCGTTGAGCTGTTCGCAGAGTACCAGCAGACAACTTCCGCGATCGTCATGCTGCGCGGTTTCCGCGGCAGAGATGATTTCGAGGTGCTGTACGAACTCCTGGAGATCCCGACGACGATATTCGCGTCCGTCGCCAGGTTGACCGTGCAACAGGCCCAGTCCGGGACGATCAAGCTGCCTGGTGGCGCTGCGGTCCCCGATTTCTCGGTCCGGATTGATCGGAGTGACTCGAAGGTCACACTGACGGGAATCAGGCTTGACTGCTGCTTGATTCATGGCAGATGGGGGATGAACCGAGCAAAAGCTGGGGCGTAGACAGTTGTTGGCTACGACGATGTGTTCGGAGAGGCCAGCTCACGGGCGTATCCGAGACCGGTACGTCGGCCACGCGCCGGCGTGTCACCGAGCAGGCCACCATCGCCGCGATCGACCCCGTCATCTGGGTGCTGCGATTGCCCACACCCGGAGCCGGTAGTTCGATGCCGGGGCGCTTGCGACCGTCAGTAGAACCGCCAGATCCCCCAGGGGCAGTTTTCTAGATCCAGCGAAGAGCGCGGGTCAGAGTGTCACGCTCCGCCGCAAGCGCCGCGACCCTCAGGCCGAGAGGATCGCCCGGCTCGAGGCGGAGAAGAAGAAGAGGCTGGAGCAGGAGCTAGCCAAGGCCCGCTTCGTAGTCGACGTGCAGGCAAAACTGCACGCGCTGTTGGAGACGCTCTCCGAGAGCGCGGATACCGAGCCGCGGTCGAGGCCACGACCCACACGGCGATCAGCGAGCTCGCGCCGGTGATCGGCGTGCGCGTCGCCTGCGAGGCAGTCGGCTCGCCGCAGGCCAGCTGGTACCGGCGGCAGCGGCAGTCCCCGGCGCCGCAGCAGCGGCCAGCGGTCCCGCACCGCGACCAGTTGCGGCCGCGCGCGCTGCGCGAGGCGACCGGCAAGCGATCCTCGACGAGCTGCACAGCGAGCGGTTCGCCGACATGTCGCCGACCGAGGTGTGGGCGATCCTGCTGGACGAGGGCCGCTATCTCGGCTCGTTGCCCACGTTCTACTGGCTGCTGCGCGAGGCGAGCGGCACGCGGGAGCGGCGCGGCCTCAAGATGATCAAGGCAGGCGGACGCGGCGGCTGTGTAGCGGAATTCCGGCGGACTGCTATTTAGCCGACAGCGAGCGTGCGTATCCGGTGCCGATCTCGACCCAGGTCGCTAGCTGGTCGTCGGTGCGCAGATCGTCGGATCTGACGCGCAGCCAGCCGGGCATGTCCCGGCCGCGCATGTTCACGAGCGTGGCCTTTGTCGTCGCCAGGAGGGAGTCCGACTGCGCGGGGTCGACGCGGACCATGGCGCCGCCCTCGCTGCTGGCAGCGATGGCCATGTTGCCGCGGATGAGAAAGGCGAGCCCGCCGAACATCTTCTTCTCGGTGAGCTCGGGATCGCTGCCGATGAGCTGCCGGATACGCCCGGCGAGTTCCTCGTCGTAGGCCATGGCAGCGATCGTACAGAGCGCTGCGCGGCGGTCACAGATCCCGCGGGGCGCGCGTCCCAGAGCGGTTCCGTTCTCCCGCAGGTTGGGCGTCAACCGCGTATACGACTTTGCTGCCTTCCGTTCGTCCTGGTCAGCCCCGTATTACTGCTGCCCTTGCCTTGTTGTCGATCTCGCTCCCGCTATCCCTGCCCCTGGCTTCCCGCATGCTGATCTTGCTCGCCTTGCCATCAGACCAATGCACTAGCGAGCGAGCGCGGTCAGTCAAGATCGTCCGGAGGTGAGGTAGTGGCCGTGATGGCGACGGTTGCCAAGGGCTACGACCTGGATTACGCGTGGCGCGCGGTCGGCGAGGCTTACCGCGGCGCGGGGTACTATCTCGCGGCCACGGAGGCGGGAGAACCGCCGGGGACCTGGTGGGGGCCAGGGGCCGAACGCCTCGGATTAGCGGCCGGACAGCAGGTGGGGCGGGAGCCGTACAACCTGCTGTTCGGGCAGCGGAAAGGGCCCGAACGGGCAGAAGCTCGGGCGGGCTCCGGCGAACGCGGGGAAGGCCGTCGCCATATATAAAGGTCTGCTGGCGGCCGAGCCGGGCGCGGATGACCACAGGCGGGCGGAGCTGCGGATCGTGGCGCAGCGCCAGGCCCGGCAGTCCCCGTTGTATTTCGACCTGACGACGTCGTGGTCGAAGGACATCTCGATCTTCCATGCCAGCCTCGGCGCCGCCGTCCAGCGCGCACGCGAGCAGAACGACAAGCGGGGCGAGGTGCTGGCCGCCGGGCTGCTGGCCGAGGTGGATGCGATCTTGCGTGACGCGAACGACGCGGCGCTTGCGTATCTTCAGCGTGAAGCCGGCTATGTGCGCACCGGCAGTCATGTCACGCGGGTGGACGGGCGGGAATCGGGCCAGTTTCGCGAGGCGGACCTGGCTGTTGCGTCGTGGTATCAGCACACCTCGCGTGACGGGGACATGCAGTTGCACCATCACAATCAGATCGCGCATGTCGCGTTCACGCGGCACGACGGCAAGTGGCGCGCGCCGGACTCTACCGCGTACTACGAGCACGCCCGCGCGGCGGGCCAGATCGCCTCGGTGCACGCGGAGTCTGCGCTGACGCGCCGGTTCGGCCTGGAGTGGGTTCCGCGGCCGGACAGCATGGGCTACACCATCGAGGGCATCGGCGCTGACCTGATGGACGTGTTCAGCCATCGCCGGGATGTGATCAGCGAGAAGGTCGCCGCCGAGCTGGTGCCCGCGTTCCAGGCCGAGTACGGGCGTGCGCCAAACCAGCGTGAGCTGGCATCGCTGATGGACAAGGCGAACCTGCGCACGCGCAAGGGCAAAGACGGCGTGATCGACTGGGACCAGACGACGCGGGGCTGGCAGGCGAAGGCCGCGCGCAAGGCCGGCATGGATCTCGCGTCGTTGTACCGGCGCGTGTCGCGTCTCGCCACCAACGGCCGCACGCCGCGTGACACGCAACCAGAGCTGACGCACGAGGAGATCACCCGCGCCGCGCACAAGGCGCTGGAGCGATGCTCACGCGAAGGATCGACGTGGACCCGCGCCGACCTGATCGCCAACCTCGGCCGGGAACTGCCAAGGCGAGCGGGTGATCCGGCCCGGCAGGCCTTACTGGTGGAAGAGGTCGCCGACAGCGCGCTGGCCGGGAAGTTCGGCCACGTGCTCTGCCTGGAAGCACCGGAAGCGGCGCCGGTGCCGAAGTCGCTGCGGCGGGCCGATGGCCGCATCGTCTACCAGCGGCACGGCGGCATCAAATACACCACCAGGGTTCAGCTCCCGCGCGAGGAACAGCTCGTCGCCCAGGCCGGTGCCCGCGGCGGCCCGTGCATGACGCCCGAGGACGCGGCCCGCGCGCTCGGCGCCACAGCTGCCGAGCTCACCGCGGCCCTGCGCGATCAGCCGGCCGCCGAGACCGCGACGACGGCGGGCGGGTTGCGGATGGATCAGGCAGCGGCCGCTGCGTTCCACGTGCTGACGTCCGACCGTCGCGTCGAGGTGATCGTCGGCCCGGCGGGATCGGGCAAGACCAGGGTGCTTGCCGCGATCGCCGCTGCGTGGTCGCGCAGTCGCGTAGTCGGCGTGACGCCGTCGCAAGCATCTCGCGACGTGCTTGCCGGGGCGGGGGTTGCCGAGAGCTACAACTTCGCCCAGTTCCTCGGCCACCTGAAGGATCACCGCGGCGTCCGCGGCCCGGTGCCGCTGCACCGGGGCGACCTGATCGTGATCGACGAGGCGTCGATGCTCAGCACCCCGGACTTCGCCGACATCGTCGGCTACGCGACCAGGGTCGGCGCGAAGGTGGCCGTTGCCCTGGACCACCAGCAGCTGCAGGCAGTGGAAAACGGCGGAGGAGCCAGCCTGGTCACCCGCACGCAGGGTTACGTGCAGCTGCGCGAGCCCGTGCGGTTCGCCGAGCAGTGGGAACGGCCGGCGTCGCTAGGCCTGCGCGAAGGCAAGATAGCCGCGCTGGCCGACTACGCCGAGCATGGCCGGATACGCGCTGGCCCGGCGGAAGACATCCTCGAGGCAGCGGCCCAGGCGTACGTGGCACACCTGCTGGAAGGCAGAGACTCGCTGCTGATTGCCCGTTCCCATGAAGTTCGCCGCGAGGCATGCCGGCGGGTCCGCGACCACCTGCAGCATCTCGGCCTCGTCGCCACGGAGGGCCGGTCGATCGAGATCGCCGGCGGTCAGCGCGCCACGGCCGGTGACCTGATCGTCTGCACCGCCAACGACCACTCGGTCGACGCCGGCGCGGGCGCGACGCTGGCCAACATGCACGTGCTGCGCATCGAGTCCATCACGGCGGCCGGCCCGGTCGTCCGCCGGATGCTGGAAGCCGACCCGCGGACGCAGGCGCCGCGGTGGACCCGCGAGACGTTCCTGTTCCCCGGGTATGCGACGGCTGAGCTGGCCTACGCGGTCACCGAGCACGTCGCGCAGGGGCGGACGGTCGCGGCGACGCGCACGATCGTCTCGCCGGGCGATGACCGGCAGGGCACCTACGTGGGCGCCACCCGCGGAGTCTCCGGCAACGTGCTGATGGTGATTACGCCGAACCCCAAGCTGGCCGACCCGCAGCCTGTGGCCAGGCCGGCGCCGGAGCTGAGCCGGTTCGGTCGCGTCGAGGAAGAGCGGCGGGGCGAGTTGGCGGCTGGGTCGCTGGTCGGTGATCTGGATGAGGGCCTGGCGGTGCTCGCTGACGTCCTCAGCCGTGACGCGACCGAGCTGTCGGCAAGTGAATACCGGGAACGGGCGTTCTCCGACGCTGATCATCTGGGCATGCTGCACGCTATCTGGCTGGACCTGACCGAGCGGGCCGACGCCGATCGGTTCCGTCCCGTCGTCGAGTCCGCGCTCGCGGAGATCTGGGGGATCGGCGGCGGCTCTGAGCTTGATACGCCGACGGCGCGGTGGCTGTACCGGACGATGCGGGCGGCCGAGCTGGCGGGCGAGGACCCGGCTGTGGCGGTGCGGTCGGCGGTCGCTTCCCGTGACCTGTCCGGCGCGCGGGACATCCCGGCCGTGATCGACGCGCGGCTGCGCCGGTCGGTGCACGGGCTGGCGCCGCGGCCTTGTTTCCGGTGGAGTGACCGGGTGCCCCGGGTGGCTGATCCGGAGATCGGGTCGTATCTCGCGGAACTGGCCGCGCTGATGGAGGAACGGCGTGAGCGGATCGGCTCGCATGCTGCTCAGCACTCGCCGTCGTGGGCGGTTAATGCGCTGGGACCGGTACCTGACGATCCCGGCGAGCGCACCCTGTGGCGCGAACGGGCGAGTGCAGTCGGCGCTTACCGGGAGCTGTTCGGCTTTGACGACGAACGGCAGCCGATTGGTCCCGAGCCCAGTTTCGTAGGCCCAAGCGAAGAGGGCCGCACCCGTGGTGACCGGCAATCGCATCCCGGTGGCTATTAGGTCGTCAACGATCCCCTCGATCGTGGCGCGATCTAACACGCGGGTCTTGAAGCTCCGAATCAGTAGCCAAAGTGATCCGTGGACTTGCAATCCCTCGCGATCTCCGATCGCGCGGGACACAACCTCGTCAATGATCGCTATCCCGCCATTGACTTTCACCCAGGCCAGCACAGCCGCTTCGCCATTGTTTCTATCAGGCCCGCCGCCAAGTTCCCCCTTGTACCTGGCGAACGCTGCAAGCTCAGGCAGGTCCTCGAGCTCGACCTGCTTGAGCCAATCCCCCGCCGCACTCCCGAGCGACGGGATTCCGGGAATGCCACGGACTAGTTCTGTCGCCACTTCCGCCAGTAGAACGGCCTCATCGCCGGCAACGGCTGTCTGCAGTGCGTCGGTGCGCCCGGCGCGAGCGAAATGACTCAGCGCTGTCGTGTCGAAAACCAGACTAGTCACGTGCCTGTTTCGAACTCACCGCGAAGTTCGTCCAGCGACATGGCATCCGGCTCGGGAAGGTCGGTTTCGTCAACCGAATGGTGGAGGAGCTCCACAGTCCTGGCTGCCGTAAGCTGCCCCCTCCGGTATGCACTCACTACCGCACGCGCATAAGCCGGGGGGACGCTCGGCGGATCAAGCTCGACAGCGAAGCGCTCGCCGAACTCGAATAGCTCCCCTCGCCGCAGGTCGTTCTCGAGGAGACGTTCACGCTCCCGCGAGTCGATGAGTTCCAGGTCCCTGAGCTGGTTGCACGCGGCAGTCCAGCTCACGCTGAACCGTACGGCAACCGCGATGGCCGCCAGCCGTTGCGACTGGGCCGAGAATTCATCCCAGATGCTCAGCACGGAGGACCGAGGCATGAGGAGGTACGCGGCAAACGCGTTGAACATCCGCTCGGTATCTGAAGCGCCTAGCCTAGGTGACGGCTCGTAGGCGTCACCAGTGAGATGGTGACCGAGTTCGTGAGCGAGACTGAACCTCCGCCGTCCTGGATCGGTCGTTCCGTTAATGACCGCTACGCCAAGGTTCCCTACCTCGACGTATGCCGCGTCACCAGCGTCGGCACCAAGCGCGAGGGAGAAACCCAGTAGTCCGAGGCTCTCCGTAACCGACTGAAGATCCAACAGCGGGCCTTCCAGCCGTCCTGCTTCCGTGCGCACGCCGCGGGCAAGATCCTCGGCATCCTGGAAGTTCTTCGGTGCATTACGTGCCGGACGTTCCGCAGCGGGCAATAGGCCGCGACCTTCAAGGAAGGCCACGTCTCGCGCAGTTATTTCGAGGGCGCGATCAAGGATGCGGGAATACCCGCCTACCGTTGGATCACGGCGTCGGCTGACAACCGCGATCGGAGGCTCGGTGAAGAACCAGTCGACTGGCCTGTCCAGGACTCCGGCTATGGCGACCAGTTCCCTCGCGGAAACCTTCCGCTCTCCCGACTCGATCCTGACCAGCGCAGTGCGCTCCAAGCCGATGCCGACGGCCAGATCAGCCTGGGTCATGCCAGCTTCCATCCGCGCATCCGCGATGCATCGACCTAGGTCAGCCTGACTAACAACAGCCTCCCGGCTCATAGTGCGATTATCACACACATGGCTCGCGTCGGCTGCCGACCCTGCACCAATCTTCAACGAGCGACCCAGGAGTTCAGCACTGCTCAGTGTCGACCCGCCCAGCCGTTCTGACCGGCTCGATGGCACATGAGTAAAGGTCCAGAACCCAGCGATTAGGCGGTTACGCACTCCTGTCATCGGATGTGTCCGATGATCTGCCGTAACGGCGGTGTCGGGCAACTGCATGGTCTCCGCGAGCGCCCGGCCGGTGCATGGCGCCTAGCTGGCGGACACTGCTTCGCTGACGGCGGCCCTCGCATGGAGCCCACGCCTCTGACATAGTCGGTAGAATCAATTGCAGCTGCTTGCAAGACCATGTACGCTTCGTGATGTGACCTCGATGACGATCTACGCGCGGATACCAGGCGAGCTCAAGGACGCCACTGACGCCTATGCCGCCGGCCACGGGATGACCCTCGCGAACGCCGTCGCGGACCTGCTCGCTCGCGGCATGGAAGCATCCGCCGGGGAGGAATCGGTAAAGGCGTTGGAAGCCAGGGCGCAAGAACTTCAACGGGAGCTAGACCAAGTGAAGCCCGCCCTCGACGCCGTGAACGAACGCCTTCCCCAAGTACTCGGCACCTGCAAATGCGGGCGTGCCCTGACCGGCGACGACCTCCTGATCAAGGGCGTCTGCCCGGCCTGCAAGCTCGGTCTCACCACAGCCCTTGCGGGCAGCAGCGACAGCGGCGCGACAGTGAACCGTGCTGACCTAACGCCGTTCCTGGCTGGCATCGGCATCGCCCTGGCCGTCATCCTCGTGGCCTCAAGGGCCGGCGGCTGAAAGCAGGCTCTCTAGCACGCATTAGGAGGTGATATTCGATGGCAGCACCCACGCCGAACACCCGGATGGTCGCGCACGCCGCAGTCGGCATTGCCGGCGGGGTCGCCGCCAAGAAGATCCTGGGCACCGGCGGGTTTTTCGTCTTCCTGGCAGGTTTCGTGCTCGTGATCATGCTCAACGAGGCACTCGACGCACCCGTCGCTAGGGCGATGACCGCCGCTGGCCTTCAGTTCTGAACGAACCTCGGACCCCCGGCCGCCCTGGCCGAGGCTTTCCGGTGCTGGCAGCTGGGGCCCGGTTACTGCGCTCCGTCAACCATGCCTCCCTTCGAGCCGTTTCCGGCTACTGGTGACGACGGTCTTAAACGAGCATATATCCCGGCACGGGATGGTCGCGGGGGATGGGCGCGGCCATTTCCCCGGACAGATGTTGAGCACATGAGATATAGCAGCGCCGACGATCGCCGGGAAGAGGCAGAAACACCCGCAGCCAGGCTCGACTTACCTGCTCCGGCATCAGACGCCCATGTTCATCGCACTGGCGCGAAGCCGGTTGGCGGCCTTACGCCAAGCGAGCGCCAGGCGATCGAAGCGCGCATCGCCGGCCTTCGTGCGGCCCTGCGCGATCTGGAAGCTCACGTGCAGCGGCTGCGCCAGGCCAGCCGCCGACCGGACCATCTCGACACCAAGTCATGATCAACGGCCACTCTCCTTGTCTACCTTTCTCCCTCGCCGATGCGATGCCTGTTCTCCCTGGGACAGTCGGGCGGCTGGCAGTGGGTGGAACTGCCCGGAGACGGGTCGCTCGCGGTCGCGGAATCTGGCTGAGCGGTGAGCAACGGCCGCTCCTGATCGGCCTTATGTGCGTTCTAGCTGAGCACGGACGATCTTGATATAGCCAAGCCGGATTGGCTGTTCTGCGCTCGAGCGGAGGCTCAGTTAGGTTCATCTAGTCGGGCCGTCACTGATCCACTACGGTCGCGGTTATGAGCGGAGATCGGAGCGTGGAACGGGGATCGGCGGGCCGGAGCTCAAGCAGCGGTTTCGGCGGCCAGCGCATCCTGGACTTCGCCGCGGGAAGGCCGGCCGGCTGGCGGGTACGGCCCCACGTGCACCTCGCTTACCGTTCCGCGTCCTTCCTGCAGCGCCTCTACCTCACCTGCGATCTCGACCTGGACGAATACGTGCACGGCTGGCTTGGCAAAGACTTCGCATACATCCGCGGGTACCACCGCGACGAGATCCCTGACTTGTGGGAATGGCTGCTTAAACGCGGGTATGCCCGCGGCACGGACGAGAGCCATCTGCCTGGGTTCCTTGACCGGCTAGGTAAGCGTGACGCCCACCTGCGGGCCGGCATCAGAATCGAGCGCACTTGGAGCCGCGCAGAAGCGGTAAGCCTGGATCAGCGCGGCGCCTTGGCCGGCGAACTCCGCGCCGCGATCACGGAACTGCTAGGAGTCCTCGACGAGCCGCTCCCCCCGGCCTGCGCCGCGCGGCGCCCCTGACGACGCTCACTTGCACCATTGGCCCGCCGTAGGGGCGATCTTGGCCCTGGGTCCTTAGATGCCGGTGCTACGGCGGCCGAAGATTGCCAGCAGCCTGGTGAAATCATCTGCGCCGTCGGGCACAGCGCATTCGGGGCCAACCAGCCCAGACATGCGGGCCAGCGGGGCAAACTGCCGTGCCGGGCCTAGTGCGTCGCGTACCAGGTCCGGATCTGGCACGGGGG
>JAJYUU010000155.1 GCA_021792405.1 Actinomycetes bacterium
CAGGTGCGGGCGCAGCACCGCGTACCTCCGCGCCGCTGACTCCGCGGCCTGCACCATCGTGCCCATACCACAGACGATACGGCCACCGAAGCTGAAAACCTACGTTATTTTGTCGCGAGCCCTAAGCGCCGTCCGCGTCAGCCTGAGTTTGGCAGGTGCCAGCGGAACGGCTCGATCAGCTTGCTGACCGACTCCGGGCCGAACGAGCCCGGAGCGTACGGCTCGACCGGCGGCGGGTTCTCCAGCAGCGGTTCGGATATCTCCCACAGTCGCAAGATGCCGTCGGAACTGGTGAACAGGGCCTGATCGCCCAGCATGGCGTCCAGGATGAGCCGTTCATAGCCCTCGAGCGCGTTCGCTGCGGCGAACGAGTCCGCGTACTTGAACACCATGTTCTCGGTGCCGAGCGCCATCTCCGCACCAGGCTCCTTGGCCAGGAACCTCGTGGTGATCGAGCCTGGGTCGGCGAAGTCGATGATGATCTCGTTCCGTCGTCCGTCCGGCACGTCCTTGCGATGAGCCTTGAACATCCGCAGCGGCGGTTCGTGGAAGCCGAGCGTGATCAGCTGCCGCGCGGCGCCCATGCTCTTGCCGGACCGGAGGTAGAACGGCACGCCATGCCACCGCCAGTTGTCGACTTCCGTCTTCAGCGCGACCATGGTCTCGGTCTCAGAATCTGGTGCCACTCCCGGCTCGGCCCGGTAGCCCTCGTACTGCCCGCGTACTACGTGCCGCACGTCGATCGGCTTGAGCGCGTCGAAGACCTTGGCCTTCTCTGCGCGCAACTGCGCAGCCGTCAGCGAGGTCGGCGGCTCCATCGCGACGAAGCCGAGCACCTGGAGCAGGTGGGTGACGATCATGTCGCGGTACGCGCCGGTCTTGTCGTAGAAGTCTGCACGGCCCTCGATGGAGAGCGTCTCCGGCACGTCGATCTGCACGTAAGCAATGTGCGAGCGATTCCAGACTGGCTCGAACAGGCCGTTGGCGAACCGGAACGCGAGGATGTTGTCGACCGACTCCTTGCCCAGGAAGTGGTCTATCCGGAAGATCTGCGACTCGTCGAAGACCGCGTGCACGGCCTTGCCGAGTTCGATCGCCGACTTCAGGTCGGTGCCGAATGGCTTCTCGATGACCACCCGGGACCGCTCACTTGCCAGGCCCGCATCGCCGAGCACGCCGACCACCGAGGCGAAGGCGGCGGGCGGCACGGCCAGGTGGAACAGCCGCCGGACCTGGCCGCCGATTTCCTTCTCGGCCCGCTGCACCTCGTCCTGGAGCGGGCTGTAGTTATCCGGATCAGCGGCGGCGAACGACAGGTGCTGCTCGAACTCGGACCAGGCATCGTTGTCCCGGGTCGGTTTGGTGATGCAGAAATCCTGGCAGGCCTGCCTGGCATGCGCCCGGAACTCGTCGGTGCTGATCGCGAACTTGGCAGGCGCCGAGCCGATGATCCGGTACTTGCGGGGCAGCAGGTTGGCCGCCGCCAGATGGAAGAGGCCGGGCAGCAGTTTCCGCTTGGCCAGGTCTCCGGTGGCGCCAAACAGCACGATGACGTGATCGTCCGGGCGCCGGACCGATCCGTGCGTAGCCGCCTTGCTGGTGGTGACTGTCATGAAGTCCTCGCTATCGGGGGGTGCGCTGCCCGGCGGCGGTGGCCGGTGGCCGGTCGCCGGCAAGGTGCTGGCGGCCGGCCAGACCGCGGCTGTCAGGATGCTGCCTCGTCAGCCATGATGAGCGAGCGGGTGGCCAGCACCCGCCCGGCCGGGACCGACTCATCGCCGGCCAGCAGTCTAGCCAGCGCGTCGTGCTTATCAGCCCCGGTGACGAGCCACAGCAGCTGATCGGCACGGGCCAGCGCGGGATAGGTCAGCGTCATGCGGCGATGGCCCTGGTAGGGCTGGGTCATTGCGACGAGCGCATCAGTGATCTCGAGCACCGGGTCGCCGGGTATCAGCGACGCGGTGTGGCCGTCTGGGCCAAGTCCCAGGTGGACCAGGTCGAACCGATGCGGCAGCACCGTGGCATAGGCGCTGGCGGCGGCCTGCAGGTCCGGGTCGGTGACGGGCATCGGGTGCACCCCGGCAGGTGTGTCGCCGATGCTCTCGCGCAGGTGGGTAAGGTTCCGGTCCGGGTCACCGTCCGGCGCGATTCGCTCGTCCACCTGGAACAGCTCGGCACTTGCCCACGGCATGTCCTCGTTCCTGAGCTCGGCGAACATCGCCCAGGGCGTATGACCGCCGCTGACCGCGAAGGTAAAGCGGCCGTGATCGGCGACTGCCGCGCGCGCCTGCTGTGCGACGTAGCGGGCTGCATTGGCAGCGACGGTGCTGGCGTCGTTAGAAATGTGCAGGTCGTGATGCACCGCTCAGTCTTTCTTCTCGAGATGCCCGCCGAACTCATACCGCATGGCCGACAGGACCTTGTCGGTGAAGTCACCTAGCCCGCGCGACTCGAACCGCTCGTACAGCGACGCCGTAATGACGGATGCGGGAACGCCTTCCTCGACGGCGGCGAGGACGGTCCATCGCCCCTCGCCGGAGTCGGACACCCGACCGGCGAAATCGTCCAGGCTGGGCGACTGGGCGAAAGCCGCGGCGATCAGGTCGACGAGCCAGGAGCTGATTACCGAGCCGCGGCGCCAGACCTCGGCCACTTCGCTGACGTCGATCTGGTACTGGTACGCCTCCGGATCGCGCAGCGGAGCGGTCTCGGCATCGGCCTCCTGCTCGTGCAGTCCGGCGTCGGCGTGCCTGATGATGCTCAGGCCCTCGCCGATCGCGGCCATCATGCCGTACTCGATGCCGTTGTGGACCATCTTGACGAAGTGGCCGGCCCCGTTCGGCCCGCAGTGCAGGTAGCCATGTGAGGCGGTGCTGCCGCTTTCGGCGGCACTGCGCCGCCCCGGCGTCGGCTCGGCGCTTCCCTCACCCGGAGCTATCGTCTTGAAGATGGGGTCCAGGTGCTGCACTGGCCCGTTCTCCCCGCCGATCATCAGGCAGTAGCCGCGCTCCAGCCCCCACACGCCGCCGCTAGTCCCGCAGTCCACGAAGTGGATCCCGTCGGCCTTCAGCTGGCTGGCCCGTTCGATGTCGTCGCGGTAGTAGGAGTTGCCCCCGTCGATGATGATGTCACCGGCGGCGAGCAGCGGGCGAAGCTCGTCGATCGTCGATTGCACGACGGCTGCCGGAACCATGATCCAGACAGCTCTCGGCTGCTCTAGCTTGCTGACGAATTCTTCGAGGCTGGCTGCGCCGTCGGCGCCCTCTCCGGCGAGCTGCCCGACGGCATCGGCGCTGCGGTCATAGACGACGCACCGGTGCCCGTCGCGCATCAGCCGGCGGACCAGGTTGGCCCCCATCCTGCCCAGCCCGATCATGCCAAGCTGCATTGGCGTATCTGTTGGCATCGCGGTCCAGCCTTCCATTTCTGTTGCCCGGAAGATTTTTCCGGGAACGGGCCTTACGACATGGCCTTGAGCCTGCGGTAGCGGCGGATCAGCGTATTCGTCGACGAGTCGTGGCTAAGCTCCGGCTCGGCGGCCGATTCCAGCTCGGGCGCGATCTGGTTGGCAAGCGCCTTCCCCAGTTCCACGCCCCACTGGTCGAAGGAATCAATCTGCCAGATCGTGCCCTGGGTAAACACGCTGTGCTCATAGAGCGCGACAAGGGAGCCGAGCAGCCGCGGCGTGAGGACTTTGGCAAGCAGCACGCTGGTGGGCCGGTTACCCTCCATCACCCGGTGCGGCACCACATGCTCGGGGGTGCCCTCCGCGCGAACCTCTTCCTCGGTCTTGCCGAAGGCCAGTGCCTGGGCCTGCGCGAACACGTTGGACGACAGGATGTCGTGGTGGTTCCTGATCGGGTTAAGCGACTGAGCGAATCCGATGAGATCGACCGGGATCAGCCGCGTTCCCTGATGAATGAGCTGATAGAAGCTATGCTGCCCGTTCGTTCCCGGCTCGCCCCAGAACACCGCGCCAGTCGGGTAGTCCACCCGTTCGCCGGTGAGCGTGACGTGCTTGCCGTTGGACTCCATCGTGAGCTGCTGCAGGTAGGCAGGGAACCGCTTGAGGTACTGGTCATAGGGCATCACGCCGACCGTCTGCGCATCGAAGAAGTCGCCGTACCAGACGCACAGCAGGCCCATGATGACCGGCAGGTTCGCGGCCAGCGGAGCGTGCCGGAAGTGCTCGTCCATGGCGTGAAAGCCGGCCAGCATCTCGTCGAAGTTGTCGGGGCCTATCGCGATCATCGTGGACAGCCCGATGGCTGAGTCCATCGAGTACCGGCCGCCGACCCAGTCCCAGAAGCCGAACATGTTCGCGGTGTCGATGCCGAACGCGGCCACTTTCTCGGCGTTGGTGGAGACGGCCACGAAGTGCCGGGCAACCGCGTCCTCGCTGCCCAGCTGGCTGACGACCCAGTCCCGCGCCGATTGCGCGTTCGTGAGAGTCTCCAGGGTGCCGAAGGTCTTGGAGGAGATGATGAAAAGGGTCTCGTCCGCAGCCAGGCCCCTTGTCGCCTCGGCGAAGTCGGTGGAGTCGACGTTGGACACGAACCGGAACGTCATGTCCCGGTCCGAGTAGTACCTCAGCGCCTCGTAGGCCATCACAGGTCCGAGGTCGGAGCCGCCGATGCCCACGTTGATGATGTTGCGGATCCGCTTGCCGGTGTATCCCGTCCAGGTACCGGAACGAACCTTCCCGGCAAATGCCCTCATCTGGCGCAGGACCTTGTGAACCTCCGTCACCACGTCGGTGCCGTCGACGACGAGCGACTCGGTCGCGGGCATCCGCAGCGCGACGTGCAACGCTGCCCGGTCCTCGGAGACGTTGATGTGCTCCCCGGCGAACATCGCGGCCCGCCGCTGCGGCAGGCCGGACTCCTCGGCCAGCTCAATGAGCAACCGCATGGTCTCGTCGGTGATCCGGTGCTTGGAGTAGTCGAGGTAGATGCCCTCGGCCTCGGCCGTGAGCCGCTCGCCACGCTCCGGGTCGGCCGCGAATAGCTCACGCAGGGTACGTCTGCCAATCTCGGCGTGGTGATGCTCCAGCGCTTGCCACGCCTTGCGCTCGCGAAGCGGCGGGGCGGCGATCATTGACGTCTCCTTCGGTGGCCGCCGGCGCTGGAGGTCAGCGCCGGCACGTCTAATCCCAGCACGGTCGGCGCGGCAGGCGCTGGCCGGCCCGGCAAGCTGTGGATAACTGTTCTGGCGCTGCGGCGCCCGGGGATGTCCATCCGGGGCGGGTGCGTACTGAACTGGCAACCGTGCCTTGCCGTGGTAAGGGGCATGAGCGCAGCCTTGAACGGGGTGAGAAGAATGGCCGTGCGGTTGGCGCGCACGACGCGGCGGCTCCCGCTGCGGGTCGCCGGCGCGGGCCTGCTGTTCGCTGCCGCCGCGATTCACCTGGACCTGTACCTGACCGGTTATCGGACAATCCCGACAATAGGCTGGCTCTTCCTGCTGCAGGTCATCGCTGCCTTCGCGGTGGGCGCACTGGTACTCGCAACGCAGAGCAGGCTGGCCGCCGCCGCCGGAGCCGCGCTGGCCCTGAGCACGCTGGGCGGCTATCTGCTGGCATTGCAATTCGGGTTGTTCGGGTTTCGCGAGGTCCGGACGACGGCCGGGATCGCCGCCGGCATCATCGAAGTGGCTGCCTTCGCCGTGCTCGCCATCTGCGCAGCTGTCCAGGACTCGCCCCGGCGCACCGGACTCGGATCGGCTTCAGCGCCTGCGCCGAGTTCCGGCAGGCCGGAGGCTCGCCTGGCTGGACGGGGCACCGGCCTGTTCGGGCGGGGGGTCGGCCTGTTCGGGCGGGGGGTCGGCCTGGGGTGGCGGCAGGCCTGCCTGGGAGCAGGGAGCGTGGCAGCCGTGGCGCTCGCGCTGCTGGGCGGTGCCTTGGCCGACGCCGGCGGCCCCAGCGGAGTCCCAGCCGCCGGATCCGGCTCGGTCCGCGCCGGCGCCGGGCTGCGGTCGACCGCCATCGACGGGCTGCGGGTGCTTACTAACGCGCAGGGCCACACGCTCTACTGGTTTTCTCCGGACACGCCGACGAAGTCGGCCTGCAACGGCACGTGCGCGGCCTACTGGCCGCCGGTCCCCGGGCCGCTCACTGCGGCTGCGGGCATCACCGGGCGGCTTGGCACGATCAAGCGCGCCGACGGTTCCACCCAGGAAACCTACGACGGGCATCCGCTATACACCTATGCCGGCGACTCCGCCCCTGGTCAGGCGAACGGCAATAATCTGGACCTGAACGGCGGCCGCTGGCACGAGATGCTCGTCAGCGGCGGCTAGCTCGTCGGCTGCCCAGGGGTGGTGGTCGGCCCGCGGCTGCTGCGTCACCTACCTGCCCGGCCGCGCCCGCCCGGCCGGCGTTCCCGCAGATGATCTTAGCGATCAGCTGGACTTTGGCCGACGGTCCGCCAGCTAGCTGCGACGGCGCAGTGCCGTGCTGCAGTAGCTGGCAGGTTCCGCTATCCTTCACAGTGCCCGTTCTAGCGGACGGCGCGCGGCAGGTTGCCCGAGTGGCCAAAGGGAGCGGTCTGTAAAACCGTCGGCTCAGCCTACGTTGGTTCGAACCCAACACCTGCCACTAGCTGCGAAGACGGCCCGTGACCTGGGGATCCGGGGGCTCGCGGGCCGTCTTAGTCTTGTCGCACCGTGTGTCATGGAGTGCCGCCGTAGGGCGCCGCATGGCGATGGTTACGGACGTATAGCGGACGGGAACTGGCTAAGCCAGGGTTCGCCGAACGGCTTGATCCTGGTCAGCGGCAAGCCATGAGGCTGCGGCGGGAGGGCTGCCAGAAGGACTGCGGAGGTCCCATCAGGCGAGCCGGTCTGGCCCACGATGTACCGGGACTCATTAAGACGGCTATGACGGGCACCGGCCCGAACCGTTGCGGCGTGAAGCACCCTGATGCTCGGCTCCCTGAGGCGCTCATCGCGCGTTACCCTTCAGCGGATGGAGCAGATCAGGCCGTACACCGACTCTCGGCTAGCCGGTCAGTGCGTGTACTGCGGTGGCGTGCCAGACACCGGGGACCACGTGCCTCCACGCGCCTTCTTGGACGAGCCGTATCCGGAGAATCTGCCGAAAGTCCCGTGTTGCAAGGCCTGCAACGAGGGGGCATCACTCGACGAGGAGTACGTGGCGAGCCTCTTGGAAGTGGCCGCTTGCGGAACTGCACAGCCTGACGAGCTTGAGCGACCCAAGATCGTGCGGAAACTGCGGGAGAGCGGTGCCCTGCGGCGCCGCCTGGAGCGTTGCCTTACAGCCTCCGACGGCCAAGTCGCGGTTGTCGCCGAGGCCGACCGCGTCTCACATGTGATCGAGAAGATAGGCAGAGCACTATGGGCGTTCGAACTCGGAGAGCCGACCGCCGCGTTGACTGCCGACGTTTGGTTCGCGGCAATCCCGGCGCTTGACTCAGAAGCGCTTGCCAAATTCACCTTGATCGAGGCTTCGGATGTGTTCCCCGAGGTAGGAAGTCGACTGATGTTCCGTCATCTCGTGGTCAATGACGAACTTTACTGTCCTGCATGGCAGGATGTTCAACCGGGCAGGTTCTCTTACGCCATTCAGCTATCTGGCGGCGGCGGTACGGTGAAGATGATCATCCGCGACTACTTGGCCGGCCGAGTTGAGTTCAGTTGAGCACCTGTTTCGGTCACAGGCGATTGCCTGCAACCGCTGTGAACCTGGTCGGCCTTGCGGCGACTTCTGAAGCAGCCATCCGCGCCGCGATCGACCTCCTCCGGCCTGGAGCGGCGATCAAGGTGGCCACAGGGCTGTGACGTGCTGTCCGCGGGGGCCACAGGCGGAATGATGGTGATCGCGGCGGTCCTGTGTTCAGCAGGGGTGCGCGGTTCATGGGTGGGGGACCGGCTCGCCGCACATCTTTGAACCGTGCCCACGGTCGCCCGAGGGGAGGGATGAAGCTGCAGAGCGCGTTCACGGCCGAGCGCGTCGGGGTGAGCGCCGTCGGCCTTGAGTTCAGCAAGTGGGGATGGGCCTTCCGCGAGCAGCCTATCGCCGACTTCGGCATCGACGCGCACGTTGAGCCTTTCTCTGGCGGCAGGCCCAGCGGTCGCTTGATCGCCCTGCAGATCAAGTCCGGCCCGACATATTTCGCCGAGCCTGCCGAGGGCGGCTGGGTCTTCCGGGGAAGCGACACGCACCTTCTGTACTGGTTCCGCCATTCCCTGCCTGTCGTTCTGCTCCTTCATGATCCACAGGCCGGCATCACGTACTGGGCGCATGTCACTCAGGAGAACGTGGTGTTCACCGACGTCGGCTGGAAGATGCTTGTTCCGTCATCTCACGTGCTGACAGCGGACGCGGAAGACGCCTTCAGGGCGCTCGCGGAGTCGGCCACGGGTGCCTCTGATGATCCGGTGGAAGCGTCGTGCGAGTCACTGCCGCCAACGACGGCCGCGGTCCTGCGCGGTTCTCAGGCGCGGGAGCCGGGCGGCACGGTCCGTTTGGCAGCTTTGCTGGCTAGGGGCAGGGCGACACCCCGCCTGATCGTCGAGTCGGTCCTGTCAGCGACGCCGAGCTGGCTGCCCAAGGGAAACGGCAGATTCGAGCTTGCGGTGGCGACTTATGCCAGCGAGCACGGTCACCCGGATCTGGCATCCCAGGCATTCGCCCGCGCCGCGGCGTATGACGGGCAGCCAGCTGACCTGCTGCTGGGCTATGCGGCGCTGGACGCAGCCGAGGCTGGCGACACGGCCCGAGCGCGGCAGCTCGTGGCGCAGGTTCGTGCCGACCCGTCATCATCTTTGCTCCTCGCGACTGCTGACGCCGTCGTCGCACATCTGGGTAAGCCGGGGCCGGTGCCGATTCCCGCTGCGCTCGCGGCTGCCTCGCCCGCCGAGCGGGCAGCTCAGCCGACATGTGTTGCCTTCCTGGGGGTCCAGGCGCTGCAGCGCCGGGATGCGATGGCAGCCGTGCGCTACTTCGAAGAGGGGCTCTCCGCGCATCCTGACGGCACGGCCCTCATGCTCCAGCTCGCCCAGGCGCTCCAGTTGCGGGTGGGCACAGGTCGCTCGGCGGTTCCGCTCGAAGACCTGCGCCGGATCGAGCAGCTGGCGACACGGGCCTTGGAGCAGCGCCGCCGATGGTCCGGCCGAAGCGGCCAGGCCCTGGCGATGCTTATCCGCAGGCATGCGCAGGTAGGGGCGTTCGAGGAAGCGCTGAGGCTGGCCACCCCGGCTCCCGAAGGAGCGGCACTGGAGCAGGAGATGTCCAGCGATGAGGTAGTGATCCTGGGCGTTCAAGTGGCGCTGATCTTGCGTGACCGGGACCGGGCCGCCCAGTTCGCAGTGCGCGCGGCTTCCGACCACGCCCGGGCTGTCACAGCCGCGCTGCTAGCAGATCCTGGCCTGCCGGCCAATGAGCAGGCTGCTCTGTGGTGTGCCGCGCTCACCCATGCTGCAATGCCGGAGACCCAGATGATGGCCTGGCACCGGCTGGCATGCCTGGGCGTCTGGCCGTTGCCGGAGGTGGAGGAGCTGCGGGCAGCGGGCCAGATGGACGACATGCACTACGATGTCCTGACCGCGCGCGCGATGGCCGGCAGCGGGGACCTCGATTCGGCTGTGGCCTTTCTCCGCGCCCGTGAGTCAGGCTCGCCGATGGCAGCTGAGACGCTGGTCGATGTCTTGCAGGAGGCCGGGCGATTCGACGAGGCCTCGGAACATGCCAAGCGGGGCTTCGACCGGTTCGGCGATGCCGTCTTGGCGCACAAGCGGCTGAACCTGCTAGTGCTCGCCGACCAGCCAGACAGCGCGGCTGACGAGGCCGTCCGCCTGCTTGCGCGTCCTGATACTGCACCTGAGGTACGGCTTCGAACCTACCGTCGGCTGGTCGGCCACCATGCCTTCCGCGGTGACTGGTCAGCCGTCGAACAGCTGGCGCGGACCGCGCTCGGCGAGTTCCCCGGCACCTCCGACTTGCAATGGGCCGTCGTCGGTGCCGCCCACAATCAGGGGCACCTCGACCGGGCGCAGGAATACTACGAGCAGTTCCGTCCCGAGATCACCACCATCCCGCACGCCGGGCTGTGGATCAGCCTGCACATGCAGACCGGCTTCAGCCAGGAAGACGTCAGCGCTGTCCTGGACATGCTCGACCGATGGCCTGACGACACCTCGTTCGAAACGCAAGTCATGGCGGCCTTCCTCGGAGCCGCAGGCAGGCGCGCACCGGACGGGACGTCAATCCTGCCCGAACTCGACCCCCGAATCCTTGAGAGGTTCCAGTCCAGGCTCGTTTCCTACCCTTCCCGCAATCCCACCGGGGCGATCCAGGCGATCAGCGCCGACCCGCGCGATCTCGCTGACCTGCTGCGTGCCCAGCTGGCGCCGCAGGCCGAACGCACCGAGATCATCCAGCACCTCATCCGTGAGCGCCGTCTCTGGCTCGGCGCCTTGGCCGCGATGGTTGGTCGGCCTTACATGCAGGCCCTCATCATGAGAGCCTGCGGCATCATTCTGGCCGTCACCCCGGATCCACCGGAATTCGAGGCCGAACTGTTCGCCGCGCACGCCGCCCTCGACCATGCGGTCATCATTGACTCCAGTGCCCTTGCCGTCGCCACCATAATTCCGGGGCGCTGGCCTCAACTCCGGGGCGCGTTTACTGAGCTCCGGTTCCCCCGGGACGCCTGGTCTGATCTCCAGCACGCAAGGGACAATCTTCTCCGCGACCCGGACACGACGTTCTCAGTCGGTTACGACGCGAGACGCGATGTCCTGGTCAGCTATCGGCTGACTAGGGAAGAGCACGAATATCTCAGCCGGAGAGTGAGCGACATCGGGGAAGCCGTCCGGGATCTGGCCATCGTTAAGGTTCCTGAACTGGACGCTTTCGCGGACTATACGCCCGCTGGCAGTGACCCCGCCCTGGGCCCGCTGGCCCTTGCCGCCCAGACCGGCACAACCTTGTGGTGCGACGATGTTGTCCTCCGGGCACTTGCGCGCGAGCACAATGTCCGTGCGTTCGGAACCGTGGCCCTGCTCCACGCCCTCATTGAGACCGACCGACTGCCCGACACTCTGCGGGACGACGTGCTCGAACTTGCGCGCGGATACACGGTCGATCTCGTGCTGACTCCCGAAGAGCTGTTGCGCCTCGCCGCAGAAACCGATTATCAGCCAGGCCCAGCCACGGCAGCCGTCGGTCGGCCCGTCTTCTGGGCGGACCCGGATACCGGTCGCAACACGTTCCTGGAATTGATCACTGTTGTCCAAGCGCATGCCCCCCATACAGTGATCACCTGGTTCCGTGCCGCCTGCGCTGGACTCGCTGCACGGCACGCCGACGGCCCGATCGCGGAACATGCAAGATCGCTGGCTGAGGCAGTCGCTGAGCACATCCACGCGGAAAGCGATCTCCGCGAACACCTGATGCAAGTGGCCGCAGATGTCGCAGTTCAGCGATCGCCGGCTCCCAGGGCGGAATGACCTCGCCGTCGAGTCCTCGTGGCGGCCTTCACTTCATGACAGCCGGCCGGAAGGCCGGAACCCAGCCGTTCGCGACGGATCGCTACGCGCCATCACTGACACTAACTAATCGGGGTGCGCTGCGTCTGTCCAGTGCCCGGCAGGCTTGCTATCGATGGTCAGCACTAGGTCGCGGCCTTGGCGCTCAAGCCCTACCGCAGGAGTCGTTGAATGCGGCAAGCCTATGTCCGAACCGTTCACGCCTACGGCAATCCAGTCGAGGAGGCAGTGCTGGAGTACGTCCGATCCGCGGAGCTCGGTAGAGAGGCCTTCCAGGCGATGCGCGATCCCGGCGAATATGGCTGCCAGAGCGGTGACTTGAGCCTCCGCATTGATGTCCTCGTCCGGCCAGGTTCCTACCGCCGCCGGGTCAGGCCGGAGAAGAAAGAGCAGCAGTCCCTTCGCCGCCCTCAGACCGCCGTGTTCCCTGAATTGTGTGAACTCAACGTCGCCACGGCTGATCGCGAGAATCCGGTCAAGGTAGGCCATTATGAGCCGCGTGTCGGCCAATCTCCTGCGGCGCAGTAGCCCGCGTATCTTGGTCAGGGCCTCGCTGGGCACCGGAGGCTCGGGACCGCTCATCTCCACTAGAACCTCAAGAGCTGCTGCGCAGACCAAAGAGTCATCCCCTGGGCTGATCCAGCCGATCTCAGCCAAAGCCTCCGGCAGAGCGCCAAGGACGGCGAGATCACTAGGGCGGCGCAGCACGTTCTCGAGCAATTTCCTGACACCTGCCGGGGCACTTGGTTCAGGCCGAAGGTAGGCGAGAAGCAGCATCAATGCGCCAGCAACGCACTGCCGCTCGGTCAGATACTGCGTCTTGTAGCCCTCTCGGCCAGGAAGATTGCGCAGCCACGCACCAAGTGATTTCGCGGACACACCCTCGCCTGTGAACAACGATTTGCTCACGATCACCTGCAGGCGTTCTGTGTCCACGTTCCGGTACCTGCGGGCCTGGAACTCTTCCCGGTCCCGGCTGGACCGGACGTGGATGCAGCTCACGTGACTGGTCGGGATAACCCCGATGGGCGCCATTGCCGCACGTGAGCCATCAAGTTGTAGCGAGCAACCTCATACCGCCGAGGCTCGCGGCTGCGCCGCGATTCGGGCCGGGTGAGGGTTGAGCGGCAGCGAGGAGGTACCCCGGCTGGGGTGGCCTCCTCGCTGTGCCGGTTCTAGCCTCCG
>JAJYUU010000156.1 GCA_021792405.1 Actinomycetes bacterium
GCGGCGGCCGGCGCGGCAGCCGGCGGGAAGGGCGGCGGCGGCGCCGCCGGACTCGCCGCGACGACATTCGACCTGTTCGGCGGTGCTACGCCGGGAATCCCGGCGCTGCTGACGTCGGTTTCGGGCTTGCACCTGGCGATTGACGGGACCGCCGAGGGGCTGGCGGTTGTCGTGCCCGCTGTGGTCGCATTGGGCGTCTATTCGGCTGTTGCCGCCGCAGATGTCAAGGCGATTTACACGAATCTGTCTAACGCTAACGTCGTCCTGAACGCAACCGGCCGGGGCTTGTACCCGGTCACGGGCGGCTTCATGCGGCTGCAGGGCGCCGCGAATCCCTCAGTGATGACGCTCTACGGGGAGGCCCTGTCGGTTGTCGGCACAAAGTCCGGCGCGCTCACGTCCATTGTCACCGAAACCGGCAGCGCGCTCGATCAACTCGGCGCCCGCGCCGCGCTGGCGCTTCGCTCGAGCAGCGGCATGTCGTTCATGGCCGGGTTCGAACAGGACATAACCGGCTTGGGCACCGTAGTCGGGAATACCCTAGGGGTCATCGGCGGATTGCTTCATGCGGTGCCGGGCTACGCGAAGTACTTCCTGGACTTCGCTGACACCGCTACCGGCGCGCTTGAATCGATCGCCAATTCCGGTGTCACCCAGGGCCTGCTCAAGGTGGCGCTGGGGGTCCATGGCGTGTATTTGTACGCCGGCCTGGCCGCAGCCGTCCTTAGCCGCGGGCTGAGCGCGGGACTCACCGGGATATCGAATATCGCCCTGAACTCGGCCGTCCGCCTGGACGGCATGGGCACCGCTGGCGCTGCCGCTTCCGAATCGCTGCTAGGTGTCGGCGCGGCGGCCGAGGCCGGGGCCGCTTTGCCCCTCGGATGGATACTCGCCGCAGCCGCCGGGCTCGGCGCGCTGGCCTACGAGGCTTTCAGCGCGCAGTCTGCCGCTGAAAGCCTGGTGTCCGGGCTGCAGTCGTCACTGTCAAACCTGAGCGCCGGCGGCGCCGGCGTGCTGGCGATCAGCCGGGATTCGATCATCCTGGGCAAGGACCTGTCCGCCGCGCAAGCGCACCTCGCCGCGCTGCAGAAGGCCGGCCCGGGGCCTAATGCCAATGATCGCTACGGCTCGCAGATGTACGCCAACGCCGTAAGCCTGGCCACGAATCAGACCGATGCGTTCCGCGCTGGCCTCGTGCAACTGCAAGGACAGAGCATCCTCTATTCCGACCGGCTTAATATCCTGGCTAAGCAGTTCGGCGGCACAGCCCAAGCGCAAGGACTTTTGACGGCTTCCGGCGTGACCATGAGCCAGATGCTGTCCAGTAATAAAACCACCTGGGCGGAAGTCGAGCAGGCGGTACTCGGCGCTTCACTCGCGTACCGCGCGATGGGGCAAACAGGCGGAATCCTCGGGTCCGACCTATTTGTCCTTAACCAGCAGGCCAGCGAGCAAGTCACCGACATGCAGAAACTCAACTCCGCTTGGGCCGCGTTCCTGGCAATGTCGACGTCCGTGCAGACGGGCGAGCTGGGCGTGATCCAGGCCATGCGGACGCTGACCACCGACGCGCACGCCGCGGGCGCGTCGTTCACGGGAGTGAACGCCGCGAGCATCACGCTGCAGCAGGCATTCAGCGGCCAGGTCACCTCGCTGGGCACGCTGGAAGGCTCGCTCCGCTCGGCGGGCGCGCCGGCGAAGGTGCTCGCGGACATCCTGTCGACCGACCTGCTGCCGCAGCTCAAGGCCGGCGCCCTGGGCAACTCCGGATTCCGTCAGCAGCTTTACGACCTGGCCGTGCAGGCCGGGTACACCGGAAGGGACGCGATCGCGCCCCTGAACGCATGGTTTGACAAGAACGCCGGCTCGATCGGCCGCGCGCTGCGGCTTGCCGATCGCTACGCGGCTGCCATCGGGAAGATACCGGCCAGCGCGACGAAGGCCCTGACTTTCGACCTGCAGATCACGGGCTCGCCGGTCGCATCGATGCTCCTCAACCAGACGCTGACGAATGCCTCTAAGTCTGGCACCGGGACGATTACGCTACCGGGCCACGCGGCGGGCACCCTGAATGCGTCCGCCGGCTGGGCGACAGTCGGCGAAGCCGGGCCCGAGCTCATCAACCTCCGCGGCGGTGAGCAGATCCTGCCCAACTCCTCGATCGCCGGGCTGGCGTCGGCGTTGTCCGGCTATGCCGGGCAGCGCTTCGCGGGCACCTCCGGCGGTGGGGGCATGACGGTAAACAACACGTTCAACGGCTTCGGCACGCAGCAGCTTATCGGCGTGGTCCGCCAGGCGATCACCGCGGCGTCGGTGCAGCAGGGTCAGCGGCTGCGCATCGGCCGGCCTGCGTAAGTCTCATCCCCCGAGTTTCTTCGCGTGCCCGCGCGACCTAGAACGACCCTCCCGGCGCGGGCACGCCGGGAGGGTCTCTTTATTTAGAAGGTCCGATGTCCCTACTCACTGTACCGATGAACTACGCCCTGAAACGCGATGTCCCGAAGGCGCTGCGTGACACCGCGAAGGTCTGCCGCAGGTGCTCGCGATGGTTCACGCCGAAGCCGAGGGAGGCGATCTGCGATGCCTGCGTGCCCGCTAAAGCGCGCGCAAAGCGGCTGGCACAGGTAATCACCCTAGGGCGGCCTCTAGAACGTCCCGGAACCGCAGGTCAAGGGCATGATCAAAAACGCTCACTGGCGCTCGCGAAGGACGTTTCAAAGGTTGCCGCACGGCTCGCGCCGCGGCGCGATCCCCGGCGCCTGGCGGCTTGCGCCGAGCTGGCGCTAGCCGAGGCGGCCAGGGTCGACTACCGCAACACGCGGGACCTCCTGCCGGACGCGATCACTCAGTGGTGGGCGAAGTGAGCATCTCGGGCGCCGACTACGAGCGCCGCCCTAGCCTGCTCACGACGTCCAACGGCGCCGGCCGCAAGCGCCGACCGCCGAAGCGGATACAGCAGATGATCCTCAAGCGCAACGGCAGCTTGTGCGCCTACTGCGACGCGTACCTCCTGCCGGCTGAGTACACCTGGGATCACATCACGCCGTACGCGTATCTCGGCGCCAACCCAGACAACAACTGGGCGCTCGCGTGTCGTCGGTGCAATAGCCGGAAGGGGTCGCTTGTGTTCGCGTCTGCCGCGGACGCACGCGACTACCTCAGCCGCACTGCGGCATAACCACAAAGGAGCGAAGATGACAGACACCACCACCGCGGCACTGCGCCGCGAGGCCGCCTACGAAGCCGCTGTAGCCCGCGCTCGCGACGCGCTCCACGACGCGCGCAAGGCCGGGGCTACGGGAATCTGCCTGGAGTACCTAGAGCGCGCCTACGCGCGCGCGCACGCAGCCGGTGAAAAGGCGGCCCGTGATGCAAGCTGCTGAGTACGCCGTAGTGGCCGAGGTCGAGGGAAAACTAGAGGTGCTCGCCGAGGCTGCGACTCCGGCAGCCGTGGTCGCAGTCGGCAGGACCTACCCCGGCAGCCTACTGGCTTACCGGGACGGATCCCGGTGGCGGACGCTCGACGCGCCTACGCGGCGCGCTGGCTAAGCCACGTCTCAACGTCGCGCATCCGGAACCGGAGCGCGCGGCCGACGCGCACCGCGGGCAGTTCCCAGCGTTCGCGGTTCTCGCGGAGCGTGCGCAGGGGCACGCTCAGGTAGTCGGCGCATTCCTGCGCCGTCAGCAGATGGTTTGATCCCCCGGATGGCATGTATTTCCCTGGCAGTCGCGGACTGCGGGACAATCGCCGGTCAACCCTGGGGACCGGCTGGAGTCCCGCTTGCCTGCTCCCTATCGCGGCGGGAGACTTCGGCGCGCTGGACGGCGCGCGCCTGCCATCGTCAGGGCACCGAGTTTACGCGCTGTCGCACCTGGTTACGCCGCGACGCGCCGGGTTGCGTCATTCCCATGCAGCATACTCGGCGTCCAGCGCGGCACGAGCGCGGCCGGCCGCGCTCGGCACGAGGTGCCCGTAGATCCGGTAGGTGACGCTGATAGTGCGGTGTCCGAGCCAGGCGGCAACATCGGTGATCGGCACGCCGCGAGCCAGGAGCGCGCTGGTGAACGCGTGCCGCAGTGAGTGCGGGGTGAAGCCGGCCGGGATGCCGAGATCCCGAGCGGCGTTGCCGAACCGCTTGGCGAGCGTGTCGTAGGTGAGGTACCGGGCGCCGTCGCGGCCGGGAAGCACCGGGCCATCAGGAAGATCCCTCACCAGTTCCCAGAGGTAGGCGGGCACGGGAACGTCGCGGCACTCTCCTGGCTTCCGGTGTTTCAGCGCGACCTTGCGCCTGCCGTCTGTCGACGCCTGGCCGCTGACCCGCAAGACGGCACCGTCTTGCGCGAAGTCGGCCCTGCAGACTGCGAGTGCCTCGCTGACGCGCAGGCCGCATCCCCGCATCAGCCAGACGGCCACGCCGTAGCCGTTCAGCGCGTCCGCCAGCGCCGTGATCTTGTCTTTGGACGGGAACACGAACGAATCATCGGGGCCGTCCGCCACGTCGGCGGCCGGGCGGGTGAGCCGGATGCCGACGAGCCGGTGCGAGGCGAGGCGCCCGGCTGCGACCGCCTCGTCTAGCGTCGCCGTGAGCACCGACGCGGCGATGCCGCGTCGGTTGTATGACAGGTGCGCCATGGTTTCGTTGAGCAGCGTGACCGCGCCTTCGCGGTCGCGTGCGACCTGCGCGAGCGTGCGCACGCTCGCGAACGGTTCTATCCAGGTGCGCAGGATGCCGCTGTAGAGCTTGCGCGTGCCGTCGCTGACCGCCATGCCGGCGATCACGCGCGCGGCGTAGGCGGCGAAAGCCTCGGTGCCGAGCTTCGGATCGGTGAACGTGTGCTCGCGGGTGTCGTGGTCAACTTTGGCCATGAAATCGCGCGCCTCGCGCAGCGTGGCAAACGACCGTTCGCGCTGGCGCCCGTCGAGCCGGAAGCGGACTGTGTAACGCTTGCGCGTGTTCTGCCCGCGGGCATCTTTGACGAGTGCTGCCATGGCCGCGACTTCCCTCCGCATGCTGACTTTCCGCTGACTCAGACACTACCACAGTAGCGTCTGCGCAGGTCGCAGCGTCGGCGGCAGAATTGACAACTTCGCCGCCGACCGGGCAGCTGCCGAGCAGGTGATCGAGGTCCGCCCCGCCATCAGGACGGACGTGCGCGAGAACCGCGCCTTCCTCGGCCGGGCCGTTCGCTACCTGGCCGGACCGGCCGGGATCCGGCAGTTCCTCGACCTCGGCACCGGCCTGCCGTCGGCCGACAACACACACGAGGTGGCTCAGTCGGTCGCGCCCGACTCGCGCATCGTGTACGTGGACAATGACCCGATCGTGCTCGCGCATGCCCGTGCGCTGCTCACCAGCGCGCCCGATGGCCTCACCGCCTATCTCGACGCCGACCTTCGCGATCCGGAGGCGATCCTCGCGAAGGCTGGAGCGGTCCTCGACCTGACCCAGCCGATCGCGATCATGCTCGTCGCGGTGCTGCATCACATCCCCGAGTCCGACGACCCGTGCGCCATCGTCGCCCGGCTGCGTGAGGCCGCCGCGCCCGGCAGCTACCTGGTGATCTCGCACCCGGCCAGCGACGTTCAGACCGAGAAGGTTGCCGAGGTCGCGCGGCGTTACAACGCATCAGTGGTCACCGGGCAGACGCGCCGCGACATCGCCGAGGTGACTGCCTTCTTCGGCGACTGGGAGATCCTGGAGCCCGGCGTGACGCAGACTCCGGCGTGGCGGCCGGCCGACCCGGCAGCGGTGACCGGCTCAGTCCCGATGTGGGCCGGAGTCGCTCGCAAGCCTTAGTGCGGCGAGTCCGTCTTGCGATAATTTCTGTTCCCGCCCGCCCGCAGGCAGTCCCGGCGCGTCAGTCAGCCAGGACCGGCGCTGGGTGCGAGTCGGCGGCGGCTCTGTCCAGGGGCCGGGTGCCGCGGCGGCCGGGGATGGTGCGCGCGGCATCGGCGTCGCGGATCGACAGCGCGCACGGCACGGCCGCCAGGCACACCGCCGCCGCGACCAGGAACGCCACCCGGTACGCGGTCAGGTTCGCGACGGGGTGCCCGCCGACCAGGTGCACGGGACCGACTAGCACGATGGCCGTGGTCAGCATCGCCACGCCGACGGCGCCGCCGAGCTGACGGACTGCGTTGAACATCGTCGACGCGCGACCGGTCGCGGCCGGGGTGATCGTGGCGAACGCGGCCGCCTGCACCGGGACGAAGATCTGGGCCATGGACAGGCCGAGCGTCAGCATCAGCAGCCGGGCCCACCACAGGCTGGTTGCCGGTCCCAGCAGCGCGAGCAGGCCGATCGACAGCGTCGTGCCGATCAGGCCAAGGGTGATGTGCCGGCGCGGGCCGAGCCGCCGGTACAGCCAGCGGCTGGCGAGCTGCGCTCCGCCCATAACCCCGAGAGCTTCCGGGAACGTGCTCAGTCCGGAACCCAGTGCGGTAAGGCCGCGGCCGTCCTGGTAATAGAGCGAGATCCCGTACAGCGTGCCGAGGAACGCGACCGAGGTGAGGATCATGACGCCGTTACTGGACCGGAACAGCCGGTTCGAAAGCAGCCGCAGGTCCACCATGGGCCGGGCAGTTCTCAACTCGACGATGACCATCGCGGCGAGCAGCACGACGCCAGCCGCGATGGTGGCCAGCACGTCGGCCGAGTGCCAGCCCTTCACCGGGCCCTCGGACACCCCGTACATCGCCAGCCCGAGGCCGATGCCCGCGAGCAGGAAGCCGGGCAGGTCGAACCGGCCGGGATCGGACTGCCCGGCCTGCCGCAGGAAGATCAGGCCGAAGATGAAGGCCGCAGCCCCGATCGGCACGTTCACGTAGAACACCCAGCGCCAGGAGAAGTCGGTGACCAGCCAGCCGCCGAGCACCGGCCCGAGCGCCGGCGCCAGCGTGGTGGGCACGGTCAGGATTGACGACGCGCGGATCCGCTCCTCCGGCGGGAACACCCGGAACAACATGGCCAGCCCGACCGGGGCGAGCATGCCGCCGCCGGCACCCTGGATGATGCGGAAGATCACCAGTTCACCGAGGCTGCCGGCCAGGCCGCAGAGTGCGGACGCGACGGTGAAGACCACGACGGCGGCGAGCAGCACCCGCTTGCCGCCGAAGCGGTCGCCGAGCCAGCCGGACGCCGGGATGAACACCGCCAGGCTGACCAGGAACGAGATCGAAATGCTGTCAACCGCCGTAGGGGTGACGGCGAAATCCCGGCCTATGGTGGGCAACGCCACATTGACGATCGTGGCGTCCATGATCGACATGAACATGGCCGCCACGAAGACGACGCTGACCGCTACCTTCTGGCTGATGCGTGCCTCCACCGAGTTCCTGTCCTCAGAGTTCTCAGTACCTTGCCGCTGACACGACGCAGCCAGCCGCTGCCTCGTGCGCCTCCCCGGCCTCGCGGCCCTCGGAAAGCCGGGATCCCGCAGACCCCTGGCGGCCGCGACAACTACAAGCCAGCCCAAGCCCGGTAAATTCCGGCCGGCCAGAGCGCACGGTAGGTGAGATTCCGCATATACCGGGCGCCCGCCCGGCTGAGCAGCCGCCGGCACCTGGCGCATCACGGGCCGGCGACCGGGTACAACGGCCTGCAGGCCGGGCACGCCGGCTCGGAGCCTCGGATCACCCGACGGGGGCCGCTCTATGACCAGCACGATGCGGGCTGTTCAGGTCAGCGAGGTCAACGCCCCGCTGCGAGTCGTCGACCTGCCGCAGCCCAGCCCGGGCCCAGGGCACGTCCGCATCGCCGTGCAGGCCTGCGGCGTCTGCCGAACGGACGCCGACATGGTGCAGGGCCTGTTCGGCGATCAGCCGTTTCCGCTCACCCCAGGGCACGAGATCGCCGGCCGCATCGACGTGCTCGGCGAAGGCGTCGAGGGGTGGGCGATCGGAGAACGGGTGGCTGTCGGATGGTTCGGCGGCAATGACGGCACGTGCAGGGAGTGCCGGGAGGGCGACGCGATCAATTGCGAGCACCTGCAAGTGCCGGGGCTGGCTTACCCGGGCGGGTATGCCGAGTCGGTCGTGGTGCCGGTCAGTGCGCTGGCTCGCATCCCCGACGAGCTGAGCTTCGTCGAGGCCGCGCCGATGGGCTGCGCCGGCGTGACCGTGTTCAACGGCCTGCGCCAGACCAGCGCTCAGCCCGGCGACCTGGTCGGAGTTCTTGGGATAGGCGGGCTCGGGCACCTCGCGCTCCAGTTCGCCGACAAGATGGGCTTCGACACGGTCGCCATCGCCCGCGGCAGCGACAAGGAGGAATCCGCCCGGCAACTCGGCGCGCGGCACTACATCGATGACGACAAGCAGGACATGGCGGAAGCGCTGCAAGCTCTCGGCGGCGCCAAGGTAGTCATGGCCACCGTCGGTGCCCCGGCGGCAATGTCGGCGGCCATCGACGGCCTGCGCGCGCGCGGCGAACTGGTCGCCGTCGGCGTCTCGACGCAGAAGATCGAGGTCAGCCCGGTGCAGCTGATCACGGGCGAGAAATCACTGCACGGCCACGCCTCGGGCACTTCGGAGGAAGTCGAGGAGACCATGCGGTTCGCGGTGCAATCCGGGGTCCGGTGCATGAGCGAGATAATGCCGCTGCAGGACGCGCCACAGGCCTACGACAGCATGATGGCCGGAACGGTCCGGTACCGCGGCGTCCTCACTCCGGCCGGCGCGGCTGCCTCGGTGATGCGCTGATCGCGGCTTCGCGTGGCGGGCGCCGGCGCGATGCGGTCGAACCGCACGGGCAGGTGCGCAGGGCCGCGCAGCAGCGGATTCGGCCGGTAGGGCGGCGGATCGGCGGCAAGCCGGAGGTTTTCCAGCCGCCGCACGAGCTCGGGCAGGGCGATCTGTGCCTCAATCCGGGCTAGCGGCGCGCCGAAGCAGTAGTGGATTCCGCCGCCGAAGCCGAGATGCTCGTTGTCCGGCCGGTCCGGGTCGAAGCAGCCGGGGTCCGGGACATGCTCAGGGTCACGGCTGCCGGCCGCCAGGACGAGCGTGATCTGCCCGCCGCGCGGGATAATGGTTCCAGCGATCTCGATGTCGTCGAGGGCCGTCCGGTTCGGCAGGAACTGCACCGGCGGCTCGTACCGCAAGAGCTCTTCGACCAGGCGGGCAGACAGGGCGGGCTGCCGCCGCAGCCGTTGCAGGACTTGCGGGTGACGCAGCAAGGTGAGCATGCCGTTCGAGATGAGGTTGACCGTAGTCTCATGGCCTGCGATCAGCAGCAGCGAGGAATTGCTCATCAGTTCCGCACGGGACAGCCGGCCCTCCGGTCCGTCGTCGGCGACCAGCTCGGCGAGCATGCCGTTGCCCGGACGGTCGCGACCGGCGTCGATCAGCTCACCGAAGTAGCTCGCTAGATCGGCAGCGGCGTGCAAGCGCCGGCGTTTGCGAGCGGCCAGGTCGCCGGTGGTGGGGTCGATCGAGCTGACGATGGCGTCGGCCCACACGCGGAATCGTGGTTCGTCCTCGCGGGGGACTCCGAGCAGCCGGCAGATGACCGTGACCGGGAACGGGTAGGTGACGTCCTCGACGAGGTCGCAGGAGGTCCGTCCGGCCAGGTGGCCGATCAGGTCCGCGACGATATCCGCCATGTCGGCCGTCATCGACGTGATCCGGCCGGGGTCGTGCGGCGGCCCGAAATGCCGGGTCAGCAAGCGCCGGACCCGGTCGTGATCGGGTGGGTCGAGCCCGATGAAGCTGGGCGGCAGGCCGGGCACGAATTCGTCTTCGTCCTCGGCGTAGTCGGCTCGGTGACGCCGATCAGAACTGACCCGCGGATCGTGCAGCAGCGCGACTATCTCCTGGTAGGTGCTGACCACATAGCTGCCGTCGTCGGCCCGGCTGACCGGCGTACGGCGCAGCTCGGCGTAGAGCGGATAGGGATCCGCGCGGCTGGCGAAGTCGACGACCTGGTCAAAGAGACTGGGCTGTGCCATGGCCATCCCTTCGCTGCTCCGGGAGCCTGCCGCCCGGCCGGTGCCGTCGCCTGACCAGCGCAGCGCGCCGCTCGCCGGGGTTGTGGCCCGTTACCTCTACCGTGGCCTGATCGCCGGGGATCGGCCGATCGGGCATCCCGGCCGGTACCGGACGACGATCGGCGGGCTCGTCGACCCCGCGGAAGTCGGGCGGGAACGGCGCGGACCGCTCGATCAGGCTCTGATAGAACTCCAGCCATTTCGCCTGGTTGAAGGCCACAGCGGCGGTGACCCTGCCACGGTGCCCGTAGGCTGCGACGAACCTCCGGTCGGCGGCCGACCCCTGGGTGATGACGACCTCGTCCGCGAAGCTCGGCACTCCCACGGACTTGATCTCGGTGTCGAACTGAGTGGACCAGAAACTGGGGATGGCCAGGTGCGGCCAGCGATCGGTCTGCGCACTGATCATGTTGTGCGCCGCGATCTCGGCCTGGGCGACCGCGTTGCCCCAGTGCTGAAGCGCGAGGAACTCGTAGTTGTACAGCGGGTGCGGGAACCGTGCCACGTCTCCGGCCGCGAAGATGTCGTCGGTGACCATGCCGTCGAGGGTGAATGCCCGCGAGCCTGAGTCGCAGCCGACTCCCCACGGGCCGGCGGCGAGCCCCGAGCCGTCAAGCCATTCGACGTTCCGCTGGCTGCCGAGGGCGACGATGGCCAGGTCCGCATCCAGCGTTGAGCCGTCGGATAGCTCAGCGCTGCACAGCCGGCCGCTGGAGTCGCCCACCAGCGCCGTGACAAAGACGCCGCAGCGCAGATCGACCCCATGGTCGCGTTGCATGTCAGCGGCGATCGCCCCGATGACCCGGCCGAGCGCCCCGGCCAGCGGGGCCGGACCCCGTTCCGCGACGGTCACCGCCAGGCCGAGGTCGCGGCAGGCCGAGGCCGTCTCGGACCCGATGAAGCCGCCGCCGATGACCAGCACCCGGCGCGGACCGGCGGCCAGTCGTTGCTGCAGGCGGGCTGCGTCGTCGCGAGTGTCAAGGACGAAAACCCCATCCAGGGCGGCCTGCGCCGGATCGGGCCACGGCCGCGGCCGCACGCCGGTGGCGATCAGCAGCCGGTCGAACGCGACTTCTTCACCATCGGCGAGAAGGACCTGCTTGCGGGCCAGGTCCAGCCCGGTCGCCGCTACGCCAAGCCGCCAGCGGGCGTCGAGATCGCCGGGCACGGGCAGCGCGGTCCGCTGCGCAGGCACCCAGCCGTCGAGGACTTGCTTCGACAGCGGCGGCCGGTCATACGGCTCATAAGGCTCATCTCCGATCAGCGTCAGCGAACCGGTGAATCCGTCATGCCGCAGCGTCGCCGCGAGCGGGGGCAGGCAACCTGGGCTCATCGCGGAAGTGCGCCTGCTCGACCCGCATCGCCTGGACCGGGCAGGCAGCCGCGGCCCGGAGCACCTCCTCGCGCTGCCAGTCGCCTGGCTCGGGGTCGTACCAGAGCGCCTCGTCACCGCGCATCCTGAACTCCTCCGGCGCGAGGAATGCGCACTGCGCATACCCCTGACAGCGCGTAAGGTCAACGACGAGCCTCAACGAATCCCCCGCGGATCGGGCCCCTGCATGCAGCTGGCCGGACGGCGGCGGGCCGTCCGGCCGACACAACAGCCCTTCCCCGCCCCAGGTGGGCGAACCCTCCAGCTAACGAGGTTGTCCGCGATGAGGATCCTGCACACCAGCGACTGGCACGTCGGCAAGGTGCTCAAGGGGCGCGACCGCACCGACGAGCACACGGCCGTACTGGCTGACATCGTCGGAGTGGCCAGGACTCACGATGTCGACCTGGTGCTGATCGCCGGGGACCTGTTCGAGACGTCGGCGCCGAGCCCTAAGGCGCAGGGCCTGGTCATGCGTGCGCTGCTCGCACTGCGCGAGGACGGCCGGCAGGTGGTCGCAATCGCCGGCAACCACGACAACGCCGCCTTGCTGGATACCGTGTACCGGCCCGTCCTGGCCGAACTCGGGCTGCACGTCCTCGGTACGCCCAAGGCGCCCGGCGCCGGCGGGACGATCCGCCTGACGACCCGCAGCGGCGAGCAGGCCCGCGTGGCGGCAATGCCGTTCCTGTCCCAGCGTTACGCGGTCCGGGCGGCCGAGCTGCTGCTGCACGAGGCGGCCGAGCACGCGTTGGACTACGCCCGCCGGGTGGCCGCGATCGTCGGCGCTCTCACCGCGGAGTTTGGCCCGGACACCGTGAACATCGTGATGGCGCACGCGACCCTGCTCGGCGGCCGCCGCGGCGGCGGCGAGCGGGATGTCCAGACCACGTTCGAGTACGAGGTGCCGTCCAGCATCTTCCCGCCCTCCGCCCACTACGCCGCGCTCGGGCATCTGCACCGGCAGCAGGAGATCCCCGCACCCTGCCCGGCGTTCTACTCGGGCTCGCCGCTCGCGGTCGACTTCGGTGAGGAAGCAAACGAGCCGGGCGCGCTGATCGTGACGGCCAGTCCGGGCATCCGGGCCGACGCGAGCCGGGTAGCCATCACCGGCGGCCGCCGGCTCCGGACGCTCCGCGGTTCGCTCGACCAGGTCATCGCCGACGGCGAGC